>JBIIBC010000002.1:0-270286 GCA_044239605.1 Bacteroidia bacterium | reverse complement strand
AGTAGCTTATCAGTATTTGCGCAAGATATGAACGAGGAAGCAGCTGACGCGGCTCAATCAACAGCTAGTAATATTAACTGGTTAATCGCAGGAATTGCTATTTTGTTGGTTTTTATTATTGGAATGGTTTTCGATATTTTATCGAAAGTTGGCGATGTTCAAAAGAAACCAATAATTAATTGGGGAAGGATTAATGCAAACTTGGCATTAGTATTTTTAGTTGTTGGTTTAATTGCAACTGTTTGGGAGTTCATGGTTCATGGTAAACTAACATTATTTGCTTTACCTGCGGCTTCTGCTCATGCCAATGAATATGATAATATGTTTATGATTACTTTAGCTCTAACAGGTGTGGTATTCATAATTACACAAATACTATTGTTTTGGTATACATACAAATATAAGGAAAGTGCAAATCGTAAAGCATTACATTATGCTGATAATCACAAGTTAGAATTAATTTGGACAATAATTCCAACTTTTGTACTAACAATTTTGGTGGTTAGAGGTTTAATAGTTTGGAATAATATGACTTCGAGTAAATCAGAAAATGCGATGAACATAGAGGTGTTTGGATACCAATTTGCTTGGAATGCTCGTTATAGTGGTGCTGATAATAAATTAGGCAGATACGATTTCCGTCAAATGGGTGTTGTAAATGCTTTAGGTGTTGATAGTACTAAAGAATTTGCTGGTGACGATATTATCACTAGCGAATTACATATTCCAGTTAATAGAGATATTTATTTACACTTTAGAGCGAAAGATGTAATTCACTCAGCATACTTACCTCATTTTAGAGTTCAAATGAATGTGGTACCAGGTTTACCAACTAAATTTAGTTTTACACCCACTTTAACAACCAACGAAATGCGTGTTAAATTGGATAATCCTAATTTTGATTACATTTTGTTATGTAATAAAATTTGTGGAAGTGCACATTACCGTATGAAAATGAAAGTGATTGTTGATTCGGAAGAAGAATTTGACAAATGGATTAAACAGCAACCCGCTTTAACAGCTAAAGGTACTGAAATCAATAATGCATTTTCTTTTAAAATAAAAAATAGCCCATTGGCTTCAAAATAATTTTTAACACTTAGAAATAAAATAATAGATATATATGAGCGCAGTTGCAATGCATACCGATGGCCATCACCACGATGACCACGGCCATCACAAAGAGACCTTCATTTCGAAGTACATTTTTAGTATGGACCACAAAATGATATCAAAACAGTTTTTAATAACTGGTATCATTATGGGTACAATTGGAATGTTAATGTCGTTAGTTTTCCGTTTACAGCTTGCTTATCCTGATACTAAGTTTCCAATTTTTGAAACTATTTTAGGTGAGTGGGGTAAAGGTGGAAAATTAGACCCTAATTTCTATTTAGCTTTAATTACTATTCATGGTACCATTATGGTATTCTTTGTATTAACTGCTGGTTTGAGCGGTACATTTAGTAATTTATTAATTCCATTACAAGTTGGTGCTCGTGATATGGCTTCGCCTTTTATGAACATGTTATCATATTGGTTCTTTTTTACCTCATCGGTAATTATGATTTGCTCATTATTTGTGCAAGGTGGACCAGCATCAGCAGGTTGGACAATTTACCCACCATTATCAGCATTGCCAAAAGCAATTCCTGGTTCTGGTACTGGTATGACTTTATGGTTAGTATCAATGATTATGTTCATTGTATCATCACTATTAGGTGGTATTAACTATGTAGCTACTGTGATAAACATGCGTACCAAAGGTATGAAAATGACTAGAATGCCTTTAACTATTTGGGCATTTACATTTACTGCTATTTTAGGTATTTTATCTTTCCCTGTTTTATTTGGTGGTTCTCTTTTATTAGTATTCGATAGAAGTTTTGGAACATCTTTTTACTTAAATGAGATTCCTGCTGATTTAGCTGGTGGAATTGAAAGAGTTGGTGGTTCACCAATTTTATTCCAACATTTATTTTGGTTCTTAGGTCACCCTGAGGTGTATATTATTTTATTACCTGCTTTAGGTATTACTTCTGAAGTTATTGCTACTAATGCTCGTAAGCCAATTTTTGGTTACCGTGCAATGATTGGTTCAATCATGGCTATTGCTATTCTATCATTCATTGTTTGGGGTCACCATATGTTTATTACAGGTATGAATCCGTTCTTAGGTTCGGTATTTATGTTAGGAACATTAATTATTGCTGTTCCTTCGGCTGTAAAAACTTTTAATTATTTGGGTACTTTATGGCAAGGTAATTTGCGTTTAAATCCTCAAATGATGTTTGCTATTGGTTTAGTATCATTCTTTATTTCGGGTGGTTTAACAGGTATTTTCTTAGGAAACGCTGCATTAGATATTAACTTACATGATTCATACTTTGTAGTTGCTCATTTCCATTTAGTAATGGGTAGTGCTGCTATTTTTGGTATGTTATGTGGTATTTATCATTGGTATCCTAAAATGTTTGGCAGAACAATGAACGAAAGCTTGGGTCATATCCATTTCTGGATGACAATAGTTTCGGCTTATTGCGTGTTCTTCCCTATGCACTTTATGGGGTTAGCTGGTGTTCCTCGTAGATATTATGCATTTACTGCTTACGATCAGTTCAATGTATTTGTTGATATGAACAAATTCATTACCTACGCTGCATTTATCGGTGGTATAGCACAATTCATTTTCTTATTCAATTTCTTTTACAGTATGTTTAAAGGTAAAAAAGCGGTTCAAAACCCTTGGGAAAGTAACACTTTAGAGTGGACTACTCCAGTTAAACATTTGCATGGCAACTGGCCAGGAGAAATTCCTCACGTTTATCGTTGGCCATATGATTACAGCGTACCAGGTCACGAAAGCGATTTCATTCCGCAAACTACTCCAGATGAAGGTCAGTTAGACCCATTATCTGACCCAAAAGCGGTTCCTGCTCCTGAGCGTAAAAAAGTTCCTACTTTAGAAAAAGAAGAAGCAGTTTTATTTTCAGTTGTAAAACGTTGGTTGGGTTTTGCTCAATAATTTAATAAATAAAAACAACCGCACTTTTATTGTGCGGTTGTTTTATAAATAGAATGATTTAAAGTCATTCAAAATAATGTTAGAAACTAAAAAATACGAAATTAGATTTAGAAGATTTGGAATTGCAACCATCATTGCAGTTTTCTTTCTAATTTTTGTAGGAGGTTTAGTAAGAAGTACAGGAAGTGGAATGGGATGCCCTGATTGGCCAAAATGTTTTGGTCAGTATGTGCCGCCTACCAATATCAATCAATTACCTGTTGATTATAAAACTAAGTTTGCCGTTCAAGGGAAGCAGATAGCTGATTTTGATGTTTACAAAACTTGGATTGAATATTTAAATAGGTTAGTTGGAGTTGTTATTGGTTTATTTATTTTGTTGACAGTAGTTTTTGCTTTTCCTTATCTAAAATCAAATCCTAAAATATTTTGGCTAAGTTTTGTAGCTTTTATTTTGGTTGGTTTTCAAGGTTGGATTGGTTCCAAAGTTGTTGCTTCCGATTTAGCAACTTGGATGATAACCATTCACATGCTGATAGCTTTGTTAATTGTAGCATTATTAATATTTACAGTTACCAATTCACAAGAGTTCAGTATTGTTCAATTTAAATCGGATAGTTCTTTAAAATTGATTATCATTTTTTCATTAATTATTAGTATAATACAAATAGTTAGTGGAACTCAAGTTCGCGAAAAAGTTGACCATGTGGCTAGTCTTTTAGGCGAACAATACAGGATTCAATGGCCAAAATTTTTTATGGAAGAGTTAATCTTTAAATTACATAGAAGTTGGTCAATTTTGAGTTTACTTATTTCAACATTTTTACTATTTAAATATAGAAACTTGTTTGAAAGAAGTTCTTTAATTTATAAATGTGGATTGGGAATTATTTTACTGTTATGTTCTCAAGCACTTAGTGGAAGTATCTTGGTAAATTTAGGTTTTCCAAAACAAGTTACATCCATACATTTAACAGTAGGAAGTATTATTGCTGGCTTACAAATTTTAGTAGCCATTTTGATTTTAAATAAAACAAAGCTTATTAGTAAATAATTAGTAAGTAAATAAAATATAAATTGGATAAAATAGAACAACATATTGCAATTGAAACAACAAGTTTTTGGAAACAAAAATATGGTGATTACATGCAACTTATTAAAATTAGGTTGAGTAGCTTAGTTGTATTCAGTTCAGTTATTACTTATTTAACTGCTGCAAGTGGTACTATTAATTGGTTTGAGGTATTTATTTTAGGGGCTGCGGGTTTATTGGTAACCGGTGCTGCTAATGGAATCAATCAAATAATTGAGAAGGACTACGACAAGTTAATGACTAGAACGGCTAATAGACCAGTTTCAACTGGACGAATGAGCGTTTTAGAAGCAGGAATTAGCTCAACTTTAATGGGATTGGTAGGTGTTTTCTTAATCGGTTTTTACTTAAATCAATTAAGTGGAATATTAGCATTAGTTTCACTTTTGAGTTATGCATTTGTTTACACACCTTTAAAACGTGTAACTCCTATTTCGGTTTTTGTAGGTGCGTTTCCCGGAGCTTTTCCAACCATGTTGGGTTGGGTAGCTTACACTGGAAAAATTGATTTAGCAGCTATTGTTTTATTTACCGTTCAATTTGTTTGGCAGTTTCCTCATTTTTGGAGTATTGCTTGGCTTTTGGAAGACGATTACAAAAAAGCTGGTTTCAAAATGTTGCCTTTCAACCCAGGAAGAACCAAGAAAACTGCATTCCAATGTTTATTATTCTCGTTGATTTTAATTCCAATTGGAATTTTACCAACGGTGTTTGGAATTTCAGGAGTAGTTGCTGCTGTTGTAGCAGTTTTTGGTGCCTTGTATTTTAGTTTTTACGCCTATAAATTATATAAAAGTTGTGAACTAGCTGATGCTAAAAAGTTAATGTTAGCCGCAATTATCTATCTACCCATTGTTCAACTTTTTTACCTGATAGATAAAATTTAAATAATGATACAAACTGTGAATAAACAAATAATTGATGAGCGCGAACCAGGTGTAGAGCCTAAAAAGTTTGTACTTTGGTTGTTACTAGTGAGTAGTATAATGCTATTTGCTGGTTTTACAAGTGCTTATATAGTGCGTAGGGGAGAGGGAGAATGGGTAGTTTTTGAACTACCAATTATGTTTATGCTAAACACTGGTGTGGTAGTTTTAAGCAGTGTTTTTATGCAATGGGCATATATTGCTGCTAAAAAAGACGAATTGAATCAAACTAAATTAGGACTTGGTTTAGCAATAGTATTAGGAACTTTATTTTGCATAATGCAATATTGGGGTTGGAGCCAAATGGTTTATAATTCAATTTATTTTGGATTTGCTAACCCAAGTGGTTCATTTGTATATGTAATTACTGGATTGCATATGGCACATGTTATAATTGGAATTTTATATTTAGTAATCATATTTATACAAACTTTTAGATTTAAAGTACATAAAAAGGCAATAAGAGGCATAGCAATGTGTAATACTTATTGGCATTTTGTAGGAATACTTTGGATTTATCTTTATGTATTTTTACTTTTGAACAGATAATAATTAAATAAACTAAGAAACAAATAATAAATAATAATAATGGCAAACTCAGCTACTTTAACTACCGACAGCAAACAAACATGGGGTGGTGGTAAATCACCATTTAGTGTAAGTTATGGTAAATTAATGATGTGGATTTTTCTACTTTCAGATGCATTTACTTTTTCATCATTACTAGTTGCGTATGGTTTTGTAAGATTTACTTTTACAGGCTCATTACCTAACACAGTTGTAAAACCTTTTGCTCACCTTTCGCATAATTTTGTTGAAGAAATGCAAAAAGCAGGCATGTTTGTTACTGAACGTTGGCCTTCACCTGAATTAGTATTCAATCATTTTCCTTTCTTACATGGCATTCACTTGCCTTTAATGTTCGTAAGTTTGATGACCTTTATTTTGATTTTTAGCTCAGTTACAATGGTATTAGCTGTTGAAGCTGGCCATAGAATGGCTAAAAAAGAAGTAGAGAACTACATGATTTTAACCATTATTGGTGGTGCAGCTTTCTTAGGTTGCCAAGCTTGGGAGTGGACAAACTTTATTACTGAAGGCGCTAGCTTAAGTAGCAATCCTTTTGGACCAACTGCTTTTGCTGCTTTGTTCTTTATTGTTACAGGTTTCCACGGTACTCACGTTCTTTCTGGTGTTATTTTAAATATAGTTATTTACTTAAATGTAGTTAACGGAACTTACGAAAAAAGAGGCCATTACGAAATGGTTGAAAAAGTAGGTTTATATTGGCATTTTGTTGATTTAGTTTGGGTGTTTGTATTCACATTCTTCTATTTAATATAATTCTAAAATTTAAGAGTTTAATATTTTAACACATTAATAAAAAAATTATCATGGATCACATAGAACATTTAGAACACACCGAATCGCCTGCAAATATGAAAAGCCAAATTTGGCGTACATTTTGGGTATTATTTGCTTTAACTTTAGTCGATATCGTTTTGTATTTCGTATTACTTTCAAGCCACTCGCTTGCTAAAAATATTCTTTTTGTATTTTTAGGAATAGTAAAAGCATTTTATATCGTTTCGGTATTTATGCATATGAAATTCGAACGTAAATTTTTAGTTTGGATTATTATTGCACCAATGATATTTGTATGCTTTTTAATTTGGTTAGCTTTAACCGAAGCAGGATATACATTTGGAATGCGTTTATTTTAAAAAATCATTTTCGTAAAAAAACTTTAAGTAAGTTTTTTACTTTATATAATTAATGAAAAGAAAATCATTTTGGGTAGCAATTGGTCTTTTAGTAGTGCCAGTTGCTCTCTTTTTTTTATTGCGTGCTAGCAAACAAAACTACAAGCACCTTCCTCATTTAGGTTATCATACAGAGCCTAATGGAAAAGATATTAAGGACACTATTTTTTACCAAGTTCCTGAATTTTCGGTTACCGATCAAAGCGGAAAAGAATTAAATACCAAAATGCTTAGCAATAATATTGTGATAGCTAATTTCTTTTTTGCTAGCTGCAAAGACGTTTGCCCAGCTATGAACCATAATGTTTCTTCATTTTATGAAAAAGCCAAAGAATGGAGCGAGGTTAAATTGGTTTCATTTACCGTTGATCCTGACAACGATTCTACTAAAGTATTGGCCGATTACGCCAATAGATTTAAAGCTGATAAAAATATTTGGCATTTTTGTAGAACCAATAAAGAAAATTTGTTCAAAATTGGGCAAGGTTTTTTACTACCTGTATCAATTGAAGATAAAACAGTTGACCATAGCCAACAAGTAATATTAATGGATAAATCGCGCTGTATTAGAGGAGTTTATAATGGCCTTGATTTAAACGATATGAAGCGATTAGATGACGAATTAAAAGTACTTTTATATGAATACCACGAACCAAAATAGTCAAGATAGAATTGTTTTCAATATAATTACAATAGTTTCAATTGTAGTTTTTATTGCTGTTATTGTTTTAAATCAAAAGGTTTTACCAAGACCAGAAATAATGCCAAGTTGGGTAATGTATTTACCTAAATTGAATGCATTAATCAATGCTACTTGTACTGTATTACTATTGCTTTCATTGTACTTTATCAAGCAAAAAAATATTGCTGCGCATAAAGCCATTAACTTAACTGCTTTTGGATTATCTTCATTATTTTTGGTAAGCTATATCCTGTATCATTGGATGGCAAATGAAACTACTTTTCCTGAAGATAATTCAATGAGAGGTTTGTATCTTACCATTTTAATTAGTCATATTATTTTAGCTGCATTGGTTTTACCTTTGGTATTACTTGCCTTTTACTTTGGCTTGCAAATGAATGTAGAAAAACACCGTAAAATTGTACGTTTTACTTATCCTATTTGGTTGTATGTAACTACCACAGGCGTCATAGTTTATGCTATGATTAGCCCTTATTACAAATTTTAGTGTTAAAGAGTAAAAATTTAAAAGCCTATTTAGCATTTATTGCGGTAGCGATTTTTTGGGGAACTACTTTTTTAGCCATTCGTATTGGAATTAATTCCGATGGTGTGCATCATTTTCCTCCATTTTTATTAGCGGCATTCAGGCATTGTATTGCAGGGCTTTTAATTTGTTCATACTTTATTTTTTATAAAAAACAGCCATTACCAACACTTAAACAATTTAAGTATTTTAGCATCAATGGTATATTGATGTTGGTAGGTGGAAATGGAATAATTAGTTGGGGAATGCAGTATGTTGATAGTGGATTAGCTGCTATCTTATGCGCACTTACGCCACTTTGGATAGTATTTATAAACTTGGCTATTGGTAGTAACGAAAAGGTTACTAAGGTAATGTGGGCTGGGTTTATTATTTGTTTGCTAGCACAATACCTTATTTTTTACGATAAGATAAATATACTTTCCGATAAAAATTACATTTATGGTTTAATAGCCATTATAGTTTCAAATATTTGTTGGGCATTTGGAACAGTTTTTTCTAAATCAAGCACTTCTCCTTTTCCTGCCTTGTATAATGCAGGCTTGCAAATGATTCCTGGAGGTTTGGTTTTGTTAGTTTTTTCAACATTAACAGGCGATTGGAACAATTTTAACCCAAGTACCAATTCAGTTTGGGCTTTGGTTTATTTAATATTATTTGGTTCTTTATTGGCTTACGGCTGCTTTATGTATATTATTAAAGCATTGCCGGCCGCATTGGTATCAACTTATGCTTATATCAACACCATTGTTGCAGTTATTTTAGGTGTGGTATTTTTAAATGAAGTGATTAACGCCAAAGTAGTAATTGCTATGCTTTTAACCATAGCCGGAGTGTGGCTTGTTGGGCGCAAAGGCAAAATAGTTAAGTAATAATTTTACAAAACATTTTTAGTTTAGCTTTGGTTTAATTTTATAAACTTGCTTTTATGAAAAAAATCTTCATTTTGTTCTGCTTTATTTTATTGAAACTTTGCGTATTTTCTCAAAATGGATTGTATGGTATTGTAAGGAAAAATCATTATTCAATTGTTAGAAATCCTTTGGATACTCATGAAACATTTGAACAATTTGATTCAGCTACAATTCGATTAGGGTTTTTAAATCCTTCGTCAGGACTTGTTGGTAATATAGGTAACAAAACATATAACCAAACAATTAACCTAACAGGTGCAGCTTTAAACCCCTATGATAGTACGTTTATTTTTATTGGTGCAAACAATATAAATACTATCAATATAAATACTATCAATATAAATACTGGACTTATTACCAATAGTGTTCCTTTATCAAATCCAATAAAAAGTAGTTATTTTGATAACTTTAGGTTTAATAATTCGGATAGTACCATGTATGGCCTGGCTCGAAGAAATATAATTAATCCAATTACAAGTGAAATTACAGGTGAGGTATACATGGCAAAAGCTAATACTAACACAGGGGTAATAACTCAAATTTCTCCAAAATCAGTAGGATTTGGTTTTGCTTTATTGGGTAGTTCAATTGATCCTTATCAAATGGTTTATTATTATTCGGATGGAACACATATTATTGGATTAGATATTTATACTGGTTTAATTTTCAGTAAGGTGTTAATCAACAATTCATTTGGAACAACGTTTGGAAACTTTACATACAATTGTAATGATAATAAAATATATGGGCTAATTGGAAAGAACTATTTTAGAACTGTAACTGATTCACTTGGTACTTATGAAATACTGGATTCAAATACACAAACATTAGGAACCAT
Source organism: Bacteroidia bacterium (assembly GCA_044239605.1). GTDB lineage: Bacteria > Bacteroidota > Bacteroidia > UKL13-3 > UKL13-3 > JAAFJM01. The sequence goes on along the minus strand of JBIIBC010000002.1, from coordinate 260,498 downwards.
CAATCCAAGTTCAGGGATTGTTACGCAAATCTCTACTAATGTATTAAGCAAAGGAGGTTATACAGTAAATGGAGGCGCAGCAATTGATCCCAATACCAACACCTATTATTTTAATATAGGTACTAAAGTAATTGGTGTATCAATTTTTGATGGAACTATAGTTAGCAATCCTAATTTTAATTTTTCTGATGGACAATATTTTGATTTAATAAGAAACTTACAAAGCTGCTATTCGGCTAATTCATTGAGAAAAAACCCAACAAATGTAACATCTGTTAATTCTCAAAAAAATAATATACAAGTTTATCCTAATCCGTTTAAAAATACGGTAAGTGTAAATGGAGGTAATCAACAAATAGAAACAGTGGAGATTTATGATATATCGGGTAGTTTAATAAAGAAACAAAACATAGCTGAAACTAGCCATGAAATTGAACTTTCCGAATTAAAAAAAGGTATGTATTTTTTAAAAATAAATACTTTAGAAAAGGAAAGTACGATAGTGAAAATTTTAAAATCAGAGTAAACTAATTAATCGGAATAAAACTATTACATATTAAATCCCAAAACGAAAGCAGAGGTATTTGTTTTTACTACCTAATAACCATTGATTGTTAATATTTCAGTTAGGTACGAATTTTATTGCAATTTTATTTTACTATTAATGTTTTTCGTTTTAACTTTATGATGGTAAATATTGAGGAATAATGAAATAGTAAAATAATTGATAAGCAAAGATTTAAACCTTTAAAAACCAGTCAGATTGAGTGTTAAATTACCTTCTGTGATAATATTTAAATTAAGCGCATTGGGCGTAACAAAAATAGTATTTGGTTCAATTTTTTTTATATTTCCGTTTAGGTTAATGCTGTTACTCCAGTTTTTGTTAACGGCCTCATTTGCCATTTTTTGTGCTTCAGTTAGTTGATTAGCAATTGAAAAAACCAATTGTTTTTCTATATTTTCTCTAAACTTTTTTGAGTTCAATAACCAAGATGCACTTTTAACTAAAATGTCTTTAGTTTTTATGTCAAAATCAAATTCAGTTATTTCAATACTTTTGTTTTGCATATTGTATTTTGGTATGCCTGTAGCATAAACTATTCCTTTAATTCCTTTTCCAATAATTCCCTTTTTTACCTTTCCATCCAAATCAATGCCTATCATTATTTTATTACCATAAGGAAATGCTTTTGCTTCCTTGATATTTATTTTATAGCTATCGCCTTCTAATAACATTGGTTTATCAATAAATTGTTTGCTTAATGTTTCATTTATTTGATTGAACCCAACCGTTGCATTTAGATTAATTTTCACATTATCATTTAGGTTATTAACTTGCCTTAAGGGTGGTAAGTTTACGTTAAATGAGTCATTGGTTGGTTTATAACCCGAAACTACTTCTATAATGCTTGATATGCCCAATTTTATTTCCATTTCATTTGTAGCGTAGGTTATGGGTGTGATAAATATATTTTTCGGGTTCAATAGCAACCAAGCCTTGTAGCTTGAATCTAATAAAATAGGTTCTGCTAATGTTTTCCATGAGTTACTTACTATTTGTTTTAAATTCAATGCTTTCGGAACTTCTTTATTTATTTTTACAGCCATTTTATCTACTTGACTTTGCATTATTTTTCCAAAAAGTTTTGGTAAATCTAAAGTAGTTACTCCTAGGTTAATGCTTGGTAAATCGTCCCAAATAATTCTTCCTTTGCTATTTAAATTGAGGTTCCAATCCCTATCAACTGATGGAGTGGTGGTAAAAAATACAGTTAGGTTAAGTGAATGGCTAATTGGTTTTTCAAATCCACCAAATAATTTAACATTATAAATAAAATCAATGTGTATGGGTGCTGAAATATTTAATCCATCTGCAGATGTAGTTAAAACCAAATCACCTCTTTTTAAAACAGTGAGTTTTAAATTATCGTTTTCATTGTCATCAAATTTATCGTCCTTGTATAACTCTAAAGGAAATTTTGAGTTAATAGATTTTGTTATTCCTTCAGTATTAATATGAATTGGTAAGCCTATAATAGACGCTGGTTTTGGTATTGGAACATTAACAGATGCAATTGGCTTAGGTGCGGTTATTTTCTTGGTTGCGCAGCTATTTATAAAAATTGAAACTATAAATATGGATATACAAAGGTAAAGGAATTTCATTTTTTATGTTTGATTAATAAGTAACAGCCAAGCTGTTTATAAGTTGATATCAATTGTTTCGTTTAGTTTTTCTAAATGCAATAATGTGGTTGTTCCATCTTCAGAAGGAGAGAACATAGGAACAAATTTTTTATTCCAAATAATTTCATTATTCGCATATCCTGTGCGTGTGTGAACAGTTTGTGAATAGCTTTCATCAAATGCCTTTAAGAAAAACAAAAGTTGTAAATCTATTTCTTCAAAATCTTTGGCAGTTAAGTTAAATAATGGAGACTCCTCGTCTATTGGATGAACAATGGTCCAGCTTAATGCTAATGAAGTAATTGATTTTCTTTCTAACTTTAAAGGGATAAACTGAACTGCAGGATTTTCGGTAGTTAACAAAGAAGCAATTAATGTTATCTCTAATTCAATCAAAGGATTTTTGCGAGCATTTACTACTCTAAACATTAGTGCTTTTCCATTTTTATAAGGTGCTATTATTGCATTTTGACTTTGTAAAAGTTTGATATTAGGCCTCGCAAAACGTCCGTAAATTAAACCAGTAGCCAAAGCAAAACTCATTAAGCCAACTAAGCTTTCTAATGCAGCAATTGCACTAATTAAATTGCCTTGTGGGTTAATCCGTCCATATCCAACAGTAGAAAATGTTTGACAGCTGAAGAAGAATGCTTCCATTATTTTTTCCGAAGGAGTTTCAGCAATCATTCCTCCAAGATGTTCTACACCTATTAACCAATAAATTCCCGTAAAAAATAAATTCATTAATAAATATACTGCCAGGATTAGCAAGTTAAATTTACTCCAACTAATGGCTATTAAATCATGGAATGAGTTAAACTTATTAAAAAAAGAAACACCTGTTCTCTCTACATTGTAGGAGCCATCCTTATTAATAAGTCGTTTTGCTTGACTTGAGGCCGATGCACCAAAACCAGTATCATTATCTGTTTTAAACTTACTAAATAATTTTGCCATAAATTAACCTATAAAATAATTATATAAATTAAATCCAACCCTTTTTCTTGAATGTTAGTAAAACAGCACCCGATGAAATAACCATAGCTAAAATACAAACAAAGAAACCAAATGGTTGGTTAGCACCTGGAATATTGTTAAAATTCATTCCAAACATACCGGAAATTAGAGTAGGAGGTAAAAATGCAATTGAAAAAACGGTAAAGCGTTTCAACACCTTGTTTTGTTCTAAGTTAATTAAACCCGTAATGGTGTTTTGTAAAAACTCTAATCTTTCAAAATTAAATGCACTGTACTCAATAAGGGATTGAATATCTTTTAATATTATTCGGAGTCTAATCTTTCTATCTTCTGGAAACAAACTACTTTTAAGCAAATTAGAAAGTACCCTTTGTTTATCAATCATACTTTCACGTAACATCATTGTACTCTCTTGAAGTTCTGTGATGTCTAATAAAAAATCACTGCTGGTATTTCTTTCAGTACTTAAGGTTCTGCTATATACAGTTATTTCGTTTGAAACGCGTTCAATTAAATCTGCCTCTAAATCAATTCTCGTTTCTTGCAAACTCATTAATACATCAAATCCTGAAGTAAACATTTCACTGTTAGCTTTCATTTTTCTAACCACGTCTGCAAAAGTTGAAAGATCAGCTTGTCGAAATGTGTATAACACACTTTCTTTTATAATAAATGAAACGGCATGTTTTTCATATTGCCCATTTTCAAGTCTTAGAAAATTACTATTTGCAGTTATTTCATTGTTTCGTTCAAAGTAACGAGAACTACTTTCAATTTCAGCAATTTCTTGCGGAGTTTGAATGCTGATGCTTGTTTTGCTTTCAATCCATTCCTCTTCTTCGTTTGTGGGCGCTTGCATATCAACCCATAATATATTCGATAATGAATCTAAACGTTTTAAATCGTTATCTTTTAATATTTTTTCATCTTGTTTATAAAAAATACGAATCATGGCGGGCAAGATAAAACTTTTAATAAAATGTATTACATTATTTAATTATAAAAAAAGTTTGTACGCAATTACCTTATTACAGTTATATTACCTCTTTTATTATAGTATTCATCATCAAAGCCAGAGTAGGTGATGATGTAAAAATATACTTCGTTTTGAACAGAACGACTATTTAATTCAGCTTTCCATTTTTCCTTTTTGTTATTTGTTTCAAAAATTTGCTCACCCCATCTATTAAATATTTTCATGTTAAAGGTTTTTACAAATGAATTTGGAATATCTAAGTCATCATTTAAATTATCGTTATTGGCGGTAAATGCATTTGGTGGATATACATTTGGTTGTTGAAATAAAAATATTTCATTCGATTTACTCTGAGCTAAATTCCTTGATAATATGCCATCAGGAGGCGCTTCTAATCCATTTATATAATAATAATATGCACCTTCATCTGTATTGAAGTTTTTATCAATATATGTATTTGGTTTAACCCTTACCAACGTTTGATATGGGTCTATTAAATATCTTCTAAAAATTTGATAGTCATCTACACCGTTATCCCAGCCTATATATTTATTCCAATTTAAACTATGGTTTAGGTAGCTTGACATACCTTTTAAAAGTATTGAACATGCTATTTTTCCGGTTGGCCCTATATTATCACAAGTATCAAACATTACTAAATGATAGCAATATGATTGTTTATTAATATCTACCTCCTTATCAATAAAAAAAGTATCTAATACATTTTCCAATGTTTTGATTAAACTAAAGTTAACCCCATTATTATTAGACTTGTAAAGTAAATATTTCGCAAAATCTTTTTCAGTACTTGGCAACCAGCTGATACGAATATTTTCATTTGTATCTACCGTTACAGTAAACAACTTTTGTTGTTTAGGAATATATTCAATTTGTTCAAAAGTACTAATAGAATCACTAGGCTTTCCTGATATTTCACAATTGTTCACACCTATCATGAAGTAGGTATAATTAGTAGTTTTATTATTAGGCGAGTTATTGTCTAAATAAAAACGGTTCTGCTTGTTTCTTATGGTATCAATTACCATGAAATTGCTATTATTGATGCCTCTATAAACTAAATAGTAGGCAAAGTTTTTGCTAGAGGTTGAGTCGCCATAATAAACATATGTTTTATTATCATCGCTCAATGTCATACAAAGCATATCCGTAGCATTAATTGGAGGCAGCGGCAGTATTTTAAGCCAAATACGTTTGGTAATAATATTGGTTATTGGACATTTTAAATCTTGAACTTCTATGTCTACAGGAAAGTAATTAATATTATATGCCTCACACGATGGAGTCCAACAAAATTGAGTAATTACACTATCTGTTCCATAATTAATTTTGTTAACTATTGGCAAAGTACCAACTAAATTATTTGAAAACAAACTTGAAGTAATTTTTTGTGTTATTGAATCACCTACGTCCACTGATTTTATAAAAAAACATTTGTTTTCGTTTACTGTAAATTCAATTGTATCGTTTTGAATGTTAGTTGATAAATCGTCAGTTTTGGAAATTACTGGAATGCTTTGAACAGTCCCCAAATAATTAGAAGCAACTCCTTCTGAATCGCAGTCATTAACACTTGTTATTTTATAAGTATAATTGATAGTTCTGTTTTGAGGCGAGTTATTATCCGTAAAAAAATTAACTATTTTACCCACTTCGCTTAATAGTACATAACCAGTATCATTAATTCCCCTGTATATTCTATAACTTTTTAAATAAGGAGAGTTATTGGTATCAATCCAATTTAGTTGGGTTTTGTTATTTAGCAATCCTATGCAATTCAAAAAAGGGGGAAGCATAGTTTTCATAGGTTTTATTTTTATTATGATTTCACTTTTGGATGTTTTTGATACTGGACAGCCATTATCACGCACATCGGAAGTAAAAGTAACTGACCCCACTCTTGATAATTCACAATTTGTATTCCAACAAAATCTATTTACTATTTTTTTATAGCCTGCTGCTTGCTTTGCTACCGAAGGTTGGTTTGTAAAAGTTGAGGAAAAAAATGGAGATGAAATTTTCATGTATAACGAATCTCCAGGAGCACTTGTGTCTTTTGCATTGATGTCAAAGCAAATGGTATTGGGTATTTCTACTTCATAAAAGGTTCTAAGTAATTGCGCATTACCGGTATCGCTGTAATTAATACTAGGTGCAGGATTACTTGCACATGTGATAACATTAAATTGAAGTTCCAGTCTAACTTCACCAATTTTAACACCGTTTCTAAACTCTTCCACTTTTATGGCTGCAACATAAGTTCCAATAGAATTAGGCGTTACACTAATGTCTCCAGTTTGAGCATTTATACTAAGCGATGGATTTCCTATAATGGATGATTTTGAGTTAAAACCAGTACTCCAATTTATGGGTGCATATGGACCCGAAAAATTAACAGGGTTGTTAGGAGCACCATTATTATTGTCTTTATCTAAATTACCATTAAGTGGGTCGGTAATAGAATAAACCAAAACATCATTATCAGCATCGGTATAGCCAAAATTATAAGTAAAAGGAGCTCCTACACATAATAATGTAACTGGATTATTGGAATATTTTGGTGTAGAGTTATTAAATGATCTTGGAGGAATTTCAGCATAAAATGCGGTACTAGCATCGCCAGGTAAATTTATATTATCAATGATACTATTTCTGCAACACCTTTCCCAACTTATGTAATAACCTCTCGAATTATTTAATCCAGGCATATTTACAATGGAAGAATAATATCCTTCATCTGTGCATTCAAAAGTAGTCCCAGCGCATTTGGGATTAATAAACTCTAATTTTTTTGATGAAATAAATGATATATTATAGTAGGAGTATAGTACATTATTATTTTTTTGATATACACCAACCCTTATGCTTGGTTTGTTAAAATCTGCTTGTCCATTTCTACAATCCCTAAGTACTTTTAAAGTAATTCTATAACTGTCGCCACCTTGCCATTGCACGTCAAAAGCACCACCTACAATATGGGTTGCAAATGATGAATAATTAATTATTATTAATAAAAATATGAGTAGATTTTTTTTCAAATTCAATTGCAATATAGCTTATATTTTTTCTTTTTTTGACTAACAATAAAGCTTACCTTATTTTTACAATAACGCATATGGCTAAATAATGTTCACAAAATAGTTATCCTTCAAAATAGGTAAAACTGGTGCAGTATTCATTTGAATACAGTATTTTACATCATCTGTGTTAAGGTGAACTAGAGAGAATCGTTTGGCATGTGAAGATTGGCGAATCAATAATTCTAGTTGATTTTCATTTTGCTTAAAAAGTAATTCGGCACTTAAAGCGCTATCGCAATCTATATGAAAGTTGGTTCCAATTTTATTTACCACAGCACCTGCAAATAAGGTATCTTCAAGGTTAAATTTATTTTTCCAACCGGCACACAATAACAAAACATCTTCCTTTTCATTTTTTAACCATTCACAAAGTGTATCTATATTTAAAAATGAACCAATTACGATATTTAATGCGCCATTTTCTTCAGCATATTTGATGGCTTTAGTGCCATTGGTGGTTGCTAATGCTATACTTTTACCTTCTAAAAGTGGATTTTCAAACTCAAATGGTGAATTCCCTAAATCAAATCCGGGCACTTTTACTGCATCTTTTTCTGCTGCAATTACAAAGTTAAACTCTTTAAATAATTTACATTCTTCGGATGATGATAACGTTAAAATTTTTTCAACCCCAGTTTTAAAAGCCACACACATACTGCTTGTTGCTCTTAAAATATCAATAATTACTACTACTTTTCCCTTAACATTATAAAATGGCAATAGGGCTGGACTTACAACTACCTCTAAATTTCTCATTGTTTATTGTTTAAACTTCCCAAATTAAATACAAAAATGGCAATAAACTAGTATAGTAATTAATGATAAATAGCTAATAATTTATGTTTTGTATTAACGAAAAAAGACATAAAATTGCGCTGCTTAAAAAATTACCAATTATAATATGTGTTACTCTTAGTAATTTATATAATTAAATTCATTAAGCCCCCAAATTTTTAAAATATTAAACATAAAAATGGCATATCTATTCACATCAGAGTCCGTATCAGAAGGACATCCAGACAAAGTAGCCGATCAAATATCTGACGCGCTAATTGACAATTTTTTAGCTTTCGATCCAGAATCGAAAGTAGCTTGCGAAACTTTAGTTACTACTGGTCAAGTAATTTTAGCTGGTGAGGTAAAATCAAAAGCATATTTAGATGTACAAGAAATAGCTAGAGGTGTTATTCGTAAAATTGGATATACCAAATCTGAGTATATGTTCGAAGCAAATTCTTGCGGTATTTTATCAGCTATTCACGAGCAATCAGCAGATATTAACCAAGGAGTTGATAAAAAGAAAAAAGAAGAGCAAGGTGCTGGCGACCAAGGTATGATGTTTGGTTATGCAACTAACGAAACCGCTAATCACATGCCTTTAGCATTAGATTTAGCTCATGCTATTTTAATTGAATTAGCTGCATTGCGCAGAGAAAATAAGGCAATTAAATACTTACGCCCTGATGCAAAAAGTCAAGTTACTTTAGAGTACAACGACAATAACGAACCTGTTCGTATTGATGCTATAGTAGTATCAACTCAGCATGATGATTTTGATACTGAAGCTAAAATGTTGGCTAAAATTAAAAAGGATATCATTGATATCTTAATTCCACGTGTTAAAAAGAATTACCCTAAATACGCTCATTTATTCAATAATAAAATCAATTACCATATCAATCCAACTGGTAAATTCGTAATTGGTGGTCCACATGGCGATACTGGTTTAACAGGCCGTAAAATTATTGTAGATACTTATGGTGGCAAAGGTGCACATGGGGGAGGAGCTTTCTCTGGTAAAGATCCTAGTAAAGTAGATAGAAGTGCAGCTTATGCTACACGTCATATTGCTAAAAACTTAGTGGCAGCAGGTCTTTGTAGCGAAGTTTTAGTACAAGTTTCTTACGCAATTGGAGTTGCTCAACCAATGGGTATTTTTATTGATACTTATGGTACTTCAAATGTAAAAATGACTGATGGCGAAATTGCTAAGGTTGTTGAAAAAACTTTTGATATGACTCCTTACGGAATTGAAACTCGTTTAAAATTACGTAATCCTATTTACAGCGAAACTGCTGCTTATGGCCACATGGGTAGAAAAAATGAAGTGGTAACTAAGGTATTTACTAGCCCTGATGGTAAAAAAGTAACTAAAAAAGTAGAATTATTTACTTGGGAAAAATTAGACTATGTAGAAAAAGTAAAAAAAGCTTTTAAAATAAAATAAGCTTATTTGCTAAATAAACTGAAGGCTGTTCTTTTATGAGAACAGCCTTTTTTATGCAATTACATGGAGCGAATATCGTTTACAACGGTTGAAATATTTTGAAATTGTAGTTATTAGCTATCATTAATTTAAAATCGATAAAAATAGCAACAGTCATGCTGAAAGCATCTTCGTGACTTTCAGAGATTGCATTTAATTAGCTACTATCATTAACTCATTTCATTTAATTCCATAAGGCGCGACTAAGTGATGGCGTAAAATAATTTATATTGTATATTATAGAAATTATTACTGAATTATTTAAAGAATAATAGGCATAAAAAAAGCTTCTACAATCAAGTAGAAGCTTATTTTAAATAACTGTTAGCTATTAATATTCCCACATGTCATGTTCTTTTTCAAACAAGTCTTGCTTAATACGTTCACCTTCTAATATAGCTGCTACACCATTGTCTTTAAACTCAGCTCTGTCTTTTATGTACAAATCTTGGTCATTCGACTGTTTGATGATATAACTTGAAAACATTCTAGCTTCAAACCAATCATCAAAGGTTATCCTTGCAGCATCATTTTGGCGGTTAAAAACTTCGTAATTAATAAACAAATGTCTTAAGTCCATTTCTGTTGAAGGATTATTTACATCAGGATCTCTTGCATGGTATTTAAGTACACATAAATCTTGCTCGTTTAATTCAACTCCACCAATAATTGGTTTAAATTGCGGTGCAATTGAAATAATACGTACAAAATAAGTACTTAACTTTTTATCAAAAATCCAATCTTCAACTATTCTGTAACGTTTAATCCTTTCAATTGGTCTGAAAGTATTAATTACAGTGTCCATAATTGTATTTTCTGGATTGTTTGGGTCTGGATTTTCAACATATGAAGTATCTACAGTATATTTCAATATATCTTCAAGTGTATATGAACTACTTAGTGAATCATCTCTATAAGGAACCATTTTACCTTTAATAATGGCATCATACACCACTACAGCTAAAGGATTTTTAGGCCAAGCCATAACTTGGTTTTGTTTTTCCCTTACATCAATCATTCTAACTATTCGTTTTGAACTTGTTACATCTGCCTCACGCAAATAAGGCCAAGCTACAACTTTACGTTCTTTAACTGCCTGACGATTGTAAATAAAATCGTCATATACGCCTTGTGCTTTTACATTTAAAAACACAACTAGTAATAAACATATTGATATAATACTCTTTTTCATATTCTAATTATCTGCAAACTGCAATTACACCAGTAGGAATTGGAACCAATCCTTGTGGGCCTTGCGCTTTAATATCTAATACATAAACTTTTTCACCAGATTTTACACCTTGTAAAAAGCCTCTCATTCTTTGTGGAACAATATTTCCATTTACAGCTTCAAATTGTGCAGGTCCTGATTTAGGTTGGTAAATAATTTTAAAGCTTTTTACATCGTACTTAATACCTTCAAAAGCAAAATCTTTTAAGATAGTGAATACTGCGTTAGCACCTTTAATTTTAGCTGGATCAACCTCACCACTTACATCTATGCTACCTAGCTGAGGAGTTGGTTTTGGTATATTTTTTAACCTAAAACGCATTTCACCCATTTTTTTAGTGCCACCATCAGCTTTAACAGAAACATTAATTACAACTTCTTGGCTTGCATCAGCAGGTTGAACTAATAGGTTGTACACTCCACTTTGACCGCCACTTGTTAATGCACCAGTTGAAGCAGTTGCTATAATTTGACTAGCATCAAAACCTGGTACTGAAACTGATATTGGATTAGGAATAGCTCTGTAAATCACATTCATTTTAGTAGCTGAAACTACTGCCAATGGTTGAGTTACGAAATATTCTCCTTCAAATGGATATTCCTTTTTAGTTCCATCTATTTGAGTTTGTGTAATTACACCTTTGTATTTTTTCTCACCTTGACCACTAGCTGATACTGAATATTTTCCAATACCATTTTCTACTTCCACTTTTGAACCATTTACTGTTAAATCGAAAGTAGAGCGAGAACTAGAAGCAGCTAAAAATATATCAGCTTCGTATTTTCCACCAGCAATAATATAAGTTCCTTTATTTGGAATCACTTTAGCATCAAATTGGTCAACAACAATGTTCACTTTTGTTAAATCTTTTTTCAATTCATCTAAAACTTGAGCTTCAGTGTTTTTTACATCATTCTCAATTTTAGTTAATAAGGTAACTACAGCAGCTAAAGGAGAGTGTTCAAATAATTCCGATTCCCAAGTTTGAGTACTACCAGGAGTAACATCAGTATTTAAGTCACTTTTTACTACTTTTCTTAACTCAGGCGATAATACTGCAAGCATATCATCTCTCCATTTGTTAATATTGTCTCTTAAATCTTTTCCTTTTCCTTGAACGATGAATAAATTTGCATGTTTCTCCATATTAGAGGCATCTTCAATTTCTCCATCTGCTTTTCCTTCTTTTCTACCTGAATTCTTCGAATTAGGTTTACCGTCTTTATCAACTCCATCTATTAAGAATGTTTTCAAATCACCTAAGTATTTTAATGCAGCTTTAGCAGTTTTATCTACTTTAGCAGCTTCTACTTGAGCATTTTTACCTTTAGCATCAGTTGGGTTATTTGATACATATGAATCAATTGCTTTTAAAATATCGGCATTTTTTTTGTCAATATTTGCTCCAGCTTTACCCATACTTACTTCCACTAAGTGGAAGGCTTTTAATATTTCGGCTGATACGTTTAATGCAAGTAGTGCAGTTAACACTAAGTACATCATATTTATCATTTTCTGCCTTGGGGATACATTTCCTCCTGCCATTTTATTTAATATTTTCTTTTAAAACGATTTATAAATACTTTTAGTTTAAATAAAATTTAAAGGATTAACCTTTAACGTTCATTGCTGATAACATGTTACCATAAACATTGTTTAATGATGATAAATTTTTAGATAATTTATCCATTTCAGCTTTAAATGTTTCTGCTTGCTTGTTAGTTTCGCCTAAAGTAGTAACAGTTTTATTTAATCCACCTACAAATTCATTGATTGATTTTAAGTGATTGTTTGATTCTGTAATTTCTAATTCATATACTGAATTTAGAGAAGCTAAGTTTTTAGTCATTCTTTCAATTTGGCCAACATACTCTTTCGAACCTGCACTAGACATATCTTTTAATCCAGTTACATTTTCGTTTAAAGCGCGGAAACCATTTCCTAAACTATTAATTAATTCTGGACCAATTTTAGCATCTTCTAACATTTTGTCTAATTGTTGTGTAACGCTAGCACCTGTTTTAGTTACTTTTTTAGGTTCTAAACCTGAAAGTTCAGGATAAACTAAAGTCCAATCTGGTTCTTGGTGAGGCTTTTCAAATGCTGAAATGGTAAAAATTGCAGCTTCTGTTAATAATCCAATTGTTAACATCAAATCAGCACCTTTCCAATGCGTAATTTTGAATAATGCTCCAACGATTACTACTGCCGCACCTAAACCATAGGCTTTACCCATGAACGACTTAAATCCTTTGCTTTCTAAGAAACTGTTTGCCATTTTTTTAATTTTAATTTGTTAAGATTGTTTTATTTAAGATTTATTTGATTTTATTTTTTGTCCTTATTTGATCGTCCAATATAACTCATCACACAACGGAAACCTGTGTATGAATTACAGCTATCTTGATACTCATAAGTTCTTGTACCACATTGTAAGTAATAAGCCACATCTTTCCATGAACCTCCACGAATAACTTTACGTTTTAGTGTCTCAGCTACATCTGGATCATCTTCGTTTACTTCAAATTGGTAATCAGGGTTATTATCGTGCGAGAATAAGTTAGTATTTGTTTCGTATGCAGTACTTGTCCATTCTGCAACATTTCCACTCATGTCATATAAACCAAAATCATTAGGGAAATAAGAACTTACTCTGATTGGGTAATGTCCACCATCCGAAACGTATTCTCCTCTTCCTGGCTTATAATTCGCTAATGAACAACCTTTAGCATTTTTCACATAATAGTTACCCCAAGGATAATGATTTTGATCTCTTCCACCACGAGCAGCATATTCCCATTCGTATTCGGTTGGTAATCTAAATTCAGTTACAGTTGGCTCATCTACATTGGTGTAAAAACTATTTAAATGATTTGTTCTCCAATAGCAGAATGCACGAGCTTGATGCCAACTAACACCTACAGCAGGATAATCATCATATTTTGGATGCCAAAAATATACTTGAGATAATGGCTCATTGTATGAATAAGTAAAATCTCTTATGAATACTAAAGTGTCAGGGTATATTTTAACAATTTTTTCTTTTTTGAAATCAGCTCTAGAGCGTTTGTAAGCATCCTGACGCTTTAATGCAGCAGCAGCTTTTAAGTCGATATAATTATATTTATATTCTAACTTTCTAACGTCTAATTGTTTTTGACGGTAATAACTTTCTGCTTCGTTATAATACATATCTTGTAATGATGATATATCAGCATTTTTATCAATCTTTTTATTATAATCTAAAGCTTGGTATGTATTACCGAAACCGTCATCTACCTCTTGCGTAAACTCTAATTTGGTTCTCATAAAAGAATCAACTACAGCATACACAAATTGACGGTACTCATTATTGGTTATTTCTGTTTCATCCATATAGAAAGCCGAAACCGAAATTTGTTTATTCGGAGCAAGCATTGCCATCGGAACGTCTTGTTCGGTAGCACCTATGTGAATTGAACCAGTTGGAACATAAACTGTACCTTGTGGTTGTGGATGAAACCACTGTCTACGTCCTGGAACCCCAGTAAGTTCTCCATTATTTGAATTACATCCTACTAATGCAATGGCCATAATGGTTAACAATATCAAGTTTATTCTTTTCATTTTTTTATCAAAAATTATTAAAATCAGAAAGGCAAAAATATATTTTCTATTGAAAAATACAAGTTCTAAACCAATTTTAAGTTAAATGTTAATTATTCAAACGTTATAATTTATTTATTATTATAATTTTCTTGGTGTTTTTATTGGAAAAACTGGTTTTGGTTGTTTAGGATTAAATTTCAATCCAAAACAATACCTTAAGCTAATCTCATGCGAGCCAGAACTGTATGAAATAATATCACTTGTTATTAAGTCATAACTATACATTAATTGTAAAGGATTTACTGAATTTGAAAAAAAGTTATAGCCAGCCAATATTGAAAATTCTTGAGGTGTTCTATATGAAACTCCACCAATTAATTTTTGTTGGTATTCTGCCAAACAGTTTAAATCAAAACTATGTTTTACACCATCTGTTTTGTACATCATATTTGGTTTCAAATCAAGTTCAGGCAATAATTGATAAGTTGCTCCTGTCATTAAGTAGTAATGTCTATCTTGATAAGCTTTACCACTGTATCCATCTTTATCTAATTTTACCACAGGACTGTTAATGTGTAAGGCAGATGCACCAAAATAAAAATCGTTGAAAATACTTAATTGAGGCATGGTATAATAAACTCCAAAATCTAAATTAAGGGCATTTCCTGTAATATCTCCTGTAGGAATCAATGGATCACCTGGATCAATTGGAACTAATTTTGAACCATTTAAACCTTTTTGAACAATACCTACCCCAATACCACCAGATAAACTAGATCCATTATCAAATGGTTGAATATATGATAAACTAAAAGTAGGTGATAATGTACTGCTAAAACCTAATTGATCATTCCAAATATTCAAGCCTAAACCTATTCTACCTATATTCCCATGGATACCAAAATTTTGAGTTGAAGGCGCATCTCCTTGACCAACAGGTTTTGCACCTGTTCCTTCAGGGGTAAATGCAGTTCCTCCACCATAACCAACCCATTGGGTTCTGTATGTTGCGTTTACACATATTTTATCTTTGCTTGAACCAGCAAAACCAGGATTATAAAACAATTTATTGTTCATAAATTGAGTGAATTGTGGATCTTGTTGAGCAAAAGTTTGTAAACTCATTAGCCCAACAATTATCAATAGTATAGTAAATTTTATTTTCATCAATGGTGATTTTTTTTATTTTACAATTTTCAATAATAATAAAATTATTCAAATAAACAAACCTTGTTTGTTCAATTTAAAACGAGGTTTGGACGATTTATGTATATTTTTTAGTGTACATAAAAACAAAATGCCTTAAAACTTTTTAGTAATAAGGCATTTATATAAAATACGGAAAATATTTTTTTTTACTTTTCTTTATTTATTTCAACAATAAATTTATCAATAGCAGCAACCATTGATGGTGTTTCAGGGGTTGGTGCTTGAATATTGGCTGTTAATTTATCATCTTTAATGGCTTTTATGGTAGTAGCTCCCCATGCCGCAATGATAGTTTTGTTTTGAGCAAAAGTAGGGAAATTTTCAAATAAAGAACGGATATCTGCTGGACTAAAAAAAGCAATGATGTCGTAATTTACATTACTTAAATCTTGTAAATTTGATGAAACTATTCTGTAGAAAAAAGCCTCTTTAAAAGCAATTTTACTTTTTTTCATAAATTTCTCAATATCCTGTTTTCTCCAATCGCTACAAGCAAATAAATATTTGTCTTTTGAATGGCTTTTAAATAATGGAAATAGTTCTGTTTCGGTACCTTTTCCAACAAAAATTTTGCGTTTCCTAACTTGAATATATTTTGAAAGATAGTTCGCAATACTTTCGTTCACACAAAAATATTTCATTTCTATTGGCATTTCTTGTTTTAGCTCAGCACAAACCCTAAAAAAATTATCAACCGAATTTCTAGAGTTTAGAATAATTGCTGTATAATCTAAGATATTTATTTTTTGCGCGCGAAACTCTTTTGGAGTTAAGGGTTGCACTTCAATAAATGGTCTAAAATCAATTTTTAAACCATATTTTTTTGCCAAGTCAAAATACGGTGATTTCTCCGTTTCTGGCTTAGGCTGGCATACAAGTACACTTTTTACTTTGGTGTTTTTCAACTTAAATAGCTATTTAAAATTTTTATAAAAATTAACCAAGGACTAATTTCTAGGGCGCAAAGATAAATAAATAAGTAAAAAAATGGTAGTGAGCTTTTACTTATTTGATTTAATAGATATCTAGCTAATCTATAAAGGATTGCACTAAAAAATATAGCAACCATCGTAAAAAAAATCGTTTGGGTTAACTGCAAATTGCTCGTGTAAATGTAGAAAACAGAAAATAGTAAAAGGATAAATCCAAGAAAATTTGAAATTTGGATAGTATTTATAATCATTTTTGTTGATGAAATGACATCCTCAAGTAAATAACCTACAACAAAATAAATAACAAATTTAACTATGTATATCAAAGCAAGTGTTATTGAAATTATCCATACCAAATACTTATAGCTATAATTATTGAAAATTTGATTGTATTCAAAAAATTGAGTCAATATCAGCGAAAAGCTTAATATGTAAATAATAAATAAGTGGAATGAAGTCCAAGTGAATTTTGAATCTATAAGCTTATAAATAGTAGATAGAAACATCATATCAAATACTACTGAAGATGCTTGTTCGAAATTTCTAATATTGGTGAGTCTTACTATTGCTAGGTATAATACTAAACAAAGAATAAACCATATTTTCCAATTGCCGCTATTTGGAGGAACTGTTTTTATTTGCTTTAGAAAAGGTAAATCTCGGGCAGTATTTATTTCGGTTAAATTAATACTGTTGGTTAATCCTGAAAGTTTTAAAGTAGGGTGAAAAAAGCTTTGCAGTATGGATTCGTTTTTCAAAGTATCTAACAATGAAAATGTTTCAATTTTAGTTGTTGTACTATCTGGATTAGTTATGCTTAATGAATCGGTATGGATATCAATTAAAGTGTTGGTTTGAGCTATTAACTTAAACATAGCCAAACAAATTATAACACTTAAGATTAGTTTATTTCTACTCATTACCTAAAAATAATTAATATACCCAAAATGAATTTTAGCACTGTTAAATTCAATAGGGTTTTGAAATTGCTTACCAACTGCATAAACCAAAGTAAATAATCCAGCACTACTTTCAAAAACCAAACCCGCTCCAAACCCAAAAGGATTATCGCTTATCCGATTTTTTGTAACTTCATTTACATACCAAGCTTGGTTATAAAATGCAAATACATTGGAGTTTTTTCCTAATAAATACCTTAGTTCTGCGTTTGTTATTGCAAACTTATTTGCAAATATACTTTGTTCATCGAACCCACGAAGTGTTTTTAATCCACCAATGCGAAAAAGTTCGTTCAAAAATAGACTTTCAGTTTGAAACCATGCTGCGTTTACTTCGGTTTTTACCACCAAGTTTTGTTTGATTTTATAATAATTTTCGAACTTTATGGTTGCTTTGTATTGTGTATAATTAAGTTTAATGGAATCGTAAAGTTTATAATTTTCCCCATTTTGTCCCTGAAGCTGAATGGCATTGATGGTGGCATTTTTAGTAATTGATTTTGTTCCAATTGCCAAATCCATCTCTAAAATATAACCTTTATTTGGGTTTGGTAAATAATCAATTTTGGTAAATTTTAAACCCACCCCATAAAAATCTTTTTTTACATCATTTATATTAGGAAGTGTTTTATTGGTTTTAATAAAATTGGTATCAACAGTAATTAGCGATGTGTTTTGTGTGGAATAAAATACTTTTAAATAATTGGTTCCAATTAATCGGTATTGAAAGGCAAAATCGTTTTGTAAATCAAAAAATGAAGTGTCGTAAAGCAAAAGATTGAGCGCATAATCAAGGGCTATTTTACTATTGAAAAGGTATGGATAATTGAACTTAAATTTCAATTCCTGCGAATTATTTAAAAAACTGCGGTAGTTTAATTCAAGTGCTTTTCCGCTTCCTAAAATATTTTGTAGTTTTAGATTTAAATCACCCGTAATGATTAATTTATTAGCCTTGCTGCTATTGGGCGCAAAACCTATAATACCATCAAAACTGCTGGCTTTTTTATTACTTAAATAGGTAATTAGTTTGGCTTTGTTACCATAAAAATAAACTACCGAAGATTGGTTTAGTGTAAGGTATGGAAGTTCTGAAAGCCTATTATCAGTGCGTTTTAAAATATTTTCGTTATAGTACTTGCCAAATTTTATATTGGTATAATTGGCTAAAAAAGTGGGGCTAATTTTGGCATTGCCAATAACTTTTATGGAATCAAAAATAATTTGTGGGCCTTTACTAAACTTAATATTTGCAGTAATGGTGGTTGAGTCAATAATTACAGAATCGAGGGAAAACGAAGCAAA
This sequence comes from Bacteroidia bacterium, assembly GCA_044239605.1. GTDB lineage: Bacteria > Bacteroidota > Bacteroidia > UKL13-3 > UKL13-3 > JAAFJM01. The sequence continues at coordinate 241,765 of JBIIBC010000002.1, read as the reverse complement.
TGGAAATGAATTATTTTGCAGCCAATTCAATGCGTTTTTTACTTTTTGAGTATAAAATTCGGGGCTAAATGTTTGGTTGTTAAAATCGGTGGAGTTAAAGCCAGCAGCGCTAAGTAAATTATAATCAAATGGTGGATTTTTTAGTTTTAACCATTTAAAGGATTGATTTAAAATGATTATAAAATGAACAGAATCTTTCGTTGCAAAAGATGGATTAACCTCAGTTAAAATATACGATTTTTGCATACAAAACAGCAAGATTTGATTGGCCATTTGTTGCACTTCAATGCTATCGTTAAACTGGGTGGGGAGTTTTAATTGTGTTGCTATTTTAGCAGCATTGTTATTGTTAAAATAATAGCTTGCCTTAATTTTTGTTTGGCTAAAAACACAATAATTGGATACCAATAGGCACCAAAAAAAAATATTGCGAACTTGCATTGTATTTTTAAACACAATTACGAAGAACGCAATATTTTATATTTTTACAAAAAGCTAAATATTAATTATCGCTATCAGCGTCTTTAATAGCTTTATCAATCATTTCAGCGATAGCTTTTCTATCGTCTGGAGTTAAGTTTTTGCGGTTTAACGATATTTCTTTTAGTTTTTCGTAAACCACTTTTTTTCTTGCTTCTAAAGCTATGTAGCTAATATAATTTCCTTTGTCGTTTTTGTATGTTTTGTCGCCAATAATGGCAATATCAACTATGGTTTGGCTTAAAACTTCGCGTGTTAATTGTTGGAAACGTGTGTTAAAATCACCCAAGTTATCAGCAATTTGGCGTTCTGCACTGTAATTTTCAGCTACTTGATTTACTTGTGTTTGCACAAATGAGGCTAACCTTTGTTTGGCCAATAACAATGCTTTACTTTTTGCAGTTTCTGCATCGCGGCTTTCGCCACTTCCGGTAGCTCTAAAAAAACGCCTATTACCTTCATAACTACTTCCGCTAAATGGCTCTTTTACTTTGGTTAAACCCTTCATTGAGCTACAACTGCTAAATATTAATAATGCAACTGCAACTATAAAACCTAATTTTTTCATGGTATTTAATTTTTTTATTGATGTATGAAATTATTGTGCCAAACTTAATCTTCCAAATCGTATTGTTTAATTTTTCTGTACAAAGTACGCTCGGAAATTCCTAATTCATTGGCCGCTTTTTTTCTACGTCCACGGTATTTATCAAGGGCTTTTTTTATCAGTTCTATTTCTTTTTGTTCAATAGAAAGATTTTCAGGTTCTGGATTGTGAATAATAGGAATGTCAATAATATTATTATTTGGCATCGTAAATCCAGATAAATTATTATTCATCATATTGGTTGGATTCATTTGATTACTCATATTTTGATACATTCCAGGGTTGAAAATATTGTTCATATTTTCATTTGGTTTTATACTAAAATCGTCCGCACTCAAAGATGTTTTTCCATTTTGCATCATTTCAAAAACTACACCTTTTAAATCGCTTAAGTCTTTTCTAAGTTCAAATAATACTTTATAAAAAATATCGCGTTCACTCATTTGGTTTGCATCGGCCGGATTAACCATTAAAGCCGGTAAACCTGGCCTTTCAGGTGGTAAAACCTGAGCTAATTCGTAAGCATTTACATTTTTATCTTCATCCAAAACCGATAACTGTTCAGCCACATTTTTTAGTTGGCGAATATTTCCTGGCCAACGAAAAGCTGCTAACATATTTTGAGCTTCCGCATCCAACATTACAGGTTTCGATTTGTATTTTTCAGCAAAATCGGCACTGAATTTACGAAACAATAAATTGATATCTTCTTTACGCTCGCGCAATGGTGGTACACGAATTGGCACAGTTGACAAACGATAATATAAATCTTCTCTAAACTTGCCTTGAGCAGAATAATCTAATAAATCGCGGTTAGTAGCTGCAATTACACGTACATCGGTTTTTTGCGTTTTTGATGAACCAACTTTTAAAAACTCGCCACTTTCTAAAATACGTAATAATCTAGATTGTGTTTCTAATGGTAATTCACCTACTTCATCTAAAAAAATGGTTCCACCACTAACTGTTTCAAAATAACCTTTACGGGTATCAACTGCGCCTGTAAACGAACCTTTTTCGTGTCCGAATAATTCTGAATCAATGGTTCCTTCGGGAATTGCACCACAGTTAACCGCTATAAATGGCCCATGTTTGCGAGCGCTCAAAGCATGAATAACTTTTGAAAATGCTTCTTTTCCCACACCACTTTCGCCATTAATTAAAACTGTAATGTCTGTTGGAGCTACTTTGGTAGCGGTTTGTAAAGCATAATTTAGTAAAGGAGAGTTACCAATTATTTCAAATCTTTGTTTAATATCCTGTATGTTCATTTGTAATCACTTCTTTATTTTTAATAATATCAAATCCTGCAATTCCTTTGCAGATTGTTAATTTCATTTGTGCTGGCAATTGAACGTTTTGAAACATTTTATTTTCTTCAATATCAATTGTTCTTGCCATTGGGTAATAGTATAAAAAATTGTCTTGGAAGTAAAAAGTAAACGACTCTATTTGTATACCTTTTTTCCTAACTCTAATTTCATTTATGTCAATATTTTCAATTTCATGAATGGATGCTTGTGGGTTAAAATTTATCCATAATCCAGCAGTTACTATTAATAAAAAACATATCGGAACAAACCCTAATAGATTAATAATCCAAAACTCTAATAAGTTAGAATAAATGGATTTTTCTTGAATTTTTTTGTAAAAAATAAGACTCGTAAAAATACTTACCATCAAAACAATAAAAATTATTTCAGTCCAATTAATAACTATATGTTCCATTACATGGAATCGAAATATGAATAGGATAATGGCAGTAAATATTGGCAAATAATAAGTCCAATGACTGCTATTATAGCGGTAAGTTTTTTTTACTTTCTCAGGTAATTTATAAATTAGATTTTCGGTGTTAAAAAAAAACGATTTATACCTGTAATCATTATCTATTTGTAAAGGATTTTGATTCAATAACAAACAAAAATGGGCATAAGCATTTGGCATTTCTTCTTGGAATAATATTGGTTTTTCAAAAAACATTTCTACCAATTTAGCAAACACATAATCTACTTCATTTTCATTGCCAATAATATTTAACACATTGGATTTTCCTTTATATTCTTTACTAAAAATTTCAAACCAATTGTCTAAATAACTAGCAAAATGTTGGTCAAATGAAGCTCCATTTTTTACTGTTTGAACCAACGCCATTCCTAATTGATAAAAGAATAAATTTTCACCATCGGCTACAAACAAATGTCCTTCACTGAATTTTTTCCAGGAAATACCAATGATTTTATTGTTATAAGTAACACCATCGCTAAATTCATCATTGTTTTTCAATGAAAAAGAGTCAGGATAAACATTGATATAATCATAACCAGAAAGAAAATAATCTTTTAAACCAAAAGTTAGTTGAGTGATGTATGAATACAAAATCAAACGCATATCATCAGTAATAGTTATTCCTTTACCAATAACAGCCATTTCTTTTTCAAAACTTAGAACTCGTTTTACAAACTTGAGCTTTCCTTTTTTACTTAAATTTCTGAAATACAAATTGTATTTTTCAAGCACATGACTAACTTGTTGGTGTCGGCTATTATTGCTAAAAAAATCCATTTGGTGATAAAAATTAAAACTTAACTTCTTCTATGATTTTACCTATTAAACTAGTAATAGTGGCTCGTTCAATTAATACTTTTACATATTGGCCTTTTTTGTAATGTTCTATCGGGAAAATCACAATTTTATTTTGGTCGTTACGACCTTTTGCGTCTAGTTCCGATTTTTTTGAAGTTCCTTCAATCAGCACAATATGGGTAGTTCCAATTTCTGCATTATTTTTTACAATGCTATTTTTATGTTGTAAATCTATAATTTCAGTTAGTCTTCGGCCTTTTACCTCTTCCGGAATATCATCCTTATACCTGCGAGCAGCCAAGGTTCCTGAGCGTTCGCTGTATTTGTACATAAACGCAAAATCAAATTTTCCGTAATCGAATAAACTCAATGTGTCTTGGTGTTCTACTTCTGTTTCAGTACAAAAACCAGTAATGATATCTGTAGAAATACCACAATCAGGAATTACTTCTCTAATTTTATCCAAGCGCATTTTAAACCAATCTCTGTCGTAAGTGCGGTTCATCATTTTTAACACGCGCGAGTTACCCGATTGCATTGGAAAATGAATATAATTACAAACGTTATCGTATTTTTTAATGGTAAAAAGTACCTCATCTGAAATATCTTTGGGGTGCGATGAGGTAAAACGAACTCTTAAATCAGGGGCAATGAGTGCTACTTTTTCTAATAACTGAGCAAAGGTGCAAGTTATGTTACCAGATTCGTCTTCCATTTTATACGAATCTACGTTTTGTCCTAAAAGTGTAACTTCCTTATAACCTTGATTGTATAATTCTTTGGCTTCGTTTACGATAGATTCAGGATCGCGGCTACGTTCTCTACCACGTGTAAAAGGAACCACGCAGAAAGAACACATATTATCGCAACCACGCATAATACTTATAAATGCAGAAACTCCATTGCTGCTTAAACGCACTGGAACTATTTCGGCATAAGTTTCTTCGCGACTCAAAAGCACGTTCATGGCTTTTTGTCCATCTTCTACTTGTTCAATTAATCGAGGAATATCGCGGTAGGCATCAGGCCCAACTACAATATCTATAATTTGTTCTTTTTCTAACAAATCATTTTTTAACCTCTCGGCCATACAACCTAAAACACCCACAATCATTCCTGGATTGGTTTTCTTTTGGTGTTTAATTTCGCGTAAACGTCCCCAAACGTGAGCTTCCGCATTATCTCTTATAGAGCAAGTGTTTACAAAAACCACATCTGCTTGTTGAATGTCGGTGGTGGTTTTAAAGCCTTTATCGGCCATAATAGATGCAACTACTTCGCTGTCAGCTAAGTTCATGGCACATCCATAAGTTTCAATGTATAAATTTCTGGTTGCACTTTCTGGTGCTATATCTGCTGCTACGCCTCTCATTTTATAAATTTTTATTACTAAAAAGGCTGCGAATATAAAACATTTTATGTCAGTATGTCAGCAATTTTTTTGTTGGTTTGTTGGATGGTTGAGTGGTAGATTGATTTATTGATTTGGTGATTTGGAGATTGGTTAAAGGTTGGTTTGTGAGTGAGGTTCAGAAAATTTCCAATTTCCAGTTGCTAGAGGCTAGAAGCCAGAAGCCAGTTGCAAGAATAAAATAATTCAACATCCAACATCCAAAATTTTTTATAAATTCGCCATGATGATTATTAATGATATCATATCCATTTTTGAAGATTATGCACCAAGTGCTTTGCAGGAAAGTTACGATAATAGCGGACTAATTACGGGTGATAAAAACTGGCCAATTACCAATGTTTTAATTACTTTGGATTGTACGGAAGATGTAGTTAATGAAGCAATTGAAAATAAATGTAATTTGATTATTGCGCATCATCCCATTGTTTTTAGTGGTTTGAAAAAACTGAATGGAAAAAACTATGTGGAGCGAGTGATTATAAACGCTATTAAAAATGACATAGCTATTTATGCTGTTCATACCAACTTAGATAATGTGAGTGATGGTGTAAATGGAAAAATTGCTCAAAAAATTAATTTAATAAATACAAAAGTTTTACAACCCAAAAGCCAAGTTTTTAAAAAGTTGGTAACCTTTATTCCTCAAAGTCATTTTGAAAAAGTACAAAATGCTTTGTTTGAATCAGGGGCAGGGCATATAGGAAATTACAGCGAATGCGGATTTAGCCATGCTGGAAATGGAACTTTTAAACCAAATAAAATAGCCAATCCATTTGTGGGTGAAGCGAATAAGCGCCAAGAAGAAAACGAAATTAGGTTAGAAGTTTTGATGCCATTTTATTTGCAATCAAAAATTATAAATGCTCTATTACTTGCTCATCCTTACGAGGAAGTGGCGTACGACATCATTGCTACTGAAAATACATTTTGGGGAATTGGCAGTGGATTAATTGGAGAATTGGAAACATCTTTGGAACCAGCTGAGTTTTTAAAAATGCTAAAAGAAAAAATGGAGTTAAACGTAATTAAGTTTACTCCTTTTGATAAAAAAATAAAGAAAATTGCGCTTTGCGGAGGTGCGGGACAATTTTTACTAAAAAATGCTATAAGTCAAGGTGCAGATGCATTTATTAGCTCTGATTTTAAATATCACGAATTTTTTGATGCCGAAAAAAGCCTGATGATAGCGGATATTGGACATTATGAAAGCGAAAAATTCACAAAAGAGCTTATGTTTGATTTAATTATGAAAAAAAATCCTACATTTGCCCTCTTTTTAAGTAAAATCAATACCAACCCAGTAAATTATTATTATTAAACTATATGGCATTAGCTACAGAAGTAAGCATTGAACAAAAATTAAAAGCTTTATACAAGCTTCAAATTATCGATTCACAAATAAGCAAATTGCAAATTGTAAGGGGCGAGTTACCTAATGAGGTTGCAGATTTAGAAGATGATATAGCTGGTATGGAAACTCGTTTGGCAAATATGGCTAACGATGTTAAAGCTATTGAAGAAACTATCAGCCAAAACAAAACACGTATTTTAGATGCAAAAGCATTGGCTAAAAAATACGAAAAACAATTAGAAGGTGTTAAAAATAACCGTGAATACGATGCATTGAATAAAGAAATCGAAATTCAAGGATTGGAACAACAAGCAGCTGATAAGCGTATCAAAAATGCTAATTTTGAGTCAGAGCAAAAGAAAAATGCAATTACTGCACTAGACACTGAATTAGTAGGACGTAAACAAGATTTAAAAAATAAAAAAGGCGAATTAGAAAGCATTATTGCTGAAACTGAAAAAGAAGAAGCAAATTTAAATGTTGATCGTGCAAAAGCGGTTACTGTTGCTGATGATCGTTTAGTTGCATCGTACAACAGAATTAGAACTAGCATGAAAAATGGAATTGGTGTAGCAGTCATTATGCGCGAAAGCTGTGGTGGTTGCTTTGCTGGTATTCCTCCTCAACGCCAAGCTGATATTAAATTACGTAAAAAAATTATAGTTTGTGAAAACTGTGGTCGCGTATTAGTTGACCCTGAGTTAGCTGAAGAAGTTGCTCAATAATTTTTGCATAAAAATTAAAAAAAGCCATTCGGAATATTTTCTGAATGGCTTTTTTGTTGAATGATGGTTTGAACTAATATATCATTATAATACCGCCCATACATTTTATATATTCCAATATATTTGTGGCTGCATAATACTATTTAAGATTTACACCCAACTCATTAACTTATTTTGTAAATCAAAATAGTATAAAATGTGTTTGGTTACTAATTTTATTTAAAGGTTTTAAAATAGGTTTTTGATAATAAACCAAATATGGAATAACAATGGCATTTCCTCCAATAAAAATAAATGTAGCCGCAATTTGGGCTTCGGTATAACCTGTAATCATAGCGCCAATTAAGTTTAGTTCAGTTAAGCCAATAAGTGAATAACCAACTAAATTTAAATATTTATAGTAATGACTAATACTTTGTAACGAATCGAAGCGCACAAAACTAGATTTTTGTCCCAAAAATCCTGAATCGGTAACACTTATAATTTTATCTTTTATATAAACCGAATTATTAATAGAATTATACTTAATATTCTGATTTACTTTAAATTGTATAAAACGGGCTTTTTCAACATGATATACTTTAAATCCCTTTTGTGCATTTGCATTTAGGCATCCTATTATTAAAACTAGCACTAGGAAGGATTTCATTTGTTTAAAATAGTTAGGTTAATTCCTTTTCGTAATTCTCTTTTTGGTGTAATTATCCAAAATCCTGTTCCTGCGGCTTCAATTAGAACTGATGAATATAAAATACCTCCTACAAAAAACAGTAATCGTTGACCAACTGAATATGTTTGTTCGGTTCCACTTATTACCAATGCAACAAAGCCTGAAATAAAAACACCTCCACTGTATAAATATGGTTTTCCATATTTGGTAAACGCATTTCGTGGAGTAAATCTTATGGTGTTGATATCAGCTAGTGCAATTTTTTTACCACCAATAAAATACAAAGTATCGTTTTTAGTTTTACTAATATAAGCTCCAAAAGTGTGGGTTGAATCAAGCATTGAACTAATTCTTACATGACGCAAATAACCCAATTTGTATTCTCTCTCCGCAATATTATTTTTTAATACCAACTTTTGCGCAATTGCAAAAGGGCTTATGAAAAACAAAGTTCCTATGATTAAAAATCTAAAAGTATAAAAAGTTCGGGGGTCAACATTGCGCTTTACTATCTTCTGAGTTCCTTGTTTTAGTTGATGATTAGCTAATGGCAAATAATAAGGTATAGCTAAGAAGATGCTTACTGCATTGCTAATTATTAATTTAAAAAACCACTTTAAATATTCCATTTAATACTTTTTTCTATCAACTGACAACTAACAACCTTCAACTAATTTACCTTTTCAAAATCGTAAGTTAAGTAATCAATAAAATCGGCTACTTTTATGGTTATGCCTTTAACTTGGTTATTTTCTATTTTAATTGGCAATACTTGAACACCACAAGTTACATCGCTGTAAGTACATAAAAACTGGTTGTTACCTAAATACTCTAACTTACCTATATTATTTGGGTGATGGCTAAAATGTAAAGTCATTTTACCTTTTATTAACCTAATTTCTACATCGCCATAAAAGCTGTTTTTATAAGTTCCAACAAAATTTTGTAAATCAATGCTTGTTTTATTTTTAAGTAAAACCACTTTGTTTAAACTGTCTAACTCTGCTTGTTCTGCTGCGCGACCAACTTTTCCACCATCAAAGTATTTTTCGCTTAAATTGCGGTAAGGTACATTTAAGTATGCTTCTAAAACTTGTTTTACCAAAGCATCGTAAAGTGAGTTAGCATCTGTATTTGTGTAAACCAATACCCCTAAATTTTCTTCGGGAATAAACTCTGTTTTGGTCACAAATCCATTAGCTCCACCGCTGTGCTCCCAAACTCTACGACCTTCGTAATCGTAACTTTGCCAGCCTAAACCATATGTGCTAAAATGTTTGGTTTTAAATATTTTAGAATTTACATCATTGCTAATCATATTCGATTTACGGGTTTCGGCCAATACCGAAAAAGGTACAATTCTTTTTCCATCAAATCGTCCGCTATCTAACTGAAATAATAACCAATTAGCCATATCGCGGGCACATGAGTTAATACTAGCCGAAGGGCCCATATTATCAATATTGGTATAAGGTAATTTAACAATTTTTCCGTTTACCAAAGTGTGAGGTGTGCAAGCATTTTCATCAGTCATTATATCGTTATAAGTGCTGTTGGTATGTTTCATTGCCAAAGGCTCAAAAAAATGGTATTTTATATAATCGTCCCAGCTGGTATCGGTTACATTTTTAATTAGTTCGCCAGCAGTTATAAAGGCTGCGTTGCAATAACCATATTTGTATCTAAATGGATGAACAGGTTTGGTTAAAGCCAAATGTTCAATAATTTCTTTACGAGTTAAATTACTTCCCCAGTTTAAAAAATCACCTTGAAATGTTTGTAAACCAATACGATGACACAATAAATCGCGAACGGTACAAAGTGAAGTAGATGTTTCGTCATACAATTTAAAATCGGGCATGTATTTAGTTACTTTTTCATCTAAAAAAAGACGTTTTTGGTAATTTAATAATGCAATAGAAGTACCTGTAAAAGCTTTACTGTTTGAGGCAATTTGAAATAAGGAATACTCATCCACTTTGGCCGATTTACCTGCTTGTTTTACACCATAACCTTTACTCAAAATTATTTTTCCATCTTTAACAATTGCAATGGCTAAGCCAGGCACTTGCCAACGAGCCATTTCGCGATTGATATAAGCATCTAACGAATCTTTTATAAAAGTAGGCTGAGCAATTAAAGAACAAGAAATGATTAATAATAAAGTAGTGAGTTTTAATTTATGCATTTTTTTTATAGTTATTTAGTACTTAGTTTTTAGTACTTAGTTTTAAAATTTTAATCAAAAATAATCATATAAAATTAATAAAAAACAAAACCCTTGAAAAGCTTGCGCTAATCAAGGGTTAGTTGAGTGATTTTGTAATATTTTTACATTACATCCATTTAGCTAAAAAGCCAAATAAATCTTTGCGTAACGAAGCAAATAATTCTTCAAAACGTTCCATTCTTTCGCGTTCAGGAGCATGGTCTTCCATTGTTCTATGGTCGCTAGCTACCGGATTATTAGTTACAGAAGATTCAATTTTTGCACTGTGTTGGTTGATGTCGTGTTTTAAAATATCAATTTGTTCGTTTTGAATTTTAAATTGATTTTGAAAATGTTCAATCATTACCAAAGCATCTTTCGAACTGTTTTTAGCAGCTATCTCATCTAAGCGAGATAGCATTACTGTTAAATCATCTTTATAGAAAGAAAGTTTGTTTATCCATTCTTTGTGTTCAGCGTGTAATTCTGTTAAATGTTTTTGTGTGCTCATAATTGCAAATATTTTATGAGTACAAATGAACACTACAATTAACACTTAAATACTGAACTAGGTCAGTATTTATAATGATTTGAAAATGATATTACTTCATGTCAATTTCGCGTCTGGTAATCATTTTACCGTCAATATAAACTTTCAAATAATACTTGCCATTTTCTAAATCATCGTTAGTAATTTCAATGCGTTTGCTGTTTGGGCCTACCGCCAAGGTATCGCCAGCTATGCATTGTTTTACTACAGCATTGTTTTTATCACTTAGCACTACTTTTAAAACTTGCGGTGTGCTCACTGTAAAGTTTAAAGTGGAAGTAAATGTAAACTTGGATTTAGCTGGTGGAGTGTAACTATTACTTGAGTTAACAGATGTGAATTTTTTTAACAACTTTTCGTAATTCAAGTTTTTAGCCGCAGCTACATAGGCTAACATTTCTTTATCGTGTTCGCTGTAAATACTAAATTGTGGAGATATGTTATCTGTAAAAGTCCACATGGCATTTTGGGTATTGCTATTATTATAATATGCTTTGGTATCGAGCCATTCAGCAAATTTTTTGACATCAGTATTTCCAAAATTTCCCGCAGTAAATACCAAATCTTGCCTTGGGCCAGCATCTTCTTTTTGAGCACAAACAGCAGTTATTTTATTGTTTTTTATTTGATTTGGAGCTAGCTCAATATTTTCGCGCTTTACCACTATTAGGTTTTGAACATTTGAATCGGCAGGAATAAACATACGGCCAGCTTCAATTATTATATTTAGCTTGGTATTTTTTAAGTTTACCATTCGTACACTTAAGCACTCGCCAGTATGCTCAGCTGTTGATTTTACCTTAATGGTAATCATTTTGTTTTTAAGCGCTTCTGTAATTGATATTTCTTTACAATATACTGTTTTTGAATACATTATAATGAAGCACGTAAAGGCAATAAAGATGATTAAATTTTTCATATTTCATTTTATTTAATGGTTATAAAACGCAACGTCATAAAAATTATTACAAATTTTAAAAGTATATTCGCTCAAAATATCCATTATGAAAAAAATACTGTTGTTAATTGCAGCTTTTACAGCCCTTCAAACCTCGGCTCAAAATTATAAACCACTTGAAAGAGTTGACCCTCCATTTTGGTGGAATAATTTAAATAATAAAGAATTGCAATTAACACTGAATGGTAAAAATATTGCGGCTAGCACTGTAAAAATTAATACAGTTGGTGTAAAATTAATAAGAGTAGAAAAGGTAGAAAATGCTGATTATTTATTTGCTTATATCAATCTTCAAAATTTTAAAGGAAATACCATCAACATTGAGTTTAGTAATGGAACTGAAAAGTTTAATTATCCTTATAAATTAGAAACATTAACCAAAGATATTGACAATATTACCCAAGCTGATTTTATATACATGGCTATGCCCGACAGGTTTGCCAATGGCGATACCACTAACGATGTAGTTACTGGAATGCGCGAAGCAGTATGCGATAGAAATGATTTAAATGGCCGCCATGGAGGCGATTTAAAGGGAGTAATGCAGCATTTGGATTACATGAAAGACTTAGGTATAACTACGCTTTGGTTAAATCCTGCTTTGATAAACGATCAACCCAAATACAGTTATCATGGTTATGCATTAACCGATCATTATTTAATTGACCCAAGGTTTGGGACCAATGCCGATTACCAAAAATTGGGTGCTGACCTTAAAAAACGCAATATGAAATTGGTAATGGATTTAGTTCCTAATCATATTGGCGATAAACATTGGATGTATTTAAATATGCCTGAAAAAAGTTTCGTAAACCAATGGCCCGAATTTACCAGAACCAATTACCGTGCGCCTGTTCATTACGATCCTTATGCCAGCAAAGCCGAAAAAAAATTAATGACAGATGGTTGGTTTGACACACAAATGCCCGATGTAAATGAGCGCAACCCAAGAGTGGCAACCTACTTAATGCAAAGCTATTTATGGTGGATTAATTATGCAGGAATTGATGGTTTTAGAATTGACACATACAGCTATAACGATGTGGAGTTTATGGAAAAATGTATGGGATATATTAAAAAGGAATATCCTAATTTTTGGAGTAGTGGCGAAATTTGGGAACGTGGCGTACTAAGTAATGCTTATTTTGTAAATAAAAGCAATTATGCCAAAGCACCTTTAAGCAACTTAACCAGTGCCATTGATTTTAATATGTATTGGGCTGTAAACGAGGCTTTATTAGACACGCCAGAATGGGATAAAGGATTGGCTAAAATATACCAAACCTTGGCACAAGATGGACTTTACAGCAACCCAAGTTTAAATTTAACATTTTTAGATAACCACGATTTGAATCGTTTTTACTCAATCATGAAAAACGATTTGAAAAAGTATAAAATGGGAATTGGTTTACTACTAACTATGCGTGGAGTTCCAAGCATTTATTATGGAACTGAAATTTTGGTTAAAAATCCGCAATTACCACGCAAAAGCGATGGAGAAGTGCGCATGGATTTTGTAGGTGCTTGGCCGCATGATAAAACCAGTAAATTTGCACCTGAAGGTAGGACCGAAGAAGAAAATGAAGCATTTAATTATTTGAAAAAATTAGCCAATTGGCGCCAAACCAATGAAGCTATCACTAAAGGAAAAACTACACATTTTGCAGTAGATAATGGGGTGTATGTATATTTTAGATATACCTATAAAAAAACAGTGATGGTTATGATAAATCGCCATGCAAAAACACAAACTGTTACTTTTAAAAAGTATGATGAAATACTGAATAAATTTACCAAAGCCAAAGATATTGTTACAGATAACACCCTAAACTTAAGCGATAAAACCTTGCAAATAGAACCTGATACGATTAGGATTTTTGAATTAGCGGAATAGTTCTTAATTCGAAGTTTTTAGTACTTAGTTTAAAGAAATTCGAAAAACGAATATCGAAATTCGAAAAAAAAATTCGAATAACGAAGGATACAGTCAGACGATTGCGCAAAGGTTTGAGATGGCAAGGCGTCAGACTGTTAAACCAATATCGAAAAACGAATATCGAAATTCGAAAAACTAAATTCGAAACATACACAGTCAGACGATTGCGCAAAGGTTTGCGATGGCAAGGTGTCAGACTGTTAAACTAATATCGAAATTCGAATAACGTAACATACACAGTCAGACGATTGCGCAAAGGTTTGAGATGGCAAGGCGTCAGACTGTTAAACCAAAATAGAATAACGAACATCGAAATTCGAACATCGAAATTCGAAACATACACAGTCAGACGATTGCGTAAAGGTTTGCGATGGAAAGGCGTTAGACTGTTAAAACAATTTTTAATAACGAAAAACGAACATCGAGAAACGAACAACGGTCTACGAATAACTAATTCTCCTTTACCATTTCGTTTAAGCCCCATTTGGCCATTGATTTAAGTATTGGTGTTAATGAATTTCCTAGTTCACTTAATTGGTAGTCAACGTATGGAGGAACCACAGGCTTGGCTTTTCTTATTACCAAATTATCGCTTTCAAGTTCCTTCAGTTTTTCAATCAACATTTTTTCTGAAATTTTTGGAAGGGCTTTTTTTAACTCGTTGTATCGTTTAGTACCTGTTGATAATTGCCATAAAATTAATGGTTTCCAACGTCCGCCAATTAGTTTTAAAGTAAATGTTACAGGGCATTTATTTATTTCTAATTCGTTTTCGTAATTGCTCGAAGTGGTTTTTCTTGTATTCATAAATTAAACATACTTTTTAGTAAGTACTAGTAAAAAAGTAAGTACAAATATATGTTTGCCCCGCAATAAAGCAATAAACAAAAAAATGAAATACGTAATCACAGGGTCGTTAGGCCATATTAGCCAACCCGTAGTAAAAAATTTAGTAGCCGCTCACCATCAAGTGGTAGTAATTAGTAGCAACGAAAACAAAAAAGCCGAAATTGAAGCTTTAGGCGCAATAGCAGCCATTGGAAGTGTATCGGATGCAGCATTTATCAACAAAACATTTAGTGGAGCCGATGCAGTTTATTTAATGATTCCGCCCAATTTTGCTACCACTAATTTAATGGATTATCAAATACAAGTAGCCAATATTTATGTAGAAGCTATCAAATTAAATGAGGTAAAAAATGTGTTGCAATTAAGCAGTATTGGAGCCCATTTGCGTCAAGGTGCAGGTCCAATTGATGGTTTGGCTTATTTAGAAACTGAACTTGAAAAATTAGCTAATGTAAATGTTAAAATGTTACGTCCATCATATTTCTTTTACAACTTGTTTGGTATGATTGGTTTAATTAAAAATGCAGGCATTATGGGCAGTAATTTTGGTAATACCAACGAAAAATTGGTATTGGTACACACTAACGATATTGCAGAAGCAGTAACTGAAAACTTGTTAAATTTAAACTTTACTGGAAAAACCATTCAATACATAGCCAGCGATGAATGTTCGATACAAGAAATTGCAGAAGCACTTTCAAAAGTTGCCAACAAACCCAATACACCATGGGTTACATTTAGCGATGAAGATGCTTTGAATGGTATGTTACAATCAGGTTTACCAAAAACCAATGCCGATGGTTATGTAGAAATGGGTAAATCAATTCGTGAAGGTTTATTACAAGCCGATTATTGGAATAATAAACCTATATTAGGAAAAATAAAATTAGCTGATTTTGCCAAAGAGTTTGAAGCAGCTTATCAAGCTTAATTCATCAAAAACCAATTTAAAAGCCACCCTTAAAAGTGGCTTTTTTTTTATTGAATAATTTTAGGATAAAAAATCTCTTTAGTTTTTAAGTTAACAACTCCTATTAAATCGTAACCTGAACGGTCATATTTTATCTCAAAACCATTTTGATTTATCCAACTATTCGTTTTGGGCTCATCCATTTCTAAATCAACATGGTTTTTAAAAATCAAGCAATTTCCTTCTATTTTGTAATCAATTAATTCACCTGTAATTGCTAGTATTTTAAATGCAATAGCTATATTTAAACCATTACTATCAAGTTTATAAATATCATCGTTTTGAAGCCTAATATAAATTGAATTTTGGAATTTTCTGTAGTTAGTTTTATAAGAAACACTTTTATAAACACTTTGTATTTTAAATGATTTTTTTTTGAAAATAAAATCGGTGTTATACAATTCAACTTTATTTATTTCTTTACCTTCTATATGCAAAGTATTGTTGTAAAATAAGTTTAAATTTACTGTGTCTTTATCTATTGGACAATATTGCCAACACCATTGCCAACGTTTGTAATTTCTAACTAAATATTTTGATTGATAACATTGATTATCTAAAACTAAATTGACTCCATTGTTTGAAATACCTATGATTGAATGTCTGCTTGCTACTTTTAGTTTTCCAATTTCTTGCAAGCTTCTATAACTTGTAAAATAAGCTATATTACTATCTTGGCCAACTGCTTTAAAATATCCTTTAACTTTATAAAATTTGTGTTTCCCAGTTCTTAAGTCAATTACATATTTGCCATATTTTTTATTGACAGATTTATCAATAATTACACAATCATTAAGCCAAATTGGATCTTTGTCGAAGTCAACATTAATTAGTTCGCATAATTCCTTTCTATCTGAATTTTTTAGTGAATAAATTTTATCCTTTTTTTCATTGGTAGATTTGTATTCAAAATAATACTTCCCTTCATTATCATAAATTCTATTGGAATTTACATAAACAGAATCAAAGGGTTTGTTTGTTTGAGGATTAACAAAGCCATTGAAATTTTGTAAGTTAAATTCAGGATAATTATAACGCATACCCATGCCGCAATACCAATTACTCTTTTTTCGTAAATTACAAGAATTGATTAAAGTAAAAATGATGATATATAAAAGTATGTTTTTCAATTATGGCAAAATAAAAAAATTGAATTACAAAATATTGTTTTTTATAAAACAGTAAAATAAATTTTCAATTAATTGAGGGCTTTCAAAAAAATTAATATTAATGCAAATTGTATTTTACACTGTTAATACAGTAATTTTATTTTAGAATGTTTAGAATATCTTCTTTATTATTACAACATATACTTAAAGAAGATAAAATGATAAATTGTATAAAAAGTAAGTTTAAATTGATGGCTTTTGTTATTTTGTTATTAAGCTTAAAATCAATACATGCTCAACAAGTAATAGCATTTATTGATGATAAAGAAGACACTTTACATTTTTTGATTCCTCATAAAGTTTATTGTAAGCTAAATAATGGCGAGCAAAAAGAATTGAAATTAAATGTGGTAAAGAATGACACTTTTTACTTTGAGAATTTAAAAAATGGAAAGAAATATAAAGTGAATTATAATCAGATTGATTACTTGAAATTCAATGCTTACAATCAAAATTTAAATCAAGCCGGAGCTATTATATTTGGTGCTGTAGGTTTTACAACTACCTTCAATTCTTTATTATTTTTGATTGTAGGTGATCCCCAATTAAAATTAATGGGAAAAATTGGTTTAGCCTTTTCCGTTCCACCTTTGATTATTTATTCTGTTTTTAAAAGTAAATTACCTAAAAAAATAAAAAGCAATAAATTTCATTTAATTCCTAACTCTTAAACTAAAACTTCCTTGAGTCAATTATTTGCTGTTGTTGGTTTTATAGCGAAGCGATACCAGCAACAATTTTGCCCACGGATTTCGCAGATACTCGCAGATCTTTCCGCATATTGTCTGAATCAAGATTATCGGGATTATATAATTTGTAGGATTCTATGTAGCGTATAAATCTTTTTGTTCTTTGCGTAAACCTTTGTGCGCTTTGCGGTTAATTTTTCTGTGTAATCTGTGTAATCTGTGGCTGAAATTTAAAACCTCCTCGGACCACCTTTAGCCACCGCCTTTTCCGTCCACGGATCATCAGGCCAAGCATGCTTTGGATACCTGCGTTTTAGCTCTTTTTTTACCTCAAAATAGGTATTGTTCCAAAAACTTTTTAGGTCAGAAGTTACTTGTACGGGCTTAAATCCTGGCGAAAGCAAATGCATTACCAATTTTACTTTTCCATTATTAACAGTGGGTGTATCAGCCATTCCAAAGACTTCTTGCAACCGAACCGAAAGGATAGGGGTTTCTCCATTCGCCAAATATTCAATGCCAATATTAGAACCACTGGGCACATTTATTTTTGCAGGAGCTAAAGTGTTTAATGTTTGCTGTTGCTCCCAACTTAAATATTGAAGCAAGGCTTCACTCAAATTTATTTTATTTAAATCATCTGGACGTTTTACCTTGGGTAAATAAAATCCTAACCAATCCATATTATTTAGTAATAATTCATCGGTGCTAACATCTGGCCAATCTTTGTATTGATTCCATTTGCATACACTCAAAATTCTGTTTTGTAATTGGGTAAAGGCATCATCAAAATTCAACAATGCTTCGCCTTCATTTTTTATAGCCGTTGAAATAGCTGCTACCAAATTTTCCTCGCTTGGCGCTGCCAAAGGTTTTGATTGTAAAACAATGCTTCCAATGCGTAAATCTTTAGTGGCAATTAATCCGCCTTTGCGGGTATCCCAAGTTATCATTTCACGCTCTTTTACCATAGGTAACAAATCTTTTGGGTTCAATGGTGATGCCATAAATATTTTACCCAAACCATCTCTAGTATCAATATGCGCAACTGCAAGCCAAGGTTCATTTGCCAAATTATCCCTATGTCCAATGGCTGCTATTTTTCCATTGGCTAATTGAAATTGTGCATTATTTCCTGGCCTTGCATATGCTATGCGTTCCGGATAAGTATAAGCCAACAACAAACCTGTTTCATGGTCATCAACTGGGCCATTTTTCACTTCTTGGTTCAGCATTTTTCGGTACGATTCTGCTACCTTTTCTATTCTTCCAAATCTGTTGCCCGCACTATTATTTTGACGGCTTCGCCTCAATGCTTCAATGCGTAAGTTAATATCTATTCCGCTGTCTTTTGGCAATGGATCTCGCTCTTCTAAAATGGCTGCTATGTCGGTTGCTAGCGCAATGGCATTGTCTTGTTTTGCCTTTAAAAGCATGTGTGCAATCCGGGGGTGACAAGGCAGCTGATGAATTTCTTTTCCATGTTCCGTAATGCGTTTGTTTAAGTCCAAAGCATTCAAATTGGTAAGCACATCTACAGCTTGCATCACCGCAGCTTTTGGAGGCGGACTTAACCAAGTTAATTGGTTTAAATTACTAATTCCCCATTTAGCCATGTCTAATACCAAAGCAGCTAAATCAGCTTCCATTATTTCAGGAATTCTGTGTTCAATCAAACGTTCCTGATTGGCTTTGGTCCACATTCTGTAACAAACGCCAGCACTTAACCTTCCCGCACGCCCTGCACGTTGGTCAGCCGAATCTTTGGTAATTTGAACTGTTTCTAATCGCGATAATCCTGACTTAGGGTCAAACTTTGAAACACGCGCAAAACCTGAATCTATTACTATTTTTACACCTTCAATGGTTAAACTGGTTTCAGCAATAGAAGTCGCTAAAACCACTTTTCGTTTGCCGTTTTTATTGGGCATAATGGCTGCGTATTGTTCCCGTTGTGGCAATTGACCATAAAGCGGATGAATGGCAAAGTCCAATAATTTTCCTTTTAACAATTCAGCGCATTTTCTAATTTCTCCTTCGCCTGGTAAAAACACCAATATATCGCCTTCATTTTCTTTTACAGCTTTTACAATTACTTGCGAAGTAGTTTCGGGTAATAAAAAAGCATCTTGTTCGCCTACATATTTTACTTCAACCGGATATTGTTTTCCTTCACTTACCGCCACAGGGCAATTTAACAAAGCGGTTAATTGAGGCATGTTCAGCGTAGCCGACATTACCATCATGCGCAAATCAGGTCTTAATATTTGTTGAGCTTCTCGGCATAAAGCCATGGCAACATCAGCAAATAAACTGCGTTCATGGAACTCGTCAAATATCACCAAACCCACATTTTCCAAAGCGTTATCGGTGTGCAACATGCGCGTTAAAATACCTTCAGTTACTACTTCTATTTTAGTTTGCGCACTTACTCGGTTTTCAAACCGAATGCGGTAACCAATGGTTTCACCCACTTTATCGCCCCAAAGTTCAGCCATGCGAGTAGCAATGGTTTTAGCAGCTAACCTTCGTGGTTCCAGCATTATAATATTTTTGCCAGCTAACCAATTTTCATTCAATAAAGTCAAAGGCAAAAGAGTGCTTTTTCCTGCTCCCGGAGGCGCATTTACAATTAAAGTATTGTTGTTGGCTAAATGATTTTTTACCTCGTCTATAATATCGGCTACAGGTAAATTATATTGGAATGGATTGAAGTTCAATTTTAAATTTTGTGCAAGAATAATGAAATGAAAACTGATTTATTTATTATAATTGAAATAGTTTAGATTGATTTGATAAATAAATATGAAAAAAGTATTTTGGATTTTTACAGTTGCCCTCGCCCTAAACATATACAGTTGTTGTAATTGTCATGAAGTAAAAAAATATTTTGATGTAAATGGAATTTCTGCTAAAGGATACAAAATGGGTCAAACTGGTTCATTAGATTCAACTGCAAAAGTTAGTTTAGAGGAATATTACATAGATTTAACATTTAACAAAACTTACTATAGTGAATGTAAACAACAATTTGATTTTTCCAACTTATTATTTAATAATGCTTATGCATGCAAATGTGCAATAGATGGTAGTTATGGCTCTACCGAAAAAATAGATAGTATTCAGATTTTTAGTTCTTATTTATTTGATAGTTCAATAGGTGTTAATGAAAGTATTTCAAAGTATTTTACAGTAGTAACTAATGTTGGTATCGAGGTAAATTTGAATGAATACATGCAATCAAAACCCAATCCTTCACTGTTTTATTTAAGGTTAAAGTTAAATGCAAAACCTACAGCTTCTTTAAAACATCAATTTACTATCATTTACAAGCAAACAAATGGAGAAACATATATTGATAAAACTCCATTAATTGAATTTTTGAAATAGCTAATAATTACAAGTAGACTATAGCAAAAAACTGTTAAACAAATTTTGTAATTAAATTGCTTTTATTTGCAATAACCCTTTAAATTTCATTTTGAATATTCAAAAAACAATAAATGAGAAAATTAACATACCTAATAATAATTGCAATTTTGTTTAACGTTTATAGTTGCAGTAAATGCAAAGTTTCTGAAAAATTCTTTGATATAACAGGAATGAATGTTGGGGTAAATTTAAATGAAATATCAGCACCATTAGATACCAATTTGGCTGTAGATTTTGGAAAATTTTATATCAATTTAAATTTTACCAAGAGATTATACAGTGAAATAAATTATCAAGAAAATTTACCCAATTTGTTTTTAAGTCCAGTTTATGCACTTGATTGTGCTGATGACGGGCAAAAAAGTTCAGAAGAAACAATTGAGAGCATTAGTATTTTTAGCAACAATAAATTTGATAGTTTAGGAAATTTAACTGACACGCTAAATAAATATTTTGAAATAAGTGCGAATAAGTTGTATTACTCAACAACTAATTTTGAAGATTTGAATACCTTTATTCAAACAAAGTCAAAAGCTTTTACTAATATAACACTTAGACTAAAATCTAATCCTACTGCTTCTTTAAAACATCAATTTACAATTGTTTACAAGCAAACAAATGGAGAAACTTATACAGCTAAAACGCCATTGATTGAGTTTTTGAAATAATTTTGAATTTGAAAAACGATAAAATTCATTTTTTATTTTCTGTGAATCTGTGGCAACTTTTCTTTGTGTTCTTTACGCAAATTTAGTGATCTTTGCGGTTACTTTTCACTGTAATCAGTTAAACGTGTAGTAACTTTTCTTTGTGTTCTCTGTGAAAACCTCTGTGAACTCTGTGGTTAAATATTCTATGAAATTTGTTCAATCTGTGGCTGTATTTTTATCCAAAATTCAACATCCAAAATCCAACATTCCTATTTATAATTGCACATGGCACAAACTAAAATTCCTTTTACCGATTTATTAGATCAATTGAATACCGAGCAACGCAAAGCTGTAGAACAAATTGATGGTCCTATGCTGGTGATAGCAGGACCGGGAACAGGTAAAACACAAATATTGGCAAGTAGAATTGCTAATATTTTAACCAAAACAGATACCACAGCCGAAAGTATTTTGTGTTTAACTTATACCGATGCAGGAACCATTGCCATGCGCAAACGCCTCATTGATATTATTGGAACAGATGCATATAGAATTGACATTTTTACTTTTCATGCTTTTAGCAATGCAGTTATTCAAGAAAACTTAGACTATTTTGGAATAAGAAGTTTGGATGCTATCAGTGAGTTGGAGCAAATAAATTTGGTGCATGAAATTATTGATAAGTTTGAGGCTGAAAATCCACTGAAACGATACACTGGCGATATTTATTATGAAACCAACAGACTTTTGAATTTGTATCAAGCCATGAAGCGTGAAAACTGGAACCCAGTTTTAATTAGCAGTAAAATTGATGCTTATTTAGAAGACATAAAAACCCGCGATGAATTTGTGTACAAACGCAAATACAAAGAGTTTAATGCTGGTGATTTAAAGCAAGCAGCCTATGATAAAGAAGTGCAAAAAATGCAAATTTTACGTGCTGCTTCTGCCACTTTTGAAACCTATCAAGCCAAGTTAAAACAAACAAATCGGTATGATTTTGCTGATATGATTTTATGGGTGATAGAAGCATTTATCCAAAAACCAGAAATGCTGGCGCAATACCAAGAAAAGTATTTATACTTTTTAGTAGATGAATACCAAGATACAAGCGGTGCGCAAAATGATTTATTGTTTCAACTATTAAAAAACAATGAAAAGCCCAATGTTTTTGCCGTTGGCGATGATGATCAATCTATTTATAGGTTTCAAGGTGCAAACGTAGAGAACATTAATTTTTACATCAATAAATATGCTGCGCAAGATTTAAAAACCATTTCGTTGGTTCAAAATTACCGCAGTAGTCAAGTAATTTTAGATGCAAGTAAAGCATTAATTAGTCAGAACGGAACAAGGTTAAATCCTGATAAAACATTACTGGCAAGCAATGAGAAATTTGCATCTTTAACATCACAACCAAACATATTTGCATATCAAAACGAAGCACATCAAAGCACGCATATTGCCATGCAAATATTGGCTTTAAAAGAGCAAGGTGTTCCTTTAAATGAAATAGCTGTTTTGTTCCATAACCATAAGCAAGCCGAAGATTTAATTGCTTGGTTACAGCACCACAATATTCAAATTAATACCCGAAAAAGAGCCAATGCTTTTGATGAAATGTTGATCAAAAAATTGGTTACTATTTTACGTTATATCAATCATGAACTAACAAAAGCGCATAGTGGTGAATATTTGTTGTTCGAGATCTTGCATTATAATTTCTTTCGTTTACCAACCATTGAATTGGCAAGATTTGCCAATAAAATGAACGATTTGAATAATCAAAAAGATGTAGTTTGGGAAAAAACTGGTTGGCGACAAGCTTTAAAACAAAACTTTATTGACCCTAAACCAAGCATTTTTATTGAAGATAAAATAGTAAATGAACTTTTTGTCAATGCTTCTACACTCATTGAAAAATGGATAAGCAGTGCAGCAAACTTAACTTTACAACATTTAATTAAAGAAATAATAAACGATAGTGGTTTGCTTTTTGAAGCTTTGCAAAGCGATGAACGAGCATATAATATGCAATTGTTACACACCTTTTTCGATTTTGTAAAAAGTGAATGTGTACGCAATACCAAAACAGCTTTGAAACATTTGGTAAATACCATTGATACCATGGAGCAAGAAGGAATTCAATTGCCTTCTCAGCGCTTGATTTATAATTTAGAAGGCGTAAATTTTATTACCACACATTCATCAAAAGGGTTGGAATTTGAGCATGTTTTTATAATTGGAATCAATGCAAATGTGTGGGAAAAAGCACGTAAACACAGCAGTTATTCATTGCCTGATACTTTATTTGAAATCAATAAGGAAAATGATTTAGAGGAAAAACGCAGATTGTTTTATGTGGGAATGACACGTGCTAAAAAACAATTGAACTTAAGTTATTTAACACACGATAACAATAGCAAAGAGCTAGAAAAAAGTCAGTTTTTGGAAGAATTGGAAGAATTTGCAGGAATAAAATCTAGCGAATATGCTGTTAATGATAATGATTTAACAAACTTTGAACTCATAGTTTGGCAAAGCCAGAAACAACAAGCTGCCGACCAGTTATTTAACAATGATTTTGTAAATGAATTATTGGAAAAATATACGTTGAGTGTAACTCATTTAAGTTCGTATTTAAAATGTCCTACTGCTTTTTATTTTAACAGTTTAATAAAAGTACCTGCGCCTTTAAGTGCAAGCATGACTTTTGGAAGCGCAGTTCATTATGCATTAGAAAAATTGTTCCGAAACATGAACAGTAATGAGGAAAAAATCTTTGATTCAGCAGAAGAAATGATTAAAGATTTTGCTTGGTTTATGCGCAGAAATGAGCAGAATTTTACTCCACAAGAATTTAAACTTCGCATGGAATATGGCGAACAGTTTTTGCCAAAATATTATTCAAAATACATCAATGATTGGAATAAAATTACCAGTGTAGAACGTAGTTTAAAAAATGTAGTTGTAAATAATGTTCCGTTAAATGGTAAGTTAGATAAATTGGAATTTGATGGAAATATTGTAAATGTGGTTGATTACAAAACAGGCAATATTGACAATGCTAGAGAAAAGTTTAAAACACCAAATCCTGAAAATGTAATAAAGGACGAAGCTGAAAATAAAGAACCAAAATTTGAAGATAAATTTGGTGGTGATTATTGGCGACAAGCAGTGTTTTACAAAATACTAATGGATTACGATAAAGACCCAAAAACACAAAATTGGGAAATGCGTACTTGTGAATTTGACTTTGTAGAACCCGATAAAAAAACCAATAATTTTAATAAAGTAAAAGTGCCAATTTCGCCATTAGATATTGAAACAGTTTTAGGACAAATAGATTTTGCTTTTACTAAAATAAAAGCAAAAGAATTTAGCAATGGTTGCGGAAAAGCCGATTGCCATTGGTGTGAGTTTACCAAGAACTATTATGCCAGTTCCGATTTTAAAATAGAAATGGAAAAAGTAGGAGAGGAGGAAGAATAGTTCAGTTCGTAGGAATCTTCCTTGACTAATACAAACTTTGACTAATACAAACTTGATTTTTAAATTCAAAAGCATAAGTTATCAAGGAAGATTCCTACGGAATGACTAGTATTAGTATTCATAAAAAAAATCCGTAAAGCCTGAACTTTACGGATTTTTTATTTTTAAATGCAGGAATAAAACCTTCAATAATTATTTAAAATACTACTGCTTCACCGTCTTTATCAATAAATCGGTAATCAACCATAGAAAGGGTGTTTACTTTGTTTATTTTTATCCAACGTTTGTATTTAATAAACCATTTCATACGAGGCGATTTTAACCCTCCATGAATAAAATAAGCTGCTAAATATGGATTCAACTCTAAGCTGAAACCTTTGTGGTGTACATTTTCAATTAAATACTTAACTTGATTTTCAATTTCATCCAATAGTACTACACTGTTTTGAATTTCGCCTGTTCCGTTGCAGGTAGGGCATTTTTCAGTAGTAACTACGCTCATTTCAGGCCTTACGCGTTGGCGTGTAATTTCAACCAAACCAAAAGGACTCATAGGCAAAATTTTATGTTTTGCTCTATCGCTTTTCATTTCTTCTTTTAGTTTTTCATATACAAGCTTACGGTTTCCTGCAGTTTTTTGATCAATAAAATCAACAACTATAATACCACCTAAATCGCGTAAACGTAATTGACGGGCTACCTCCGTTGCTGCTTCTAAGTTAATTCGTAAAGCATTATCCTCTTGCGCTTCGTTACGTGCACTAATGTTTCCACTATTTACATCAATAACGTGCATTGCTTCAGTATGTTCTATAATTAAATAACAACCGCCCATAAAATTAGCTTCTTTACCAAAGCTAGTTTTTATTTGCTTTTCTACATCAAAATGCTCAAAAATAGATGTCTTACCAGTATAATGTTTTACAATTTTTTCAAGTTGAGGGCTTTTTGATTTAACATAGTTTTTTATTTCACTGTATAAATAACTATCATTTACATGAATTCCAGTAAAATCTTCATTAACCAAATCGCGTACTAAGGTTAAAGTGCGATCACTTTCACCTAAAAGTTTTTGAGGTGGATTGGCATTTTTTAGTTGAGTAAAAACTACTTCCCATTTAGCCATTAATTCTTCCAAATCTTGTTGTAATTCTTCAACACTAACACCTTCTGCATTAGTTCTAATAATTACCCCAAAATTAGGTTGCTTAATGGTTTGCATCAGTTTTTTAAGTCTGTTGCGCTCATCATGTTTTACTATTTTTTTCGAAATAGAAATATTGTTATCAAAAGGTATTAATACAATAAAACGGCCAGGTAAACTTATTTCGCTCGATAAGCGTGGACCTTTATTGGAAATAGGCTCTTTTACAACTTGAACAACTACTTGTTGAAAGCGGTTTAGTAAAGTGCCGATTTTGCCATGTTTTTCAATATCTGCTTCCATTACATCGTTTTCAATTGCCGATGTAACTTTGCCATTTCGTACTAATTTAATCCATTTTTGTAAAGATTCAACTTGTGGGCCAAGGTCGTGATAGTGCAAAAACGCATCTTTTTCATGGCCCACATCAATAAATGCCGAGTTTAGACCCGTCATTATTTTATTTACTGTTCCAAAGTATATATCACCAACTAAATAAGCGTTATCGGCTTTTTCATGATGAAGTTCTACTAGTTTTTTATCACGCATCATGGCAATATGAACATTGCCATTTGAGTCAGCGTTAATTATAATTTCGTTATTCACTATTTAAAGTTTCCCTTTTTTAAAATATTTTCAATTACCTAGGTTGAGGTTTTTTCGTTAGTTAAATTGATAATTGAAGGGGATAAGTTTTAAATAAATACCATATTTACTTAAGCATAAGTAGTTAATTTAAAGTCATTATTGAATAATATTTCTTAAAATTAGTACTCGTTTAAAACAATAAAACTTAATCAAAGGTATTAAAATACCCAATTGATTAAGTTTTAATGTTTTGAAGCCTTTAACCGGTTTATCCAAAAGCGGTTGGCTTTTAAGATTACATAAACGTAATTTAGCTAGGCTAAACTATTTTTTCTTATGTCTGTTTTTACGAAGACGTTTTTTACGTTTGTGGGTTGCTATCTTATGTCTTTTTCTTTTTTTACCGCTTGGCATAGTTTTTATTTTGTTTGTTTAAGATTGTCAATTAATTTTTTTATGTCTTTTTTAGAATCTTCGTTTGCACTTGGAATCAAATTCATGCAAGTTTCATAGGCAATAATAGCTTCTTTTTTCATATTTAAGCTACTATATGCTTCACCAAGGTAAAAATAAGCTTCGCTATTTAATGGATCTAGTTGTGCTAATTTTTCAAAACGTATACGTGCTTTGTCCCATTGTCCACTTCTTCTACTTAACATACCTAATGTGTAATTTGCCTGAACATTGTTTGAGTCACGTTTTATTACATCTTTAAGTAGTTGAACTCCAGCCATTACGTCCAAATCATTTTGTACATAACAGATGGCCATTGCATTTTTTGCTTCTAAATTATGTTCGTTTATTGCTATAACTTTTTCAAATGCAGCAATTGCTTTTTTAGAGGCATAAATTTGAGCACCAGTATCTATAGTATTAGCAGCAAAATCATAAAATTTTAGACCTGCATTAAACCATGAACGTTCATCATTTAGCCTAATTGCTATATCATTAACATATTGAGCAGCAACTAAACCTAACTGAGATTCATCGTATAAACGAGCTAATAATACGTGTGCTTGATAGTTACCAGTATCTGTTTTGATAAGATTTTCTAAACTATCAATTTTAAATTTTAAGACAGGTTTAATACTGTCTCTAACTGCTATGAAATAATCATCGTAACTAAATGGTTTACTAACAGTTGTTGTACTATCTGAGGTTTCTATTGGAATTTCGCTACCAGTTGAGTTGAAATTTAAATAAGCAAGCCCACTCGCTAATATTATAAGCGATACAATTATAACAATATATGATTTATTGGTTTGCATGATTTATAATTTTTAGCTCAATTAGTCTTCTTTCATTGCTAATTTAGCTTCTCTTTCGCGTTTTGCAGCGTTAGTTTTTACCGACTCACTTTTTTTGATTTTATCAGTAAAACTTTTAGCAGGTTTGAAAGCTGGAATATAATGCTCATCAATAACCATTGCAGTATTTTTTGAAATGTTACGAGCAATTTTTTTAGCACGTTTTTTCAAAATGAAAGAACCGAATCCACGGAAATATACGTTTTTTCCTTCGATCATATTATTACGTACTACTTTGAAAAACGACTCTACCGACTCTTGTACTTGTAATTTGTCAATTCCTGTCTTTGTTGAAATTTCTGTGATAATTTCTGCTTTTGTCATGATATTTATACTATTGATTTAATGAATTTTATATATTTTTTATTTAAATAAGGGTTGCAAATGTATAAAATTGATTTTTAATTTATTGAAAAAAAATAAGATATTTTTACAGAACTAATAAAAAGCAGCATTTGTCTGAATATTATTGCATTATAATGTAAAAAATGCACAATAACGTCTAATTTTTAATTAAAAAGTAATGAAATCCACTTTATAAAAAACTATTTTGCCTACTTTTTTCTTACCTCGTAATAACAAAATTGAAATTTAATGCATCAAATATTGCATAATTGGTATAATATAAATAAACGTGATTTACCATGGCGAAACACAAATAATCCCTACACCATTTGGTTGAGTGAAATAATTTTGCAACAAACAAGAGTTGATCAAGGTTTACCTTATTTTTTAAACTTTGTAAAAAATTATGAAACTGTTACTCAATTTGCCAATGCAGATATCAATGATATTCTGAAACTTTGGCAAGGCCTTGGTTATTACAGTCGAGCAAGAAATATGCATAACACGGCTCAAATAATAAGAGATAATTATAATGGTGAGTTTCCATTTAATTACAATGAACTCATTAAGCTAAAAGGGATTGGACCATACACTGCAGCAGCAATAGCATCATTTGCATTTAACGAGGCTAAAGCAGTTGTTGATGGAAATGTTTACAGAGTTATAGCTAGATTTGCAGGAATTTATACTGATATTAATTCTACCGATGGTAAAAAGGAATTTGCTTTAGCTGCACAAGAATTACTCGATACCGAAAATCCTGCAACTCATAACCAAGCCATGATGGAACTTGGTGCCATGGTTTGTAAACCTCAAAATCCTGATTGTTTAAACTGCCCGATTAAGGATAACTGTTTTGCTTTTAGCAAAAAACAACAAACAAATCTACCAGTAAAAATAAAAAAAATAAAAACCAAAGAGCGTTACTTCAATTATTTGGTTTTTGAGTTTGGTAATAAAACCTACTTAAAACAGCGTGGTCCCAAAGATATTTGGCAAGGTTTATTTGAGTTTCCAATGGTAGAAATGCCTTTATTAAAAAATCCTTCAGAGGTTTTTGATGAATTGGTAGAAAATGAATTTGTTGGAAAAAATGAAAAGGTTAAAATTCATTTTTTAGAAAATTACAAACACATTTTGACTCATCAAAAACTAATGGCTTCGTTTTGGAAAATTTCGTGTGAAACAAAGCCTAATCTGTCAAATGATTATATAGAAATAGAAATTGATGAAATAAAAAAATATGCAGTACCTCGATTGCTTGAAAAATTGATTTCAAATGATAAATTGCAACATCAATTATTTTAAAAATATCAATTTAAGGAGATCAATTTATGTCGTACAACAAAATTATTTTAATTGGAAATTTGGGTAGAGACCCAGAAATGAGACATTTGGATAACCAAAAGGTGGTTGCAACTTTTTCGTTAGCTACTAATGAAACTACTACTGACAAAAATGGCGAAAAACGTACTGAAACCGAATGGTTCAATATTGAAATGTGGGATAATCAGGCAAAAATTGCTGAGAGGTATTTAAAAAAAGGAAGCCAAGTATACATAGAAGGTAAATTAAAAACCGAAACTTGGAAAGACAAAGAGGGTATTGAAAAATCGAGATTGAAAGTTCGTGTTCAGAACTTTACTCTATTGGGCGGAACTAAAAACAACAATGAAGGTGGTGCGCCAATGCCTCCTCATAACAATAATTCAACAACTAATACTTCTGCTCCACTTCAAAATGATAGCATGATCGATGATTTACCTTTTTAAAAAATAAAATTACATTTGTAGCAGAAAGCAGGGTTTTAATCCTGCTTTTTTTATATAATTTACATGAACGCCAAAGAATTAAAAATTGCCGATTTTACTTATCATTTACCTGAATCAAAAATTGCTCAACATCCTTTAAAAGAAAGAGATAAAAGTAAATTATTAATTTATAAAAATGGACAAATAACCGAAACGGTTTTTAATAAATTACCAAGTTTGTTAAATGAAAACGATTGTTTGATTTTTAACGATACCAAGGTTGTACATGCACGTATTTTATTTCAAAAAGAAAGCGGAGCACGCATAGAGATAATGTGCTTAGAACCTTTTAATCCAAGCGATGCAGCTATTTGTTTTAAGCAAACTGAAACTTGCCAATGGGCCGCTTTGGTAGGTAATAATAAAAAATGGAAAGAAGGCTTATTAAGTAAAACTTTTGAAATTAATGGAGAACAAATAACATTAATTGCTGAACGTGTAAAGCAGTATTTAGATTCCTATTTAATTAAATTTACTTGGAATGGAGGTCATACTTTTGCCGATGTAATCTATTATGCTGGTCTTTTGCCATTACCTCCTTATATGGATAGAGAGGCTGATGAAGAAGATGAAAATCGTTACCAAACAGTATATGCAAAATTTGAAGGTTCGGTGGCTGCTCCAACCGCAGGTTTACATTTTACACAGCAAGTTTTTGAAAAACTAACCCAGAAAAAAGTAAAAACAGATTTTGTTACTTTACATGTGGGAGCAGGTACATTTAAGCCTGTAAAAGCGGAGGTAATGGTTGAACATCAAATGCATGAAGAACATGTAATTATTGAAAAAACATTGGTTCAAAATTTATTTGATTGTATTGAAAATAAAAATAGAATAGTTGTAGTAGGAACTACCTCGCTCAGAACTATAGAAAGTTTATATTGGTTTGGTATAAAATTATTCCATAACAAAAGTGATTGGCAAAATATTAATAAAATGGAAGTTAGCCAATGGGAACCATACGAAACTGAGTTTAAACCAATTTCTAATGCACAAGTTTTAAAAACCGTTTTAGATTGGATGGAATTTAAAAAAGTAAATCAAATTCATGGTACTACTCAAATTATGATTGCTCCACCTTATGAAATAAAATTAGCAAGTGCTATTATTACTAATTTTCATCAACCTGAAAGCACATTGCTTTTATTGGTTTCTGCCTTTATTGGCGAGGATTGGAGCGATGTTTATTACTATGCGTTGAATAATAATTTTAGGTTTTTAAGTTATGGTGATAGCTCTATTCTTTTTAGATAGTTCATTAAAACTATTTTGACTGATAACTAATAGGTTGGAAACATGCCTACACTCACTTTACTTTGTAACCCTTAAATTATGGCAAAAGAAAAACCAAGCATTCCTAAAGGCACCCGCGATTTTGGCCCACAAGAAGTAGCTAAACGAAAATATATTTTAAATACCATTGAAAAAGTTTTTATAAAATATGGCTTTATGCCTATAGAAACGCCCACCATGGAAAACCTAAGCACGCTTACTGGCAAGTATGGCGATGAGGGTGATAAATTACTTTTTAGAATTTTAGATTCAGGTGAAACTTTAGAAAAAATTCGAAATTCGAAATTCGAAATTCGAAATCAAAATGAATTCAATAATTTAATAGCAGAAAAGGGCCTTCGCTACGATTTAACAGTTCCTTTTGCGCGCTATGTGGTAATGAATAGAAATGAAATTACTTTTCCTTTTAAGCGTTACCAAATGCAGCCTGTATGGCGTGCGGATAGGCCGCAAAAAGGCCGTTACCGTGAGTTTTGGCAATGCGATGCAGATGTGGTTGGAAGCGATAGTTTATTGCACGAATTAGATTTAATAAACATTTATAGTGAAGTTTTTAAGGGTTTAGGTATTGATGTTGAAATTAAAATAAATAACCGCAAAGTTTTAGCAGGAATAGCAGAAGTTGTTAAAGGAATTGAACACCTAAACACCATTGCGGTAGCTATTGATAAATTAGATAAAATAGGAAAAGATGGTGTAAGCAAAGAGTTAGCTGAAATAAATTTTACTGAAACAGAAATTACTACTCTATTTGATATCATTACCATCAAAGGAACTGAAACTGAAATGTTAGAGGCTTTAAAAAATAAATTACAAAATTCAGCCGAAGGTTTGAAAGGGATTGAGGAATTGAGTTTTATTTTTAAACAAATCAACTCGTCAACCTATCAACCTATCAACTTAAAAACTGACTTCTCTTTAGCAAGAGGACTCTCTTATTACACAGGTTGTATTTTTGAAGTAGCAGCAATTCAAGGTTCATTGAGAAGCAGCATTGGCGGAGGAGGCAGATA
The DNA here is from genome assembly GCA_044239605.1 of Bacteroidia bacterium. Classification (GTDB taxonomy): domain Bacteria; phylum Bacteroidota; class Bacteroidia; order UKL13-3; family UKL13-3; genus JAAFJM01. The sequence continues at coordinate 209,527 of JBIIBC010000002.1, read as the reverse complement.
TGATAACCTTACAGGAATTTTTGGTTTAGATGGTGTTTCGGGTGTTGGCATTTCATTTGGTTTAGATAGAATTTATGATGTGTTAGAAGAATTAAAATTGTTCCCTGAAACATTATCGCAAGGAAGCAGCAAAGTGTTAATTTGTACTAGTAATTCAATTGAAAATATTGAACCAGCACCCGTTTTAAAAATATTAGGTACTTTAAGAAATGAAGGCATAGCATCGGAATTATATACCGAAAAAATAAATGTTAAAAAGCCTTTAGAAAAACCCATCAAATATGCAAGTAGCAAAGCAATTCCTTACGCTATCATTTATACCGAAAACGAAACCCTAAAGCTTAAAAATTTAATAACAGGGTTTCAAGAAGATTTGACCATTGATGAGATAATACAAAAATTACAAGATTAGAAATATAAATATATAAGGCTAGAAGCTAGCTGCCAGAAGCCAGAAGCAAATAAAAAAATGTACGAAATAAGCACCAAAATAAGCATAGAAGAAATTCAAGACATCATTGCAAACAACAAGCAAATAAAATTAAGCGATGATGCCAAAGCTCGCATTGTAAAATGCAGAACTTATTTAGATGAAAAATTAGCCAATAACGAAAAACCTATTTATGGAATAAACACTGGTTTTGGTTCATTGCATAGCACTAAAATTAGCAACGAAAACTTAGTTCAATTACAAGAAAATTTGTTGCTTAGTCATGCTTGCGGTACAGGCGATTTAGTGCCACTCGAAATCATCAAAATCATGTTGTTGCTAAAAGTGCAATCATTGGCCTATGGCCATTCAGCAGCACAATTAGAAACTGTTGAAAGATTGATTTATTTCTTTAACAACAATATTTTACCTGTAGTTTTTGAATTAGGTTCTTTAGGCGCCAGTGGCGATTTAGCTCCTTTAGCACATTTAAGTTTACCTTTAATTGGGGAGGGAAATGTTTACGTTTTAGAAAGTTCGAACCCCGATAGCTATCGGGGCGAAGTTCGAAGTTCGAAGTCAATTTTGGAATCACATAAACTTAATCCAATAAAACTTAAATCGAAAGAAGGTTTGGCATTGATAAATGGTACACAATTTATGAGTGCTTATGGTGTTTATTGCTTGATAAAAGCCAACCAACTTTTAACTAAAACCGATTTTATAGCAAGTATTTCTATTGATGCTTTTGATTGCAGATTGGAACCTTTCCATCATTTATTGCATGATGTTCGTCCGCATAAAGGACAAATAAATACTGCCAAAAACATATTAGCCAATTTAGCTGATTCAGAAATTGCAAAACAGCCAAAGGTTCAGGTACAAGATCAATATGCATTTAGATGTATTCCGCAAGTACATGGCGCTAGTAAAGATGCCATTGAGCACATCAATAAAATTTTTACAACAGAAATAAACTCAGTTACCGATAATCCAAATGTATTTGCCGATGAAGATTTGATACTTTCAGGAGGTAATTTTCATGGACAAACTTTGGCCATTCATTTAGATTTTTTAGCAATTGCTTTGGCTGAATTAGGCAGTATTTCTGAGCGTAGAACTTATCAATTAATTTCGGGACAAAGGAATTTACCCGCATTTTTGGTAAGTAATCCTGGTTTAAATTCTGGCTTTATGATTCCTCAATATACTGCAGCAAGTATTGTGAGTCAAAATAAGCAATTATGCACGCCTGCTTCGGTTGATTCGATAGTAAGTAGTAACGGACAAGAAGACCATGTAAGTATGGGGGCAAATGCAGCTACCAAATGCTTGCGTGTGGTTAAAAATATAGAAAGAATTGTGGCTATTGAATTATTGAATGCAAGCCAAGCTTTGGAGTTTAGACGTCCGCTAAAAAGTGCTTCAAAAATTGAAACATATATAGCTGCTTTCCGCGAAAAAGTTCCGTTTGTAACTAAAGATCGTTTTTTACATGATGATATTGAAAACAGTATTTTGTTTTTGAACGATACAATTATTTAAAATCATTAAATAGCCTTTTTTGTTGGTCAAGCTTGTAATGAATTATTGTATGAAAAGAATTGGAATAGCCTTGTTGCTTTTTGCGAGTTTTTTTGCAAATGCACAGGTAAATGTATCTAATGGAAAATTAGTAAGGTATCAAGATTTCAAATCGGCTTTTGTGGATGCAAGGAATGTGGACGTTTGGTTACCGGCTAATTACAATAAAAATCAAAAATATGCTGTGCTTTACATGCACGATGGGCAAATGCTTTTTGATTCAACCCAAACTTGGAATAAGCAGGAGTGGGGCGTAGATGAAACCATGAATCAACTAATAAAAGAAAATAAAATTAAAGATTGTATTGTGGTTGGAATTTGGAACAGTGGTAAAAACCGACACATTGATTATTTTCCTCAAAAACCTTTTGAAACTTTAAGTAAAGCAGAGCAAGATTCGATGTATGCCGCCAAGAGGCAAAATGGAAATTCGGTTTTTAGTGGTAAGGTACAATCAGATAATTATTTAAAGTTTTTGGTTAATGAGTTAAAACCATTTATTGATAAAAATTTTAGTACCAATAAAACGCCAATGGCTACTTTTATAGCAGGTTCAAGCATGGGTGGATTAATTTCTATTTATGCACTTTGCGAGTATCCAAATGTATTTGGAGGTGCGGCTTGTTTGTCTACTCATTGGCCTGGAATTTTTAAAGCTGATAATCCTTTTCCAAAAGCCATGCAAGCGTATTTAAAAGCCAATTTACCCTATGCTAAAAACAATAAAAAATATTTTGATTACGGAACAGAAACACTTGATGCCATGTACGAACCTTTTCAATTACAAGTTGATAGCATTATGATTAGCAAAGGTTATTCGTTCAAGCATAATGATTGGAAAACGCAAAAGTTTGAAGGTGAAAATCATTCGGAAGTAGCTTGGCGCAAGCGATTATATATTCCAATTTTGTTTTTGTTAAAAAAGTAAAATATAGTTTTTATTTAGAAGTTTGTGAATTGAAAGGAAAAGTAATATATAGAGACGATTGGTAAAAATAGTTTACAAATTTTCTTCTTTCTTTTTCCTTAGATGAAAAAGAAACAAAAAATCAAGGCAAAAAAATGCTTCCACGCACATGGCCAAGGCTGGCCCGCTTTTTTGCCTGTCCAACCCACAACGTTAATAGAATAGTTAAAATAGACTATTTAAGGTTTTTAACATAAAATAATTTGAAATCATTACCCCTAATTTTATAAAAATTGATAGATAAAAAAACATTATTTGAAGCATGTAAAAACATGCTTTTGCAGCGTATAGCCGATGGTGAAAAAGCTATGTTAGACGCACAAGAAGCTGCCAACTCAGAAGAGAAAAGTAGCATGGGTGATAAGTACGAAACTGGCAGAGCCATGAGCCAATTGGCTAGAGATATGAGTGCTAAACAGGTTTTTGAAAATAAACAAGAGTTAGCCAATTTACTAAAACTAGAAAATACCAAAACCGATAAAACCATAGTGCAAGGAAGTGTGGTAATGGCTAATGAAAAAGTTTTTTATATAGCCGTAGGCCTTGGGGTTATTGATTTTAATGGAATGCAAGTAACAGTGTTATCGCCAAAAGCACCTTTAGCACAATTGATGTTAGGTAAAAAAGCAGGCGATATTTTTGAGTTAAACAAAAAGCAATTTGCCATTGAGCAAATAAATTAGGTTTTAAATATTAAATAAATCATTCCAATTAGCATAAAACTGTATTCGGTTATCAATCTATACTTTTGATTGGTGAGTTTGGTAAAATGAATTAAGTGAATGGCAAAGCAACTAATAAATCCAATTGTGATTGATGCTGAAAACTGGAATCTAAAAAGCAGGTATCCTGCTAAAAAATAGAGTAAAATTAGCAATAAATTAGAAAGATTTTGTCCAATAACATTCGAAATATTTTTTATTTGTAAATCCTTGTCAGTATTGGTTTCACGAATGGATATTTGAAGTAAATTAATTAAAGCTAACACCAATAATTGCATGCAAAATGCGATAACGAAAACTTGAGAAAAAAAACTGTTTTCATTCACAATATAAGGATAAAAACAGATACCGCTAGCATATATTATTGCTGCAAAAAATTCTTTAATGAACCATTTTATTTTAAAATAACTGAGTAGAAAATAAATAATGCAAACCAACAATATCCATGTACTTTTAGTTAGATGAATAAAGCTAAAGTGTTTTAAAACCAACACTGTATTTACTATCATAATGAGTGCTGCAATTATTTTGAAAACAAATTGATGTTTTTGAATAAAAACATGTCGATCACTAATCACAGTGCTCAATTTCATTGAATCTAATAAATGATCGAAAAAATAAATAAGCCAAACAGAACTGGGTAAAATAAAGAACCAAGCCAAGGTTGGTTTTATGGAAATTTGAAAGTACAGAGGCAGCATTAAACTGATTACACCAAGGCAAATATCGAAACTACCCCAATGTAAAAAGTAAATTATTTTTTTTAGCCTGCTTAACTTCATTTATACTTGCACAAATGTTACGTTTAAAATTCATAATTTTTTTATTATTTATTATTAGCATAAATAATTTACAAGCTCAGTACAATGATGATTTTGTAGAGCCTTATGTGGAACCAAAGGGAACCAATAATTGGTTTGTGGAGTTAGGTGGCGCAGCATTACTTTGGAGTGCTAATTACGAAAAATATTTATTCCAAAATCAAGCTAAGTCATTAACTTGGACAGGCCGCGTTGGGTTTGGTTTTTGTCCGCTCGATTACCGATTATTAAATAGTGTTTATTTAGAAAAAAACTCAGTGGCTATGCCGTTTACTACTAGTTTGGTATTGGGCAAAAGAAAAGAAAAGTTGGAAATTGGAGCTGGTTATACTTTGGCCACTAAAAACTTTATAGAACGTGAGGTTTTTCCAACAGCTGCTTTGGGTTTTAGAGTAATTGATAATAATGGAACTTTATTGCGCATAGTTTATACCCCTCATTACCGCGATGATAAAGTAATTAACTGGTTTGGAGTTAGCTTGGGACGTAATTTTTAAATAAAGTTTAGGAGTAACTAAAAATTTATTAGCTAAAACTAATAACAAAATACACTTTATGGAGAATCAAAATATTGAATATAAAGAAACTTGGAGAGACGAATACATAAAATGGATTTGTGGATTTGCTAATGCTTTTGGAGGTAAAATATATATTGGAATTGATGATAAAGGAAATATTTCTGGGATTAATGATGCAAAAAAATTATTAGAAGAAATTCCAAATAAAACTAAAGATTTATTAGGAATTTTGGTTGATGTAAATTTAAAAACTAAATCAAAAAAATATTATTTAGAAATAGTAGTTGAATCATATCCTTATCCTGTAATTTATAAAGGACAATACCATTTTAGGTCAGGAAGCACAAAACAAGAGCTTAAGGGCGCAGCTTTAGACAAATTTATTTTGCAAAAACAAGGTAAACATTGGGATACAGTACCCCAACCAAATCTTAAAATAAGTGAATTATCTAAAAATGCGTTTGACTATTTTAAAGAAAAATCAGCCGATAGTAAACGAATTTCTAGTGAATTATTAAAAGTTAGTCATGCTGTTTTACTTGAAAAACTCCACTTAACTACTGATATAGGCTATTACAAAAGAGCAACTATTTTACTTTTTCATGGTGATCCTGAAAAATATATTACTGGTTCATTTATAAAAATTGGCTTCTTTATTTCAGATGATAATTTAGTTTTTCAAGATGAAATTCATGGAAATCTATTTGAACAAGTTGAAAAAACAATGGATTTACTTTTGACAAAATATTTGAAAGCGAATATTTTATATAAAGGTATTAATAGAATAGAGTTATACCCAATTCCTGAAACAGCATTACGAGAGGCACTTTTAAATGCTGTGGTTCATAAAAATTATGCAAATGGTAACCCAATTCAAATTAGTGTTTACAGCAATAAGCTAATTATTTGGAATGAAGGGGAACTTCCTGATAATTGGACTGTAGACCGACTGAAAACGAAACACCCTTCGAAACCCTTTAATCCTGATTTGGCAAATGGATTTTTTAGAGCTGGTTTAATTGAAGCTTGGGGACGTGGCACTTTAAAAATATTAAATGAATGTAGGTTAGCTAAAACTAGTTTACCAGTTTTTAAATATGATTTATCGGGTTTTGTTGTGGAGTTTGATTTTAGTAATAAGAATATTAAAGAGGAAATTTTGACATTAATTAAAGAAAATAAAAATATTACTGTTGATGAATTATGCTTGCGTTTAGATACCTCCAAAAGTACCATTCAAAGGCATATTAAAAAATTGAAAGAAGAAAATAAACTTTTAAGGAATGGTGCAGATAAAGCTGGTTATTGGGAGGTTTTACAAGAATAAACTGACACTGTAAATTGACACTGTAAACTTACAATTTGAATTGGCACCGAAACTTAAATTGCAATTAAATATCCCTATTTTGTATTACTTATGGTAATACCAACCATCAAAAAAATTTAGAGAATATCTTTAAAATTTGAATAAAACTGACACTGTAAACTGACACTGTAAACTGCTATTAAGAATTATGTTTAACACTTAATCAATAAATTTTTAAATCAATCACGCACTGCGCGACAATAAATCTCTCAATCAACAAATCCCTAAATCTCCAAATCAACAACTGTGAACACAGCTTACCAATTTTACCTTGAAAAACTTCAAACCATTTATGCTTTAGATGAAGCACAAGCCATAACTAATCAGGTTTTTGAGGAGGTGTTGTTGGTAAAACCGCATCAGATAAAAATACTGAATAAGCCTTTGTCTGATGGGGAAGAGGCTAACTTAATGGATATTTTAAACCGATTGCTCAAGCACGAACCCATGCAGTATATTTTAGGAAACGGATGGTTTTATGGCAATAAATTTATAGTAACTCCTGATACTTTAATACCGCGTAGTGAAACCGAAGAATTGGTGGAACTGATTTTAAATACCGTTGCCAATGATAAAGATTTAGCTGGCTTAAATCCCAAAATTATAGATATTGGAACAGGTTCAGGTTGCATAGCTATTTCGTTAAAATTAAACTTGCCTTATGCTGATGTGTGGGCGCTTGATAAAAGTTCGGCTGCATTAGCCATTGCCAAGCAAAATGCCAAAGAATTAAATGCCCAAATTCAGTTTATAGAAGATGATATTTTAAACATAAACCAAGCCGAAACAGTTCAGGTTTTAGATATTATTGTAAGCAACCCACCGTATATTTTAGAAAACGAGCAAGAAAACATGCATGAAAATGTGTTAGCTTTTGAACCTCACCAAGCGCTTTTTGTAGCCAACAATCAACCACTTTTATTTTACGAAGCCATAGCAAATTATGCATTAAAGTATTTAAAAACCAACGGTTATTTATTTTTTGAAATTAACCAACAGTATGGCAACCAAACGGTAAACATGCTGCAAGAAAAAGGATTTTCGGATATAAAACTGTTGCAAGATATTAACGGAAATGATAGGATGATTTGGGCAAGGAAAGGGTAGGTGGCTCATTATGGCTACTAGCTTCTAGCAATTGGCAATCAATTCAATAATCAGTCCATGTCTTCACCACTCTTATTCTAGGTATATTAAATATTATATTGAAATACTAAAGTATTTATTTTACTTTTGATAAAACAATGAAGAATTATGAGTAGACATTTCTTACTAAAATTGCCAATTTATTTACTGATACTTTCTTCAATTTATAGCTTTTATAATGGCTTTAAAAATCAAGCAGAATGGAATGGAACTAAGAAAAGGAATTTAGCTGGTTTTATTTTTTCTATTCTAGGTTTATTATTTTATTTATGTGTTGATATTTTTGAATTAGAATAAAAAAGTAAAACGATAGCCAAGCAATAATTATTTTATATCTACACTCAATCAATTTTTTTATCAATCAGATTTGAGTAATTGATGTTTCCCTAAAGTCAGTTCGAAGTCGAGAACAAGTTAACTGTTTCTGAATTCCCTTAAACTGACATACACCAATAATTCCTCTTTTCATTTTTTTAAAAACCTATACAGCCATTTATAAAATTGATAACATTATTGTAGCTTATTTTTATATCATTGCATTTTAAACCCAAAATGAAATTGAATATAAAAATGAAGAACTTAATGATGGTTTTTTCGTTACTTTTTGCTTTGCAAATAAATGCTCAAAACAAAAAGTTAACACCCAGTTTTGCTAAAACTTATGTTACCGAACAGCATACATCGCCCGATGGAAAGTACAAGTACACCACTGTTACCAACGATCCTTTAGGAGTGCGTACTTACAAGTTAAACAATGGTTTAACGGTAATGATGAGTGTAAATAAAAAAGAACCTCGTGTTCAAACTTTTATTGCTACCAATGCGGGTAGTAAAAACGATCCGGCCGATAACACAGGTTTGGCGCACTATTTAGAGCACATGCTTTTTAAAGGAACCAATGTGTATGGCACCAAAGATTGGCAGAAAGAAAAAGAACAGTTAGATAAAATTGATGCATTATACGAACAGTATAATAAAACAACTGATGAAAAAAAACGCACTCAAATTTACCATTTAATTGATTCGGTAAGCGGTGTAGCTAGTAAATTTGCCATTGCAAACGAATACGATAAAATGATGACTGCCATTGGTGCGCAAGGAACCAATGCTTTTACCAGTTTAGAACAAACTGTTTATGTAAACGATATTTCGCAAAACCAATTAGGTAAATGGTTAAGCATAGAAGCGGAACGTTTCAGAGCGCCAGTTTTACGTTTGTTTCACACTGAATTAGAGGCAGTTTACGAAGAAAAAAATATCAGTTTAGATAATGATGGTCGTAAGGTTTACGAAGCTTTATTGAGTAATTTATTTAAAAGTCATCCTTATGGAACTCAAACCACCATTGGAACCGTGGAGCATTTAAAAAATCCTTCGTTGGTTAAAATTCGCAATTTTTACAATACTTACTATGTGCCTAATAATATGGCAATTATATTAAGTGGTGATTTTGATCCAGATGCATTGATAGCTTTAATTGACGAAAAATTCAGTTACATGCAAACCAAACCTGTTCCTGTATTTAACAGTCCGGTAGAAAAACCAAGAAGCGAGCCAACAGTAGTTGATATTTATGGTCCTGATGCCGAAAATTTAATGATTGGTTACAGATTGCCAGGTTCTGGCACGCAAGAAGAAAAATTGTTAACCATGTGCGATATGATTTTAGCTAACTCAAAAGCGGGTTTAATTGATTTAAACTTAATCAAAAAACAAGCAGTGTTAGCTGCATCGTCAAGCCCTTGGATAAACCACGATTACAGCATTTTATTTTTAACAGGAAAACCTAAAAAGGGACAATCTTTAGATGAAGTTCGTCAATTATTGTTAAATCAAATTGACATTATTAAAAAAGGTGAGTTTGACGAAAGTATTTTAAAAGCCATTATTGCTAATTTAAAAATTGGTAAAATAGAAGAACAAAAAAGCAACCAAGGCCGCGCTTATGCCATGTTAGATGCATTTACTTTGCACCGCAATTGGGCTAGCACAGTTAGCATGGTTGACGATTTAAACAAAATTACCAAAGCCGAAATTGTGGCATTTGCCAATAAATATTTTACCAACGATTACGTGGTGGTAAATAAAAAAGTAGGGGAGGATAAAAACATAACCAAAGTTCCAAAACCTACCATTACTCCAGTAGATGTTAATAGAGATGATGTTTCGCCATTTGTATCAAAAATTAAAAATACACCGAGTGAAAACATCAAACCTCGTTTTGTTGATTACAAAAGAGATTTAACCATTGATAATTTTGGTGGAAAAGCACCAATTTATTATGTACAAAATAAAGACAACGATTTGTTTCAATTATATTATGTATTGGATATGGGTAAGTTTAACGATTTAAAATTACCATTGGCTTTTAATTTATTGCAATATTTAGGAACCGATAAAATGACTAGTGAGCAAATAAGCAAAGAGTTTTTTAAATTGGCTTGCGATTTTAATGTGTCAACTAGTAATGAGCAAGTGTATGTAACATTAAGTGGATTAAACGAAAATTTTGAACCGGCAGTAAAATTATTTGAAACATTATTAGCAAATGCAAAACCCGATGCTGATGCATTGAACAATTTGGTTGAGCGTATTTTAAAAGGAAGAGCCGATGCAAAATTAAGCAAAGGTGCTATTAGAAGTGCATTGATGGCTTATGCCATGTATGGTGCAAAAAATCCTACTACTTATAATTTAACCGAAGTTGAGTTACGTGCTTTAAATGCAAAAGATTTAGTAGATAATTACATCAAAAAAATTAACCAATACAAACACACCATTTATTACTTTGGTCCACGTCTTGTAGCTGATTTCAAAAAATCATTAGCGCAGTTTCATAAATTGCCTTCAAAACAGTTAGCATATCCTGCTGCGGTTAAATTTACCAGAAACGAAACCAAAGAAAATACCGTTTATTTTACTGATTATAAAATGGTTCAAGCTGAAGTTTCGTGGATTAACAAGTCGGATAAAAACTTTGATTCAACCTCGGTTCCAACCTTGCAATTGTTTAATGAATATTTTGGTGGTGGTATGAGTAGTATTGTGTTTCAAACCATTCGCGAGAGTAAAGCTTTAGCTTATTCAACTTACTCGTATTATCAAACACCAAGCAAGAATACTGACCCATACTACACCATAGCATATGTAGGCACACAAGCCGATAAAATAAATGAAGCCATTCCTGCCATGAATGAATTGTTAACTTTGTTACCTAAAAACGAAGCCAATATTGATAACGCAAAAGCTTCAATTAAAAACAGCATTGAAACTGAGCGTATCAACGATGAGTCAATTATTTTTAATTATGTAAACAATCAAAAATTGGGTGTTCACCACGATTTAAGAAAAGATGTATACGAACAAATTGACAATTTAAATTTTGAAAGCATCAATAATTTTTATAAAACCAATTATACCGGCAAGCCTTATTTTTATTCGATTGTAGCATCAAAAGATAAAGTAAAAATGGAAGACTTAACCAAATATGGTAAATTGGTAGAAGTAAGCATTACCGATATTTTTGGTTACTAATTTTTGCCAATTAAATTAAAGTTAGTTCGATTGAATTAGATCAGTTCGAGCGAAACTCAAAAGCTATCGGACGAGAACTGACTTAATAAAAAAACACCATTTCATTTATTTGAAGTGGTGTTTTTTATTTTAAACAAAAAGAACAATCAACACATTGTTTAAAAATTAGAATGTATTTGGATTTGTGCACCATTACATTTGCGCTTTATGAATATTACATTCAACTACATCAATATATTAATACTAATCATTTTGTTACTAAGCACTTGTGTGCTTTTGTATTATTACTTTTTTTACTTTCTAAAGTTAGGAACATATAAGCCTGTTACATTTGTTAATAATATTAAACCAAATGTATCAATAATTATTGCTGCAAGAAATGAATACAAAAATTTAGAGAAAAACTTGAAATCAATACTAGAGCAAGATTATCCTAATTTTGAAGTAATTGTAGTTAATGATTGCAGTTGGGATGAAAGTCAAAAGCTGTTAGAATATTACCAAGAAGTATATCCTCATCTAAAAATTAGCCAACTTAAAGAGCAAGAAAAATATCCAACAGGTAAAAAATTTGCATTAACAATTGGTATTAAAGCAGCTCAATTTGAAAATATGCTATTTACAGATGCCGACTGTAAACCTGCGAGTAATCAATGGTTGAGTTTGATGGCTAGTAAGTTTGAAAATAACAAACAACTGGTATTAGGATTTTCGCCTTATGTAGCTCAAAAAGGATTTGTAAACTTATTGGCTCGTTTTGAAAGTGCCATTACGGGTATGTTTTATTTTTCGGCAGCAATCAATAAAAATACTTTTATGGGTGTTGGCCGTAATTTAGCATACACCCGCGAGTTGTTTTTTAAACAAAAAGGTTTTGCCTCGCACCAACATATTTTGAGTGGTGATGATGATTTGTTTGTAAATAGAGCTGCTAATGCCAGTAATGTTGCTATTCAATTAAACCCTGATAGTTTTGTTTACACAGAAAGTAAAAAAACATTTAGTGAGTGGACTCGCCAGAAATCGAGACACAACAGCACAGGGAAGTTCTATAAACCCATTCATAAATTATTGTTAGGTGGTTTTTATGCATCAAACTTATTTTTTTACATCTCTATTATTGCATTGTTAGTTAATGATATCAATTTTTGGAAAATACTTTTAGGTGTTTATTTGTTTAAATTAATTTGCCAATCCGTAGTTTATTTTATGGCATTTAAAAAACTTAAATACCAAAATTTAACTTGGTTTTTGATACTATTGGACTTTTTGTTTGTGTGCTATATTTACATCTTTGGAACTATTGGTTTACTAAAAAAGCAACACAAAAATTGGTAGTTTTTACCAAACTGTTTTATTCGGTTTAATTTTTTACTTCCATAATTTATATTTCGTGTTTCAATCCTTACATTCGCGGCACGATTAATAATTATGGCAGAATTTAAAAAAGTAAAACGCAGCGAAAACTATTCAGCGTGGTATAATAATTTAGTAGAACAAGCAGATTTAGCGCAACATTCAGCAGTAAAAGGCTGTATGGTAATTAAGCCTTATGGTTATGCCATTTGGGAAAAAATGCAAGCTGAATTAGATAGAAGGTTTAAGGAAACTGGTCATCAAAATGCTTATTTCCCATTATTTGTACCCAAAAGTTTATTTGAGGCGGAAGAAAAAAATGCAGAAGGTTTTGCTAAAGAATGTGCCATTGTTACCCATTATCGTTTAAAAACTGATCCAGAAAGACCAGGTAAATTAATGGTTGATCCTGAAGCAAAATTAGAAGAAGAACTAATTGTTCGCCCAACAAGTGAGGCTATTATTTGGAATACCTACCGTGATTGGATTCAAAGCTACCGCGATTTACCTATTTTAATTAACCAATGGGCTAATGTGGTGCGTTGGGAAATGCGCACACGTTTGTTTTTACGCACAGCAGAGTTTTTATGGCAAGAAGGACACACCGCACATGCTACCAAAGAAGAAGCATTGGCTGAAACCAAGCAAATGCTTGAAGTGTATGCTGATTTTGCTGAAAACATCATGGCGGTGCCTGTGGTAAAAGGTGTAAAAACCGAAAACGAACGTTTTGCTGGTGCTGATGAAACTTTTTGTATTGAAGGATTGATGCAAGATGGAAAAGCATTACAAATGGGAACCAGTCACTTTTTAGGCCAAAATTTTGCCAAAGCATTTGATGTAAAATTTGTGAGCAAAGAAAACGTTAAAGATTACGTTTGGGCTACCAGTTGGGGCGTTTCTACCCGCTTAATGGGCGCATTAATTATGAGCCATAGCGATGATGAAGGATTGGTTTTACCTCCAAAATTAGCTCCAATACAAGTTGTAATTGTGCCAATTACAGGTAAAAAAGAAGACGAAAAAGCATTGGTTTTAGATAAAGCTCGTGAATATTTTACGGCATTAAAAGCCAAAGGCATTTTAGTAAAATTAGACGATAGAGATGGAATTTCTCCTGGTTATAAATTTGCAGATTATGAGTTAAAAGGTGTGCCTTTGCGCATAGCAATTGGCCCAAGAGATGTGGCTGCAGGCAATGTAGAATTAGCCAGACGCGATACCAAAACAAAAGAAATTATAAGTGCAGAAAATTTATCTGAAACTATCAGCAATTTATTAGAAGAAATTCAAAATAGCATTTATAATAAAGCATTGGAATATAGAAATTCACATATTCATAGCGTAAATAATTGGGATGAATTTATGGATGCCATTGAAAATAAAACTGGTTTTGTAAGCGCGCATTGGGATGGAACTGGCGAAACTGAAGAAAAAATTAAAGACTTAAGCAAAGCCACTATCCGTTGTGTGCCATTAAATAATGTTCAAGAAGATGGTGTGTGTGTATTAACAGGCAAACCTTCTACACAAAGAGTATTGTTTGCAAAAGCTTATTAATTATAACTAACAATTATACAAATGAAAATATTAATAACAGGAAGCAATGGTTTATTAGGTCAAAAGTTAATTGATTTATATAAAAACAATAGCGAATATGAGTTGATTGCAACTGCACGAGGAGATAATAGGTATTCAGATAAGAATGGATATACATACGAAAGTTTAGATATTACTAATGCTGATGAAGTGGCTCAAATTATTGCCAAGCATCAACCTGAAGTAGTAATTAATACTGCAGCTATGACCAATGTGGATATTTGTGAAAGTGAAAAAGTGGCTTGTGATCAATTAAATATTGATGCGGTTAAATATTTGGTAAACGCATGTAATATTTATAATGTTCACTTTGTGCAGGTTTCGACTGATTTTATTTTTGATGGAACTCATGGGCCATTACTAGAAACGGAAAAACCTAATCCTGTTAGTTATTATGGCTTGTCGAAGTTAAGGGGAGAAGAAGAGGTAATAAATAATGCAAAAAGCTGGAGTATTTTACGTACTGTTTTGGTATATGGAATAGTGAGTGATATGAGCAGAAGTAATATAGTACTTTGGGCTAAAGGAGCATTAGAAAGTGGTAAACCAATTAATGTAGTGTCTGATCAATTTAGAACACCAACTTTGGCTGAAGATTTAGCAATGGGTTGTAAATTAGCTGCTGATAAAAAAGCACAAGGTGTATTTAATATCAGTGGAAGTGATTTTATGAGTATTTATGACTTGGTATATAAAGTAGCTGATTTTTGGAAATTAGATAAAAATTTGCTAAACATGAGTACGAGTGAGGGTATTAAACAACCCGCTAAACGTCCACCTATAACTGGTTTTATTTTAGATAAAGCACGCAAAGAACTTGGTTATAATCCGCACACTTTTGAACAAGGCTTGGCATTATTAAATGAACAGTTAAAACAACAGATTAATTAAATTGAACAGATGCTAAATTTCTTGATTTTATTACAAGCCGAAGTTCCTAAATTAGCTTCAGAACCAGAACAGTCAAGTTTTTGGTTTTGGTTTATTTGTGAAACATTTGGTGCAGCATTTGTTTTTCTAATGCTTTATATTTTTTTTATAAAAAACCCTAAAATAAATCCCCCACGTCAACGCAGGCGAGATGAAGAATTCTAAACATAGGCTTGAAAAATTTATTAAAATGTACTTTTACTTTTCACCAAGTGAACGTAAAGGAATTATTCTGCTATCCGGAATATTGGTTTTAATAATTTTTGCCCCAAGTTTATATCGTTATTTTAAGCCTAAAAATGATTTAAAAATAACCATCAATCAGCTAGCTGAACTTGATTCATTAAATAAAAATGTTGGATTTAGTGTATCTGAAAATATTACTGAAGAACCTTTTGTCTTTGATCCAAATAATGCAACTGAAAATGAATTAATGCAATTGGGTTTTTCTAAAAATAATATTGCCACGCTTAAAAACTATTTGAGTAAAGGTGGTAAAATAAAATCAATTGAAGGCCTGAAAAAAATATATGGACTAGATACTAGTTTAGTCAATAAGCTATCCAGTTTTATTCAAATTGAAAATAGTTTTCAAAGCAAAAAATCGTTTGCTGATTCTGCGAAAGTAGCAAAGAAAAAAACAGTTGAACCATTGGAATTGAATGCTGCTGATTCTGCTTCCTTGGTTAAATTGTATAGAATTGGTCCAAAATTGGCCTCTAAAATTATTGTTTACAGAAAACAATTAGGTGGTTTTTTAAACTTAAATCAATTAACCGAAATTTGGGGTTTTGATGAAGATATTTTATACGATTTACAAGGTAAAATATATGTAGATGCCAATAAGGCCAAGCGTATTAACCTCAATACTGTAACAGAAAACGAACTTAAAACGCATCCATATTTTAAATACAAACTGGCTCGTATTTTGGTGAATTATAGAAACCAACATGGTAAGTATACTAATTTTAATGACTTGTTAAAAATTAAAGTAATTAATGATTCGATATTAAACCTTATAAAAATTTATGGTGTAATAGAATAATTATTTACCTTTAGTAACTGAACATTACCTCATTATCAGTTACTGTAATTTAGTTTCCAAATAGTGCCAGTATTATTCTTTTTTCTATTAACTAATCCTGAATGAGCCAAATTCTCTAAAATATTTTCTGCCTCCATTTTATCTATTTCCATCAAATACGAAAATTCGTGAGTTGTCATACTTTGGTATATTTTAAAAAGATCAAGTGGTTTTCTGACAGTATTATCCTTTTGAGCAAGTGGGTATAAATCCAAAATGGCTTTTTCCATAATATCATATTCTTGATAACCATTCAGTATTATTTTTTCGTTGAATTCGTTTGATAAAATAAATGTCGGAAGTACCGTAATATTTAATTGTGCAGCATATTGTAAATCCTCTTCAAATTTAACAATTGCACTTTTATTGATATCGTTTTTAAGTTTTTCTACATCAAGTCCCACCTCTTTGGCGGTATTAAAAAGTAGCTCTATATCTGTGATGTTTTTACTTTCTATAAATAAGAGTTCTTTAATTCTTCTATGGTAATGAAAAGCTTTAATTTTGTTTTGCATTTGTGCAGCTTTAATAGCAATAGAAGGAGGAAAAGAGGAGGCTAAAGGCGAGTTTAACCATACATTTGGTGAAATGGGCATATCGTGAGTTTCAGAAATTTCTTGCCAATGTTCTGCAGCTTCACTGGGTTGTGTAATTTTGCCCTTTTTGTTTTTTAAAACCTCCCAATTTGGAAGTAATCCGCCCATGTGATATTTTATTTCAAAATATTTGCCATACTTTAATGAAAGTTTTCTTAACTGTGGCTGCACTAACCAACATGTTGAACAGATAGGATCAGTAAAATAAAGAATTTCTATTTTAGGTTCAATTATTTTACCTGCTTCCTTTAACTGTTTGATTAGAGGTAATTTAATTTTATGTTTTGATGCGTTCAAAAAATTATTTTTAATTTCCCTACCTAAATTGATATGTTCCTTTAACTGTTTTGCCCTGTCATTGTAAAACATATTGCATACAAAATCAAAATTAGCGTTTTCTAAAAGTAATTCTGCCATTTTATGCGCATCAATTAAGGCATTGGTTGTGCCTGCACTTGTAAAAGGTAATGCAACATGTGCTGCATCTCCAATCAACGCTACATTGCCTTTATGAAAAGATGGCATCAAATCAAAGTCGGTTGAATACCACACAAAATTATTGGCGAAATTATTAGATTGAAGCACTTCTTGTACCTCTTCTGGGAAGTTTTGTAATAAATCAAAACTTAGTGCTTTTAAGCATTCTGGCGAAAATTCTTTTTGTGTTTGAAGTTTTACGTCATACTGCATGAACCAAACCATTTCGGTATCCGAACAAGGAATAAGCCCAACAGCTAAGCCTTTATCAACACTCATATATTTTGTAAATGTACTTGGTAGTTTGGCTACTAAGGAAGGATTGGTAATAACTCCAACAATTTCTTTAACTTCTACTGAAGTAAAAGTTACTTCTCCAAAAAGGGCTTTCCTTACATTTGATTTAGCGCCATCTGCACCTATAAAAATATCTCCATATTCAATATCTCCATTTAAAAATTGTACAGCTATGGCTTTATCATTTTCATAAATAAAATGCGAAAAATTTCTATTGTAATGAAGTTCGTTTTCCTTTAGAAATGAACTTAAGTATTTGATAATATCCACCCTCTTCATGCAGATCCAAGATTCTAATTCAGTAGATTGGATGATGCTATCATCAGGACGTTTCAATACAATTTTATCAATAACCTGACCTGGTATTTCGAATTGTGGTTGGTAGTTTGAAATGATATTCAATACATCCATTGCGTCAGGATGCATTAAAAAGGCATGACCATTTCTAATCAGTTCGCTATCTCTCTCATTTATGGAAACAGTATATCCATTTTGACTTAAAATAGTTCCTAATGCTAAACCAGCAATACCACTACCAATTATTACCACTTTCATAATTAGTTCAATGCTTTTGAAATTCTAAATAAACCGTCTTTTAAAATATCTTCAGAAGTTGCAAAACTTAATCTTATATGGCCTTGAGCTCTTTCTCCAAACCATTTACCAAGCCCAGGTACCACAGCTACTTTTGCTTTTTCTAATAAAATTGTTTGTAAAGTTTGCGCATCCATACCTGTTTTAGAAATATCAGGAAAAACTAAATAACAACCTTGTGGAACAAGGCATTCAATACCATTTATTTTATTTAATTCAGTAACACACAAATCCCTCATTTTTGTAAGGTGGGTTACAAAATTTGATAACCAATCTTGACATTCATTTAAAGCAGTTGTAACTGCAACTTGAGCTAAAACATTGCAGCCATGAACAGTTGAAAGATGTTCGGATTTTAATAAAAGTAAGTTATATAAAGTTTGATTGGGTGCAATCACTGAGCCTACTCTTAATCCTGCCAAGCCATATGATTTACTGTAACCTGTGACTATAATCGTTTGTTGAGCAATACTTTCATTTATAGAAGCAATGCTGGTATATGTATTTGGTTCAAATATAATATCACTCCAAATTTCATCTGAGAGAATTATGATATTATGTTTTACTGCAATGTTGCCAATTATTGTAAGTTCCTCTTTAGTTAAAACACGTCCGGTTGGATTGATAGGATTGCACAAACAAATTAGTTTAGTTTGTGGTGTTATTAATTTTTCAAATTCAGCAGTGTTTAAACCTTCATTTGGATTTAACGGAACTGCAAAAGGTACTGCTCTCCCCTGCATGGCCTCTACTGAATATTTAAATAAAAAATCAACTGGATTAAATACAATTGCCTCCTCATTTGGCTTCAAAAATGTTTTACAAACCATGTAAATACCATAAGCAGCGCTATCAACAGCTAAAACTAAATCAGGATTAGTGATTACATTACGTTTTAAAGAGTGGAAATTAGCTACAGCTTCTCTAAAATAATCAAACCCTTCGGAGGGAGCATATGAAAAATATCTTTCTTTGGCATATTTACTAATTGCTTCGCCTATCTGAGGGGCACATGGAAAATCTGGATCAGCGGCAGTTAATGGAATTACACCTTCAGGTACTGAAGCCCAACGTAAATTAAATGCTCTTTTTTGTAAAATTGTTAAGTTAACGTCCTGATTGGTAAACATAAATAACTTTGTTTAATAGTGGTACTAACTAATTCCGTAACTACTTTGTTTTCTTTATTTGTAAAAAAAATTTATCTAGGTTGCAATTTATTTTATTTAATTCGGTTTTCAATTCATTTAAATAACAATATTGTGTTAATAAATTTTATTGATTGAATTAGTTTGTTTTATGTTTTAAACGCTTATTTAACCTTTTTGAAGTTTTTATAAATGATTTTTTTTATATTGGTTGCTCTTAAACTAAAAATCATTCTAATTTATACTTTAATTAAGTATCATTGCCAAAACTTAAAAACTAAATAATAATTACTTATGCTTAATTTTGAGCCAACAGAAAATCAAACAATGGTAGCGCAAATGGCGCGCGATTTCGCAGAAAAACACATTCGCCCTTACGTAATGGAATGGGACGAAGCGCAAATTTTCCCAAAAGAAACCATGCAAGAAATGGGTAAACTGGGTTTATTGGGAGTGTTGGTACCTGAAGAATATGGTGGAGCTGGATTAGGTTATTTTGAATACATAACTGCTATAGTTGAAATTACTAAAGTTTGTAGTTCGGTAGGATTAAGTATGGCTGCTCATAACAGTTTATGTACAGGCCATATTCTACAATTTGGAAACGAAGAACAAAAAAAGCGTTGGTTGCCTAAATTAGCTACTGGCGAGTGGATAGGTGCTTGGGGTTTAACCGAAGCCAATACTGGTAGTGATGCTATGCGTATGCAATGTGTAGCTAAACAAGATGGTGATTATTGGGTATTAAACGGTTCGAAAAACTGGATTACTCATGGTATTACTGGCGATGTAGCTGTAGTTTTAGCGCGTACTGGCGAATTATTAGATTCGCATGGAATTACTGCTTTTGTGGTAGAACGTGGAACTCCGGGTTTTAAAGGTGGTAAAAAAGAAAACAAATTAGGTATGCGCGCTAGCGAAACTGCTGAAATGATTTTTGAAGATTGCCGCATACACAAAGACCAAGTTTTAGGAAATGTAGGTGATGGTTTTAAACAAGCCATGAAAATATTAGATGGTGGTAGAATTTCAATTGCTTCATTAAGTTTAGGAATAGCTAAAGGAAGTTACGAAGCTGCTTTAAAATACTCAAAAGAGCGTCATCAGTTTGGTCAACCAATTTCTAATTTTCAAGCCATTGCATTTAAATTAGCCGATATGGCTGTAAAAATTGAAGCAGCTGAGTTATTAACTTTACAAGCAGCCGATTTAAAAATGCGTGGTTTACCAATGACCAAAGAAAGTGCTATGGCTAAATACTATGCATCGGAAGTATGCGTATGGGCAGCTACTGAGGCTATACAAATATTTGGTGGCTATGGATATACTAAAGATTTCCCTGTAGAGAAATTTTACCGCGATTCAAAATTATGTACCATTGGCGAGGGAACTAGCGAAATTCAAAAACTAGTTATTGCAAGAAGTGTATTAAAAGACTAAAATTTAATTACCTTATAAACTAAAGCTACTTCAATTATTGGAGTAGCTTTTTTTGTATAAAATGACGACAAATAAAATTCAAGTTAAGGACACTTCAAATTACGTGGCATTGTTTTTATTGATAGCCATGTTTCCATTCATATTTATGTTTTTTAGTAATTATTGTGGCTATGTATGGGGAGTTGTAATTACATGTTTGGTTTATGTGTTGATTGTTTTGGCACTTGTAAGATACATCAAGTCAGAGAAATATGCGATTGAGGCAGATGATGAACAAATTAAATTATACCAATATGGCAGTTTTAAATGGGAACAAATTAGTAAAATTAAATCTGTTAGAGAATTAAATATGCTTAAACTTCAACGCAGGGTATACTTAAGATTTTACCTAACTCAAAGTAAAATAATTTCATTAGATTCTTCTAATTTTGATATGTATGGCGAGGAATTAGCCCAAAAATTAAGGGAAATGGGTAAGTTACAATGATAATGTTTTAATATTGATGAAGGAACCAGCGAATTCAAAAACTAGTTAATATTAAAAGTGCATCATAAGATTAAAATTTAATTTTTTCAATATTATGGTAGTTCTTGACTTTGCTTGGACTGACGAAATAGAAAGGCCGGCTTTTGATAAAAATCCGTAAATGAATAGGATTTAGCCTCCACAGGAGCCGCAACCTTCTAACGTCTTTAATAACAAGTTACTAAAAATCCCACTAGGGTAAAAAAGCCTGGTTTTGGCAAAGCGGTTCAGCTGTAATAAAATTAGTATTAATTTTTTTCAAATATTACACCGACCTTTCAAGGGCAAATGTACATTGTTTTATGGCTAATATAAAATAGATACTTTTAGTTTTTTAGTTGTTAGGCATTAATCATTTCTAGTAAAGTACTAATTTTTTCGCCTGATACACCTATTTGTATGTTTTTATTTACTACTAAATAACCACCATCCGACTTGATGTATTCTGTTATATAATTGGTATTAACTATATACGATTTATGGCATCTAAAAAACATTAAATGATTGGCTAACACATCTTCAAAATATTTTAAATTTCGACTAGCTAAAATTTGAGAACCATCTTTTAAATATATTTCGGTATAAGCTCTATCACCTTTAAAATAAATAACTTCAGTAGGTTCTAAAAACCTAATTCCATTCAATTGAGGAATACCAATTTTTTTTGCACCCTCTTTGCTTAATTGATGTTTTAGTAATTGGTAGGTATAATTATTTTTTTCTTGCTTACTTTTTGCCCTGTTTACAGCATCAATTAAGTGCTGAAACATAATGGGTTTTAAAATATAATCAACCGCTTGTAATTTAAAGGCATCAATGGCATATTGATTATAGGCAGTGGTAAAAATTATATCAAAATTTATCTCATCTGCTTCAAAAAAATCAATTAATTCTAATCCACTATGTCCTGGCATTTCTATATCTAAAAATACCAATTCTGGTTGGTGTTTTTTTATGGCTTTTACACCATTAGGTAAATCATCGCAAACAGCCAAAATTTCTACATCTGCGCAGTAATTAGCAAGCATAGCTGTTAGCAATTGTCTTGCTTTGTTTTCATCGTCAATTATTATGGCTTTCATTAGGTTTCAAATATAAAATCAAAGTATATTAAAATTTAGACATGTTTTACTTAAGTGTTCTTTGATTTTACAAAACACTTAATGGTATTTTTAGAACTACCAAAGTACCTTCTGCAATGCTATTTTTATCAAATTTATCAATGGTGTTTACTCCAATTTCAGTAGTTTGTTTATTTAATAAGGTTAATCGTTTTTGGTTGGCTTCAGTAGAAAAGGAATTGAATTTATGGTCTTTAATTGAGTTAAGTTCATTGGCTTTTTTTCGTCCAACACCATTGTCATCAATTTTTATTATTAAAAATTGGGAATCTTGTTCAAATACAATACCTAAGGTTCTATTCGTTTTTTTATGCAGTAATCCATGTTTTAATGCGTTTTCTACATAAGGCTGAATTAACATAGAAGGGATTTTTACATCATTAACTTTTAAATTTGGTGCAATGGTTATTTCATAGTTTAAGCTATCTTCAAAACGCATTTTTTCGAGCGATAAATAAAGTTGAAGTGTTTCAATTTCATCGGCTAAAGTTACTGTTTCACTATTGCTCATATCTAATATTTTGCGAGTTAACATGGAGAATTGAGCCAAATAATTAGAAGCATTTTCTTTATCGTTTAGGTAGATATACGATTGAATGGTGTTTAACGCATTGAATATAAAATGAGGATTCATTTGCGATTTAATGGAAGAAAGCATTGATTTTTGTAAATCGGTTTCTAATTTATTTTTTTCAATTAACAGTTTACTTTGTTTATTGATAAGTTTTAAACGGTATTTATAAATAGCAAAAAATAATGCAGCTAGTAATAAAAACACAATGAGTAAAAACCATACTTGCTGCCAAATAGGATAAGAAATTTGGAACGATACATAGGCAATAGGTGAGTAATATTGACCATCAATACAAGTTTTAAACTGTATAAAATAATTACCTGGAGATAATGATGAAAGTGATAGCATGCGTGCACCTTTTTCAAACAATTGCCAATCACTATTGTTAATTTTATATAATATTTGGAGTTTGTTTTCGCCAAAAAACCAAGGTGTAGCAAAGTTAATGGTTATATTATTTTGGTTGTAATTTAAATCATTCAATACATTTTGAGTTAGTATTTTATCGTTAACTTTTATGCTTTCAATAAATAAATTGGGTACTTTGTGTATTGTAAGTTCTTGATTAATGGGTGATTGTATAACACCTTCATTGCTGGCTACATATAAAAAATTGTTATTAAAAGCTATGTCGTTTAGTTCATTGTAAAAAAATGAATTTGATTTGAAGTGATTTTTAAGTTCAAAATTAGATAGTTTAATGGTGTATAAATTATTATCGCTTATTAGCCATATTTTACCTTGCCAATACCTTATTTTACTAATAGTTTGGTTAATAATGCTATTGCTTTTATCCCAAATTTTTACTACTTTTTTATTTACAATCATTAACACTCCTTGGTTATAAGTGCTTGCGTATAAAGTATCTTTATGAATAAATAAATCGCTTGCAGATATAGATGCATTATTTAATTGTATTTCTAGAATTTTATTTTGTGATATACTTACAAGACCTTTTGCACTAGCAACATATAAGGTTGAAAAATCAGTTGAAGTTTCAATGGCTTTTGTGCGAGAAGAAAACTCTTTTAAATCAAAAATATTACAACAAAATGAATTGCTTGTATTTTTAGTACTGTAAAAATTACTCCAATTACTTTGCTGGTTATGCTTTATAATATTGGCCAACGAAGAGGATGCTGCCAATAAATATTCATTATGATCACCTAAGCAAACATCTTTGGCTGCTATGTTAAAATTGAATTCCTTTTTTTTATTTTTCAATCCATATACCTTATCTGCTCCAATTATATAACGATTGTTAAATGAATCGAATTTTATAAAATTTACTCTGTGTAAAATATCTGTTTTAAATATTTGCTTAAACTCGTTGTGACTTGAATTCAGTTGGCCAACTTCTCCTGAACTTGTTCCTGCAACAATTTGATGGTTTATATTATTAATAGCAGTAATGTTTTCATTATTAAAGTTAATTTGTTTGCTATGTAAATCTTCTATAATATAAATTCCGTTATTGGTGGTGCTAACCCAATAGGCACCATTCCTATCTTTAATAACTGCCGATATGCTATTGTTTTTAAATAATGGTTGTTCAAATTGCATGGGTTTTAACTGGATATTATAAATAAAACAGCCCGCTGTAGTATTAATCCAAAGCAATGAATCTTTTGTAATATTCAAGGTCTGAATTAAGGTTGTTTGCTTGAATAATTTTGTTTCGGTAAAGGTTGGGAATAATTGAAATAAAACTGCGTCAGCACTTGATTTATTTATAAAAAAAACATGGCTTTTATTAATGGCAAATACAGCTCCTGACTTATTATTTTTATTATCAAAAGTGTTATTCAATATTTTTTTGCCATTAACTATTTTACTTAATTTATTGTTTTCAATTACGTAATAGTTGTTTTTGAAAATAAATGAGTTTACAAAATCTTTTATACCAATACTATCTTTTAAAATAAGCTGTTTATTGTAAATATACAACATGCTATTTGAAACGATAAAGATTTCGTCTTGGTTATTTATATAAGTTATGTTAAAAGTTCCTGTATTTTTTAATTCAGGATAAAACATTGAATCGTTTAAAACATAAAAATGTTGGCCAGTAAAATTTTGACACCAAATACGTCCAATACCATCAATTATAATATTAGAAACAGCAGTTCCATTCATTTTGGCATGGGTATAAACTACCGTGTTTTTCCCATCAAAACGTACCAAACCCTTTTCGGTTCCTAGCCAAATAAATCCATTTTTATCTTCTTTCATATCGTAAATGGTATTTGAAGGAAGTCCATTGTATTTGTTTATATGCCTATAAACGGGTTGCTGAGCAAAGTTTATTTTAGTTAATAAACAAAATGCCAAAAGTAAGTAGTGCTTAATATTCATTTGGTATGTTCAAAATTACAATTTGTTTACTATTAGCATAATATTTGGTAAAATAAAAAGTTACTTTAGTAAAATGTATATTGCAAAAGTAGATATAGTTAATTGTAAAGTAATTTTTTAAATAGTTAATAAATTAACATTTTAGATTAATTGTTCATTGTTTTTCTTTAGTAAAATCAATTAGGTTTTTGTCAAATCAAAAAAGGCGTAAGTAAATTGTATAAAAATGGAGACGGGCTGTTGTGTCAACTTTGCTGCATTCAATAACAGAAAAATGAAAAAAATAATTACCACAGTATTTGCAATTTGTGCATCAGCAAGCCTTTTTGGGCAAACAGTTCCAACCAATGGTTTAGTAGGCTTTTGGGAATTTGATGGTAACTTCTTTTCAAATACCAACATTTCAATGGTTCCTACTGATATTGATAATATCGAGTTTGAACGCGACAGAAAAAACAAGCAATCTGGTGCTTTTGCATGCAGTCAGAGACAACAATTAACTTTGGATGGCAGTCGTCAAGAATTGCGACCAAACAATATTTCTATTAGTCTATGGTTTAAACCAAATCTACTTAATCTTGGCTTTTATCCTATTTTAGCCAAACAGGGTAACAAAGCAAATTCCTTTAATGCCTTTGCAATTGGATTGGTTAACTCTGAAGATAATAATAACTCAGAAGTTTACTGCCAAATAGGAATTAATGATACAATGGTAAAAGTTGGTAAAAATATAAGTTTAAAATCCATTGATGAAGTTTGGACACATGTTGTTTTGACATATAATGGAAAAGATATTAATTTATATATGAACGATACCTTAATTGGTACCAAAGCCGTAACAGGTGCAATTGATTTTTCAAAAGCAAATATTGCTCAAGTCTATGGTAGTGATTATACAGGATCTTTTGATGATTTAGCCATTTATAACAGAGGCTTAAATAAATCTGAAGTAACACATTTATATACTGGCACAGCTCCATCAACTAATCTTAAAAATGTTAAAGCAAACTTAAATCTAGCGATATACCCAAATCCAGCGCAACATATTTTGCAAATTGTTGGTTTAAAAGATGTACAATCTGCCTTAATCGTAAATAACTTGGGCCAAAGTTTTGAGGTAAATATTATAAATAACACGATAGCAATTGGTAATTTGGCAAGTGGAGTTTATAACATTCAAACAAAAGATACTTTTGGAAATGTGTATTCCAATAAATTTATAAAAGAGTAAAAGTTAGTAGTTCGTTTTCATATAGAAGGCTCAACCGAAAAGTTTTTTTTTTATTTTAAGTTTAGTTAATTTTAAGTATTGGTGTTATGCATTGTTTTTGTAGGTAGTTAGTATTAGTAAAACTTAAAAATTTAGGTTTTTGTCAAATCAAAAAAGGCGTAGGTAAATTATATAAAAATGGAGACGGGCTATTGTGTCAACTTTGCTGCATTCAATAACAGAAAAATGAAAAAAATAATTACAACAGTATTTGCAATTTGTGCATCAGCAAGCCTTTTTGGACAAACAGTTCCAACCAATGGTTTAGTTGGAAGATACTCTTTCGATGAAAATTTTAACGATGCATCGGGTAATAACCGACATTTAATTTATGTATCAAAAACTAGCTCTGATCAAAGTTTTAGGTTGTCCGATACCAGTAAAATTGGTAAATCATTAGCAGCTTTTGATAAAGATATTTTTTCGGCATTATATCATCCATCAAATGATTTTAATTTTACCAATACATTTTCTGCTAGTGTATGGGCACAGCCAACGGCAAATATGCTTCAAAATGGTTTTATATTTGTAAATAGAGCCAATATATCTAATGGTAATGGAGGTGTTTCTATATACAATAATTATGCACTATGGATATCGAATATTGATAGAAAAATCCATTTTACTTGTAATGATGTAATTGTATCGTCCACTACATTAACTCAAAACTATAACTGGTACCACATAGCTGTTAGCTATAATAATGGGGTAGGTAAGATATATGTAAATGGCATATTAGAAGGTACAAATACCAGTTTTCCTGCCACTATAAATACTTATGGTAATGGCACATATTTTAACAAAGACTATTTAATGGTAGGAGGATTATTTGAAAATGGGCAATCGCAATACAATTCTTTTATGGATGAATTGTATCTTTATAATAGAGAGCTAAGTCAGCTAGAGGTAGCAAATATTCATAATGGCAATTCTTCTAGCATTGAAAACATAAAAACTAGCATGATAAATGTATTTCCAAACCCAACCCAAAATAAATTAAATATAAAAAGTGATGTTAAAATTAAAGAAGTAATTACCATAAATTGTATGGGACAAACTTCTGAGTTTGATATCATAAACAACTCAATTGATATTAGCACTTTACCAATAGGAATATACACCATTCAAATTAAAGATGAAAAAGGAAATTTATACACCAATAAATTTATAAAAGAATAAAAGTTAGTAGTTCGTTTTCATATAGGAGGCTCAACCGAAAGGTTGGGCTTTTTTTGTTTTTATTTTAAGTTTAGTTAATTGTAAGTATTGTTGTTATGCATTGTTTTTATAGGTAGTTAGTATTAGTAAAACTTAAAAATTAGGTTTTTGTCAAATCAAAAATGGAGTTAGTATAAACTACTAATAAATAAATATGCTAACCATAAATATTTGTGCAGTAATACAAATATTATGAACAATATAAACAAAACAAATTTTAAACTAAAAATAAAGTATGAAGCCATAAAGGTTGCCTTTATACTTTATGCTATTTTTAACTTTAATGGTTTAATAGCACAATCAAAAACGCCTCAACATGCGTGGAGTTTTGGTCTTACCAATGCCTTAAACAAAGGTGTGAAAACCGATAGTTTAGGCAATCTTTACTTGGTTGGACAAACGGGCGGAAATGCAGATTTTGATCCAGGTGCAGCAACTTCAAATACGTCAGTAGGAGTTTACATTGCTAAATACACTCCCAATAAAGAATTGGTTTGGGTTACTTCTATTTCGGCAGGTACTTGTAATTTTTTTGATGTGTCCGCAGGCGGAAAAGTCGTTTTAGTAGGAGGTTATTCAACAAGTACATTGTTTGGTAATTCAGGTGGAGCTTATATGGCAACCATTAATAATAATGGCACTTTATTGGGATCTCATGGTTTAGCTAACGATGGAAATAACGGAGGTTCAGTAGCTAATGATATGCTAAGTTGTGTGTTTGATAAAAATGAAAATGTGGTTGTTCGTGGACGTTATGGAGTAACTGGTTCTATCTTACGGAGTATTGATTTAGATCCCGCACCTGGTTTTCAAGCACCAACTACCTATAGTTCTTCAAGCGGAACTGCTGACTATTTGGTTAGACTTACCGCAAACTTAACCTACCTAAACCATAGATTTATAAATGGCGGCTTAATTGGAAGCTCATGGGATATGAAAATGCGTAATGATACTTTATATTGGGCAGTCGATTTAAATGGTTCAACAAACTTTAACCAAGGCAATAGCACTGCTTTTAACGAAACTGGTCCTCAATGTATAGTAGCTTATAATGCTACAAACTTTAACGTATTATGGACTTGTCCAATTGCTGTAGGAACTACTAATTCAAACATGCGTTTAGCATTTAACAGTAATAATGAGCTAGCTGTGGCTTATCAATCAAATTGGGCTAGCACAGTTGATTTAAATCCTAACGCTACTGGGGTTTATAATTTTATTTCAAAACGTTTGCCTACAGGATTGTATAGCCTGTATTTAGCTCATTATAATGCAACCAATGGAACATTAATAACTGGCAATAAAGAACCTAGAATGGTTATTGACACCATTGACGGTTTTCCTAACATGTATGTAAATGGTTTCTATATTGATAAAAAAGGCAATTATTTCTTTTCTGGTGCTGCCAATGGAACTTTTGATTTTGATAGGAATCCAACTTCAACTTACCTGCGCAGTACATCAAATACTTTCGATTCTTATTATGCAAAATATAACGCTAATTTAAATTTGGATTATGCAGCTGTTTTAACCAATACTGCCAATAGTAGCGATGGTTTTACAGGAATTGCTGTTACCGATTCTAGCTCAATTTTTGTAGCAGGTACATATGTTAACACGCATAATACAGATAGCACAAAATTGAGTCCTAATTTGCCTTTATTAAATGCCACTGCTACTAATACTGTATTGGCTAAATATGTGGGAGAACCTTGCATTATTAATTTAAACATTAATAGTGCCGATAATATTGAAAGCTGTAAAATAAATGTAACTGCAGTAGCTTCATCTTTAACCATGCCTTTAAAATACCAATGGTATAGAAATGGTGTATTATTAACAGCCGATACTTTTGCAAATATAATTAACACTACAGCCGGAATTTACCAATGCAAAGTTTCAAATAATTGCGGTGAAAAATGGTCAAAGAAAATAACATTAACTACCTTAACTAGTTTTACTTCAAACTATAGTTATCCATTAGATGGTAATACTTTAAATGAACTTGCTACTACCCAAAATGGTGTGGCAACCGCTATTACTTACGGAAAAGATAGGTATGGAGTAAATAACAAAGCGGCTGTTTTTAATGGAACTTCATCAGTAATTGATGTTACTGGAAGTATGATTTCAGGCAACAATAATGGTGTGTCGGTTTGGTTTAAAAGAGCTAATTTAAATCGAAAAGCTATGAGCTTGATTGGTTTTCAAGTAGCAAGTCCTGGTTCGTGGAATCCAATTTTATACTTAGATTCAACAGGTCGTTTATCGGGTTATGTTTATCCAGGAAGTGGCTTACCAATTTATTCATCGGGGATTGTTATGGATACCAATTGGCATCATGCAGTTTGGACATATAGTGCTGCTTTGGGCAAACAAATTATTTACCTTGATGGAGTAGAAGTGGGAAGTATGACCTCAGCAGCATTGCAAATAGGTACATCTAATATTTTTAAAATTGGAAATGGTTATTTAAATACCACTTTAGCTAATGTTAACTTTACAGGAAATAACCAGTTTTTTGAAGGTTTAATAGATGATGTAAGAATAACTTCAACTTTAAAAGCTGGAAATGTACTTCAATTATACAACGATATAAAAATTTATGGGCAATTACCTGCGGCCAGCAGTTTAGGTGCAGTGCCCATTTGCGCTGGTGTTTCAACCACAGTGCAAGTTATAGCTGGTAATAGTGGTTTAAGTTATCAATGGTTTAATGAAGTAACAAAAGGAACCTTTAGTGCTTTGGTAAATGGCGCAAGTTACGCAGGCGTTAAAACCAATGCTTTAACTATTAACTCAATGCCTTCAACCGACTTGTATTTGCGTAATTCTATTTCAGATAACTTTTGTAATTCAGTAGATTACAACATTTATTTGACTGGTATTATAAATAGTACTATAGTAAGCCAACCAGTAAATCAAGCTGCATGTGTTGGAGAAACAGCCATGTTTACTATTAATGTAGCAGGAGGACAAAGTTATGTTTGGAAAAAAAATGGGGTGGTTATTCCAAATTCAAATAACGATACATTAATTTTAACAAATATTACCACTTCTGATTTTACAAGCTATACTTGTGAAGTTACAGGTTGTAACAGTGTTATAATTAATTCAAATGCAGCAACATTAACAGCAGCAGCAGCAACTATTACAACTAATACCACAGTTTCAAATAGTTTGGTTTGTTTGGGTAGCAGTGTTTATTTTTTTGTGGGTGCTCAAAATGCTGCATCATATCAATGGAAAAAGAACAATGTAAACATTCCGAATACAAATAACGACACCTTAATGATTAGTGCTGTTCAAAGCAGTGATGCAGGCAATTATACTTGCGAAATTACAGGTTGTTCAAACAATGTACTTGTAAGTAATGCTAGTACTTTTAGTATTACAACTAATTTTGCTACTAATAATTTAGTTAGCTATTGGAAGTTTGATAATAATTTAACACCAACGGTTGGCACAAATACATTCACACCTACAAATACCAGCTATTCGTTTACAACCGATAGAGCAAATATTGCCAACAAAGCAGTTGTGTTAACAACAACAAATAATGCATTGGCTTTAACCAGTCCTGTAACTACAGATAATATTTCGGTATCATTATGGTATAAACGTGTAGCGAATTTTGCTGGTGAAGCCATTATTGGAAGTAATAGCGCCAATTATGGCGATATGCTATTTATCAATGCTTCTGGTGTTTTAGGTTATCAAGTTGGTGGTTCTGGTTTTCAATCTTTAGGAGTTACTATTACCAATGGTTGGCATCATTTTGTAGTAACCAAAGCCGGAACTACTACCAAAATTTATGTTGATGGAAATAATATTACCATTCCAACTACTATAGTAGCTCCACCAGTTATGGGAAGTGGCGCTAGCAATACTCAAATCAATCGTTTTGGTAATACTGCACCCATTTATAATACCAATGGTGCCAAGGGAACTTTTGATGAAATACGTATTTACAGTTCAGTTTTAACAGCCACTCAAGTTAGTGCTTTATTCCAAATGGCTGAATTTAATAGTATTTCGGGTTTTGGAGCTGTGTGTTTAGGAAGTACTGCTTCGGCTACTGTTAACGTTACCGCAGGACCAAATGTAACTTACCAATGGCTAAAAAATGGTAGTCCAATTCAAGGTGCAAATGCTGCTACATATACCGTTAATAATGTGCAGGCCACTGATACCGGAAGCTATTCATGTTTAATTGGTTTGTCTACAGCTTGTGCAGGTGTATATTCTACCAATATTAATTTAAGTATTATTCAGAGTAATTTAGCTATTACCTCGCATCCTACGAATCAAAACATTTGCCCACTTCAAGAAAATCAATTTATCACATTTCAAGTAAATGCCACTGGTTCAAATTTAACTTACCAATGGAAAAAAAATGGAATAAATATACCAAATGCTTTTAACTCAATATATAGTGTAAATATTGCTAATGTAGTCAATAATGATTCATTTACAGTGATGGTTTCAAATGGTTGTTCTAGTATATTGTCAAATGTTGCTTTGGTGAAATTTATTGATGCACTTCAAATAACAAGTCAGCCTACTAATCTATATGTATGTACAAATACAAATGCACTTTTTGTAATAAAAACAAATGGACAAAATGTAACTTATGTTTGGCAAAAAAATGGGGTAAGTATTCCAAATAGTAATAATGATTCTTTGTTATTAACCAATGTTACTACTGCCGATGCAGCTAACTATAGGGTAATTATGAATTATACGTGTGGAAATGTTATTTCTAATACAGTAACTTTATCAATAAGTAATTCTACCCAAATTACTTCACAGCCAGTTTCACAAACGGTATGCACAAGCCAAGGTTTTAACTTTAGTGTAATAGCCACGGGCGATAGTTTACAATATCAATGGAAGTTAAATGGCAATAGTATTGCTGGAGCAAACAGCAGCACTTTTAGCAAAACTTTAGTTAGTGCTGCCGATTCTGGTAATTATACAGTTTCAATTTCAGGAACTTGCGGTAGCCAAAATTCATCTGTAGCTAAATTAAGCATAGTTAATAGTATAAATATTTTAACTCAGCCAAGTGCAGTTAATTCATGCCAAGGCTCAGTTTCTTATTTAAGTTTGGTTGCCTCTGGCAATAACAATAATTATAATTGGTTTAAAAATGGGACTGCTGTGGCTAATTCAAATAATGATACGCTGTACTTTAATAGTTTATCAAACAGCGATGCAGGTAACTATATTTGTGAAGTTACATCAAGCTGCGGAACAGTAAATTCAGCTATTGCAGCTGTTTCGGTTAAGGCAAAATCGGTTTTTAACTTTAACAAAACCATTTGTAATGGCGAAACATTTACCTTTAAAGGCAATGCTTTAAGCCAATCAGGAATTTACTTTGATACTACAAGTAATGCTGTAGGATGCGATTCAATAATAACTTTAAACTTAACAGTAAATGCACCATTAACAGTTAGTATAAGTAACAATCAAAATACATTAACTGCAACGGCTGGCTTTAGCAATTACCAATGGTATTTAAATAATGTAATAATTGCAGGAGCTATTAATGCAACTCATACTGCGGTAGCCAATGGCGATTATACTGTAAAAGTAAAAGATGCTACCAATTGCGAAGCAACTAGCAATACATTGGTAATTCAGAATGTGGGTTTAGAAACTATTAATCCATTAACATTTACAATTTATCCTAATCCTGCTACTAAAACATTAAGTATTGAAAGTAATACAGATATTACAGATATTCAAATATTTGCACTATCAGGTGCTTTGGTTAAAAATGCGGTATTAACCAATAACACAATAGTTATTGATGATTTAACTAGCGGAATTTACTTAATAAAGGTAACTGATAATAAAGGTTATAGCTTAACAAGAAAGTTTGTTAAGCAATAAGTATTTTAAAAATTTATAAACAAAAAAGCCATTTCAAAGTATTTTGAAATGGCTTTTATTTGGTATTCTAAATGTTAATTTACTTAGTTATACTTTTAGTCTTGACAAATAATTTGTACTTTCATTGACTCGGATGCTGAATTTGCACCAAGTAAAAATCTAGCTAAACCAATTTTACCACCAGCAGTTTTAAATGCCACCACTTTGTTAACACCAAAGTTGATGTATTTCTCAGTGGTGTTTTTTGTAAAATCAATGTTGTAAAATGCATCATCTACTTTAGAAGCTTTAATTGTTTCAAAAGTAGCTGCATTTATTACATTAGTGCTGAATAAAGTTACATTTTTAGTTGTCCAACTTGTAATTTCGTTACCCCAAATAACTTGAGCACCATCTGTATTACTTGGAGATGCAAAAGTGTTTTTATCATTTTGTCCATAGTAATAAACAAAGTCAATTTTTTCAGAATTAGTTCTTGCAGTACCTTTATCGCCTGCAGTATAAGTAGCGAAACTGTTAGCTAGTCCTAAAAACTTGTATTCTCTTATTGTATCAGATTGTGCACCTAATTCAATAATTTCAGATACTAAGATTCCATTTCCTCTAACTACTGTATATGTTACACTTCCTGTTGCTGTTTTCGATTTTGAATCAGTAATAGTAGCTGTATAAACTACTTTGGTACCCATAGTTAAATCACTCGAAACAATTTCATCTGTAAATAAATCAGATAAAGTAAAGTCAGTAACTGTATCAATTTTGTTATTTTCAATTAATACTTCACTTGTAGCAGTACCAATTTTTCTTTCTAATTTAGCAGTTTTAACGGTGGTTCCAGTAGCAAGTTTTATGTTAATTTTTACATAAGCAATAGCGTTTTTGTTACCAATTTCATTTTTACCTAAACTGTCTGTTAAAGTAATAGAGGTTGCGTCAACTGTTGTGGCTGTATCATCTTTTGAACAAGATGAAGTCAATGCAATGATACTTGCAACAATAAATGCGCTTAATAATTTAAATGTATTTTTCATTTTTTATAAAATTTTGAGCCGCAAATGTACGCATCAAAATTGATTTTTCAAGTCAAATTTTCGAGTAAATCATTAAACTGAATTTGTTTATTTTATTAACTGATATTTACAATTATGTTTGCTTTTTATACTATACTCAAATATGACAGTAAAACGCAATGCGGCCTTAGGATTTATTTTTATAACTATACTTGTTGATGTAATTGGCCTTGGAATTATTATTCCAGTTGTTCCTAAACTCATTGAACAATTAACAGGTGAAGGAATTTCAGAAGCATCGCGTTATGGTGGATGGTTGGTTTTTTGTTTTGCTATTATGCAATTTTTGTTTTCACCTGTTTTAGGCGGATTAAGCGACAAATTTGGCCGAAGACCAGTTTTATTAATTTCTCTTTTAGGTTTGGGTTTAGATTATATTTTGCATGCTTATGCTCCTTCTATAACTTGGCTTTTTATTGGAAGATTAATTGCTGGAGTGATGGGCGCAAGCATTACCACAGCTACCGCATACATAGCAGATATCAGTACACCTGAAAAACGTGCTCAAAATTTTGGATTAATAGGGGCGGCTTTTGGATTAGGATTTATTATTGGTCCAGTAATTGGCGGCTTATCTGCTCAGTGGGGAGCAAATGTTCCTTTTTTAGTAGCTGCTGCCTTAACTCTGTTGAATTTGTTATACGGTTATTTTGTATTACCTGAATCTTTACTAAAGGAAAATCGCAGAAAATTTGAATGGAAGAGAGCCAACCCAATTGGTTCATTAAAGCATTTGCGTAAATATCCAGTTGTTTCAGGATTAATTGTTTCTTTGGTATTAATTTACATAGCTTCTCATGCTGTTCAGTCAAATTGGAGCTATTTTACCATTTATAAGTTTAATTGGGATGCACAAATGGTTGGCTATTCATTTGCATTTGTCGGTATATTGGTTTCATTAGTTCAAGGCTATTTAATTAGGATAATAAACCCCAAATTAGGTCAGAATAAGTCTATTTATTTAGGATTGTTTTTATATGCACTTGGTTTGGTCTTATTTGGTATAGCTTGGAAAGAATGGATGATGTTTGTTTTTTTAATTCCATATTGTTTAGGTGGAATTGCCGGTCCTGCTTTACAAGGCTTAATTTCAAACCAAGTTCCACCTACCGAACAAGGTGAATTACAAGGTGCATTAACCAGTTTGATTAGTTTAACTTCAATTATTGGTCCTTTGGTTATGACCAATTTGTTTGCCTATACCACCGCTAATGATTCTTTGTTCTTTTTGCCTGGAGCTCCATTTTTTTTAGCAGCTTTATTAATTTTAATTAGCGGTTATTTTGCTTTCAAAACCTTGTCTAAACATAGGCTTAGCAAATAATTGAACGATTAAATAAAAGTTTAAATCAAAACTTGTAAAGAAATAAATTATTTACAGGTTTGTTATTTCAAAAAAATAAATATTTTGCAGTACAAAATTTAACTAAAAATATTCAAAATTATGGCAGCACCAAATGTAGGCGATGTATTTACACACAATATTAAATACACCCAAGAGCAAGTAAATTTATATGCACAAATTAGTGGAGATACCAATCCATTACACACCAACCCTGAGGCAGGAAAAGCAAGTATTTTTGGACGTAATATTATTCATGGGCATTTTAGTGCAAGTGTGTTTACTAAAATATTTGGCGCATTGTATTATGCCGAAGGACATATTTACATGAAACAAAATAATACTTTTTTAAAACCAATGTTTGTTGATACAGATTACCAAGCTGTAATTACTGTAAAAGAAATTTTTCCTGAAAAAAACCGTGTACTTTACGAAACCAAAATTGTTGATGTGGCTACAGGCGCAGATACATTGGTAGGAGAGGCCTTGTTAATGAATAAATCACAATATGTTTGGTAAATAAAAGGCCAAATTATTAATTTTAAACCGCTTAATAACATCAAATAAATACTGTTCAAGTATTGAGTATTTTGTTATTAAGCGGTTTGTTTTTTTATAAATAAATTCACATTATGATAAAATCTATTTTTAAATTTTTATTTCTTTTTTGTAGCTTATATACTGCTATGGCACAACAAAACCTTACTATTGATAACCTTTGGCAGCTAGGCCGCGTGGCTGATGCTCAAGTTTCGAATGATGGAAAAACCGTTATTTATAGTGTAAGAAATTACAGTATTAAAACCAATAAAAGCACTAACATTATTTACAGTATTACCATCAATGGTGAAAATAAAACTGTATTGACTGATGGGGATTTAAATGCATTTGGTGCACGATTCACACCCATTGGAAATAAAATTAGTTTTTTGAGTGCTAAAAGCGGTGATGTGCAACTTTGGGAAATGAATTTGGACGGAAGCAATAAAACCAAAGTTACTAATTTTAATGGAGGAATAAGTGGTTATAAGTATTCACCAATAATGAAACACATAGCTTTTACGGCAGATGTGAAACTGGATAAAGAAGTAAAAGAAATTTACCCTGATTTGGATAAATGCAATGCAAGAATTATTGATGGATTATTTTACCGCCACTGGGATAGTTGGCACGATTATGCGTACAGTCATTTGTTTATTATACCTTATTCAAATGGAGAAACTAATGGCTATGCATTAGATATTATGAAGGATGAAAAATTTGATTGTCCTTTACAACCACATGGCGATGATGATGAATTTAATTGGAGTCCTGATGGAACAAAATTAGCTTACAATAGCAGGAAATTATCTGGAACTGCCGAGGCCATTTCAACCAATAGCGATATTTACGAATATGACTTATTGACACAAAAAACTTTGAATCTTTCAGCAAGCAATAAAGGCTATGATCGCAATCCTAAATATTCGCCAAGTGGTAATAAAATAGCTTGGCTGCAAATGATTGGAGCAGGAAATGAAAGTGACAATCAGAGAATTTGTGTGTTGGATTTACCAATTGATACAAATTATGAAATGATAAGAGGAGAGAAAACACCAGTGATTAGATTTGAATTGACAGGTTCACCAGTTAAAGATTTACATATTGAAAACTTTGAATTTGACAGTGATTTAAGTTTTTATTACATCGTTATTGATAAAGGTACTAAGCAAATTTATTATACCAATGATTTTAGAATTGCAAACAATAAATATCCTGAAAAAATTACTAATGGTGATCATGATTACACTTCAGTTTCAGTTTATAAAATTGGTAAAAAAACAATGCTATTAGGTTCAAGAATGTCGATTAGCATGCCTACCGAACTATTTATTATTGATCCAAAAAGTAAAACAGAAAAGCAAATTACTTTTACCAACAAGGCTATTTTAGATGAAGTTAAAATGGGTAAAGTAGAAAAAAGAATCACTAAAACTACTGATGGAAAAGACTTGCTAAGTTGGGTTATTTATCCGCCAAACTTTGATGCCACTAAAAAATATCCAACATTACTTTATTGTCAAGGCGGACCTCAAAGTGCCTTGACTCAGTTTTTTAGTTACCGATGGAATTTTCAATTAATGGCCGCTAATGGTTATATTGTTATTGCACCTAACAGACGCGGAATGCCAGGACATGGAAGTGAATGGAACGATGCCATTACAGGCGATTATGGTGGACAATGTATGAAAGATTATTTTAGTGCCATTGATGATATTAGTAATGAGCCATACGTAAATAAAGATAAGTTAGGCGCAGTAGGAGCAAGCTTTGGTGGCTTTTCAGTTTATTGGTTAGCAGGTAATCATAACAAAAGATTTAAAACATTTATAGCTCATTGTGGCATGTTTAACATGGAAAGTTGGTATGGAACCACCGAAGAAATGTATTTTGCCAATAACGACAATAAAGGACCGTATTGGAGTCAAACTGATAACCCTAATAATTTTAATGCCTCTCCGCATAAGTTTGTTCAAAACTGGGATTCACCCATTTTAGTAATACATAATGAAAAGGACTTTAGAGTACCGCTAGGACAAGGAATGGAAGCATTTACTGCTGCACAAATAAAAGGAGTTCCAAGTAGATTTTTATACTTCCCCGATGAAAACCATTGGGTTACCAAGCCTCAAAATAGTGTGCTTTGGCAACGTGTATTCTTTGAATGGTTAGGTAAGTATTTAAAAGATTAGTGTAATAATTATTTGTAGGCGAAAAACTTTTTTATGTTAAAGTTTTTCGCCAGCTTCAATTCTAGTATTTATAAAATTTTCTTTAGGAGGAATTGGGCAAGTAAAATTGCTATTGTACAAACAGTACGGATGATAAGCCAAGTTAAAATCAATATCCACCAAGTTGTTTTTAGGTATTTCTATATCTAAATAACGGCCTCCACCATAAGTTTCGGTACCGGTGGTTAAATCGGTAAAACAAATAAGCAAGTAGTTTTTATATTCTTCTTTTTTATTTACGGCTTCTAGTACAGTAAGTTCACAATTATTACCATTTAAAGTAAAATTGATTTTACCATATTGCGTGTAAGGTTTTGTGCTATTGTGCGAATGAGGCAATTCAAAATGAGGCATATCGGCATACTTAGTTAAAGTAGCAGTAACCTTATAATTTGGGTTTACTTCAAAAAACTTTAAACCAGTAAATGTTTTCAATTTATTGGTATCAAGTGGGGTGGTTTGAGCATCAAAAAAAGTGTGGTTGGCGCTGTTTCTATGCGCTAAAATGGAATCTAAATAAGCTTGATCAATTCCATTACAAGAGCATAATACCAATAAGTATAAAATAACAAAACTTCTTATTTTCATTCGTTAATTTTATATTCTTTAACTTGTAAAACTTTATACGGTTCTGTTCCTCCGGGTCCATTATGTACAAAAATAATTACCTTTAAATTTTTCGAATTCCACTTTTCTTCAATTGCTATTTCATAATCAAAAGTTTTCTCAAAAACCCTACCTGCTATAATTTGTGCTTTTAATTGGCTTCCAGTCGAAGGTGTAATCATTCTTCTTAGCACATGTTCGTGTTCGTAATCTTCAATTACTTTTCCACCACTTTTCTGAAAATCAATTAAACCATTTTCAATAATTGCTATACTTACATATTGCGAATCAATTATATTGGTAGTGAAGGTAACTTTAGTATTTATTCTAATTTTATTAGCTTCTACAAAATATACGCCTTTAGTACCAAATGTATCAATATTTACTTTTGAATTACTTGCCAAAATAGAATTGGTGTAATTGTTCCATTTAGTGTCATCAATCAATACATTTTCACCTGAAAATTTTATTCTATTAATGGCTCCAATAGGCAAAGAGCTTGAGCTTCCTAAAATATTAAAAATATCACCACCTTCTTTGCTTCTAAAGTCATATTTACTGTCGTGGTCATCGCCAGGAGTTTTAAAAGGGCTTACAAAAAAATTGAGAATATTTGGCCCAGGATGAATAGCCATTACCACAACTCTATTAGGATTTGCATTAGCTATGTTTTTTGCAGTGGCTTGGGCTCTGGGACAATTTGGACATTTAACGCCTGTAAAATCTTCAATATAAACATTTGCAGGCTGAGGTGCAGGAATGGTATTGGTAATATAAGTGGTATCGAATACACTTCGTTCAGGCGTTAAATTTAACCCAGTAGGAATTTCTTCTTTACATGCTGAAAGTAAAAATAAACTTGCAACAAAAATTTTAATTATATTTTTCATAATTTGAATCTTAAAAATTAGTTTGTAAAGTAACCCTAACTCCGCTAAATGCTGGCTCTACGCGGCAAACACCACCTGTACAATTCACCCCCTCTACTTGTTTTATATAGCCACCTGTTAACCTTGTGGTTTTGTAAGTGTAGCTTCCAAATACATTCCAATAATGAATTAAATCTTGGCTAGCATTGGCATCTCTAATAACCCTATTTACATTTACCATATCGCCTACACTAAATGAGTAATGAGGAGCAATATTTAACTCCACTGTTCCATTTATAAAACTTCCTAAATCTTGTTTGGTTTCAAGGTATTGTGCTTCTACTCTTAGTGACCGAGTAGAAGTTAGTTTATAAGTAATTTCTCCAAAATATGTTTTGGCAGTTACATAATCATAGTTTTTAGGTTTTAATTCAAATAATTGTTGGTTATAGTTTATGTATTGAAAACCCAACATGGCTTTGAACTTTTTATTGAACTTATGTGATACATCAATATAATGCTCTCTAAAATAACGAGCAGTATCTTTTTCAAAATCAAAAGGATTTAAACTTTTTGAATCGAAATTATCTTTGGCTGTAACTACACTGGTATTAATATTGATAGTGGTTTGATGCTTTTTAAAATAAGCTCCTTGTGGTTTAATAGTAAACTCCATTCCTATTGCATTTTCGCCTAACTCCTGAACCACTGCATTGTAACGAGCCAATAATCGATAAGTATTCTGACGGGTTAAACTTGGTAAATAAGCAATCATACCTAAGTTTAAGTTTTCTAATGGCGATGTTCTAAGTGAAAAACTTTCGATGCGTTTGTATTGTGCATTGATACCTAAACCTTTGGTTGAATAAGATAAACTAGTATAATAAACACGGCCATCTCTTAGCTCCATTCTGTCTAATATTGGATTAAATATTGCTTCTTGGCTTTTTTGGCAATACTCAGTGTATAAGCTGAATTTTTTATAGCTTAACGTATTGTAAATATTTCCCAAATACACATTATAAGTTGGTATAAATCTATTCTTTAATTCATAATTATTAATAGCGCCTACTATAGTATTCATGGTATTCTGATCAATGGTTCTATTTACGGCACTTGCACCTAATTGAAAATTTAAGTTATCGTTTACTTCAATTCTATGTTCAATATTTAACCCTTTAATAACCTCTGGACGAACATCAAACCTAAATTTTTGTAAACCTGTAAAGGCTTTAATTTGCGTGTTTTCATTGGGTGTGTATATAACCCTTGCACCATTTATGGCAAAATCTAAACCTAAGTTTCTATCTTCAAAAGCCCTAAAAACCATTCCTGTACCAAACTGGTCGTAAAAATAACCAACTGTTATATTGAATTTATCAATGTCTTTGCTAACGCTCCATATTCCAATTCCACTTTTAGTGAAAGCCTCGCTTGGGTTAAATAATGGCGAGTTGTTAAACACATCATATCGCAAGTTAAAATTAAACCCTTTCAATTTATAGTTTAAATAAAGCCAAGCATCAGAACTTGATAATTCGCGTTTATACTGAGTAGTGTTGGTTCCAATTTTAGGATCGTTTACATAAAATTGGTTGGTGTTTTGAAAGTTCCCCGAAAATTCGCCCTTGTCTTTTTTATTATCGCCCTCCTGAGCGCTAATAAACGTTAGGCAAACCATGTAACTAGATAGAGTAAGTAGTACTTTTTTCATGCGATTGCAATATTATAATTGTGAGGCAATAAAAAAAACTGTAAAATATTGGATTTTAGTTTTATGGTTAATTAATGAGTAAAAATCAAATAAATTATACCATAAATAGGGGAGGTACTATTACGGCTTATTAAATAGTGGCAAGCATTTATATAAATTTACTTTATGCTGAGTGTTTTTTGCTTTATGCTCAATATAAAAGGCTTTATGCCAAGTATATTTTGCTTTATGCTAATTATAATATACTTTATGCTAAGTATATTTTGCCTGCGGTCGGTATTTTTACCGACCGTTTTAGTTAATGCGAAAATCTGAAGCCCAGCCTGTGCAGATATGCTAACCTTGCGAGCTGGTGCGGTTTTGCAAACCGCACTTTGTATTATA
The DNA here is from genome assembly GCA_044239605.1 of Bacteroidia bacterium. GTDB lineage: Bacteria > Bacteroidota > Bacteroidia > UKL13-3 > UKL13-3 > JAAFJM01. Next base: position 167,197 of record JBIIBC010000002.1, on the reverse strand, counting down.
AGCATTTGTAATGCGAAAAATATAATTTCAATTTATATATTTGCTTTATTCTAAGCACGGTAAAAAGCGGATTACAAATCCTTACAGTAAATGATTTGGATTACAAATCCAAACCAGCGGATAAAGTAGAAACTTTTATTAAAGATACCAAAATTGTGAATGTAGTTTCGGATGTTAAATAGTCAATAAGCAATAAGCAATTGACAATAGGCAATTAGTAATAAACAAAAGGTAATTAGCAATCGACAATAAGGAATCGACAATTCAGCAATAAAACAATTCAACCATCCAACAATAAAATCAATAAATCACCAAATCAAAAATCAATAAATAAACAATGTCACAAGAAATAACATACAGCCAAGCGCAACAGAAATTAGAGGAAATGGTAGCGCAAATGGAAAACAATGAAATAGATTTAGAAACACTTTCGCAAAAATTAATAGAAGCCAAGGCTTTAGTAAAGTTATGCGAAGTAAAACTAAGAAACATAGAAGATAGTATTGGAAAATAGCTCTTAAAATTTCCTTTTATCAAAATAACTTTTTTATTGATTATATAAAGTTCATTTTTGACAATACATTTAAATGAAAAACTTTAGGATAATATTTACGCAAATAAAAGAAAGTGCCATAGCTGCGCTGCATACTATGTATGTAAATAAGGTTCGCACGTTGCTTTCTACCTTAGGTATAACTATCGGAATTTTTTGTATCATAGCAGTATTAGCAGTAGTTGAAAGTTTTGAAAATAACTTACATCAAAGTGTAGAAAGTTTGGGAAATGATGTGGTATTTATTGAAAAAATGCCTTGGACATTTGGTCCAGGTTATAAATGGTGGAAATACATTAGCCGCCCTAATGCTTCATTAAGTGAGTTAAAATCAATAGAACAAAAATCGGTATTGTCGAGTGCTGAAATGTTAACCATAACCATTGGCGGTAAAACTATAAAAAATGGACTGAATAGCGCTACAGGAATAGATATTCAAGGAGTTACTCATGATTATTATTTGGTACGTAACTTTAATTTATTTGATGGTCGTTATTTTACCGAAAATGAATCGGAAAATGGAAATTTAATATGTTTAATAGGATATAACTTGGCTCAAACATTGTTTCCAAATGTAGGTGCCGTAAATAAAAGTATTAAAATTTCAGGAACTAAATTTGGTGTGGTTGGTGTTTTTGCCAAAGAGGGAGAAAGTTTAATAGGAAACAGTTTGGATAATGCCATCATCATTCCAATAAATGCAGCCGCAAAATTTGTTAGAATTAATAGTGATGATGTAAATAGTAAAATACATGTAAAAGCAGGTATGGCAGGAGTTCCTGCCTTAGAGCAAGAGCTAAATGGAATCATGCGCAGCCAGCGTAAGTTACGACCAGGACAAGAAGAAAATTTTGCATTGAATAAAATTACACTCATAACCCAACAACTTGATCAAACATTTAAAACGGTAAATATAGCGGGTTGGATTATTGGTTTATTTGCTATGCTAGTGGGTGGTTTTGGTATAGCCAATATTATGTTTGTAAGTGTTAAGGAACGCACCAATCAAATAGGCATACAAAAAAGTTTAGGGGCTAAAAATTATTTTATTCTCATCGAATTTTTAATTGAAGCAGTTATCTTGTGCTTATTAGGCTGTATCATAGGTTTGTTATTGGTTTGGGGTATCATAGCTGTATTGGGAGCAGTTTTTCAGGTGGTGTTTTTTTTAAGTTTAAAAAATATCATAATTGGAGTTTTAACAAGTATTTGTATAGGCGTTATTTCAGGCTTTTTGCCCGCATTAAGTGCTAGTAAGTTAAATCCTGTAGATGCAATTAGAAGTAAATAATTTTTTTAATTTTTATTCTTCAAATAACAATACATTCGTTTTTTTATTATTATGAAATTATCACGTAAATCATTTGTAAAATCGGCAGCATTATTGGCAGGTGCTACCTTGTTAAATTCTGAAAAAACTGAAGCAAAAATAAATAATGTTTTAGCACAGCTTAATAACGATTTTATGTTAATGCCACTTGGCTATAGTTTTGATGCCTTGGAGCCATTTATTGATAAACAAACCATGGAAATTCATTACACCAAGCATCACAATGCTTATGTAACCAAATTGAATGAAGCTAAGGCAAAAATCACTTCATGGAAATTTAAAAACATAGAAGATGTATTAGGAAATTTGAATACAATTACAAACGATTTGAAAGCGGCAGTGCGCAATAATGCAGGTGGTCATTATAACCATACTTTATTTTGGAGTCTTTTAAAAACCAACACTCAGCCTAGTGAAAAAACACTAAAAGCAATTAACGAAAACTTTGAAAGCCTAGAAAACTTTAAGCAACAATTTTCAAAAGCAGCAATGGGTACTTTTGGGAGTGGTTGGGTTTGGTTAATAAAACAAGATGGTAAACTAAAAATAGTAAGTACTCCAAATCAAGATAATCCGCTAATGAAAGGAATCATCAAAGATTTAGGTACTCCAATTATAGCTCTTGATATATGGGAACATGCCTATTATTTAAAATACCAAAATAAACGAGCTGATTATGTAGCTGCGTTTTGGAGTGTATTGAATTGGGATAAAGTTGGCGAATTATTAGGTTAAGTTAGTTTCTTTTTATTGCCTTATTTATTTCTTCAATTTTATTTTTGCGAAGTATAATTTTTAACTTAATTTTTTTTACCAATGAGCCTGCAGCTAGGAGCTAAAAGCCTGAATTCGTCCATAATTCTCCCTTGCAATTATTTGCCCAACTTAACATACATAAAACAAGTACTTTTGGCTGATGAAATAGTGGTTGAAATTTGTCAAAACTATATAAAACAAACATACACCAATAGATGTAAAATATTAGGTGCAAATGGTATACAAGTATTGAGTATTCCTGTTGTTAAAATTCATAATACCAAACAGGCAGTTAAAGATGTTATAATAAATTATGAAGAGGATTGGCAAAAACAACATTGGCTAGCCTTTCAATCAGCTTATGGTAAGTCAGCTTTTTGGTTTCATTATAAAGATTACTTTGAATCGTTTTATTTCCAGAAAAAGTATGAGTATTTATTTGAACTTAACCGTGATTTATTGGTATTGGTACTAAAATTACTTAAGGTTGAAAAGCCAATTTTATATACCCAAAACTTTGAGGTGGTAAAAGAAAATGGTATTGATTTGAGAATTTTTTTTGATGCAAAAAATAGAAATATGGAAGAGCAGAATGAAGGCAATAATTTAAAAAAGTATTTACAAGTATTTGCCGAAAAGTATCCATTTCAACCTAATTTATCCATCATTGATTTATTAATGAATCAAGGTCCTCAAGCTAAAACCTATTTATTAAATGATTAGTCCTATTAATAGCATTGAAGCACTTTTAGAACTAAAAAAAACAATCACTTTAATTGATGTGCGAGCACCAATTGAGTTTGAGCAAGGCCATATACAAGGAGCTATTAATTTTCCAATTTTAAATAACGAGCATCGCAAAGAAGTAGGAACTTGTTACAAACAAAATGGTCATGAGGCAGCTGTTATTTTAGGTTATAAGTTAATTGGCCCTCAATTTCATTTACTCATAAAACAAGCCTATAAATTAGTTCCCAACAAAAAGATAATTATTCATTGTTATAGAGGAGGATTGAGAAGTAAAATTATGGCAAACCTTCTTAGTACTGCTGGTTTTGAAGTGTTTTTATTGCAAGGTGGTTATAAAAAATTCAGACATTGGGTTTTAAATAAGTTGGAAACAGATTATAAATTCAATGTATTAGGTGGTTATACAGGAAGTGGTAAAACAACTATTTTAAAGAAATTAGAAAGTAATAATATTCAAGTTCTTGACTTGGAAGGAATAGCCAATCATAGAGGTTCAGCATTTGGTAGTTTGGGAATGCCCGAACAACCAACAAACGAGATGTTTGAAAATTTAATTGCAACAACCCTTCATTTGTTCAATAATCAAATACCTATTTGGGTGGAAGATGAAAGTAATATTATAGGTAGGTGTAAAGTGCCAACCAAAATTCATGAAGCAATACGTAATAATAAACTTTACTTTTTAGAAGTTCCCTTAGTTCAAAGGGTTCAAAATATTGTTAATGATTATGGACATTTTGATAAAGAATTATTGAAACAATCTACTCAAAAATTATACAAACGTTTAGGTGATTTGAGAACTCGACAAGCTATCCAAATGCTTGATGAAAACAATTTATCAGCTTGGGCAGAGGCTATGTTATTATATTATGATAAAACGTATTTGTTTGGTGTTTCTAAAAGAAACTTAAATAATGTAAAAAACATTAGTCTGTCAGAAATTAATACATTGTTTTAATTAAATTAATTTATTGATTGTATAATTTACGCTTAATATAAAGAGATTATTTTTATCCTTTATTTATTTGTAATTATATTGTGCCTCTTTATGCACGAAACAGATTTTATAGCCATTATTGCGCAGCAACTTGGTATTCAGGCTAGGCAAGTAGCTGCTACCATTAAATTATTAAACGAAGGCAGCACCGTTCCTTTTATATCGCGATACAGAAAGGAACTTACGCAGGCTTTAGACGAAGTACATATTGAAAACATCAGGTTATTAAATTTAAAATATACCGAGTTAGTTAAGCGCAAACTCACTATAATAGACACCATAAAAGAGCAAGGAAAACTAACGCCTGCTTTGGAAAAAAGTATTGTAGATTGTTGGGATACGAACTTGCTAGAGGATATATATTTACCTTATAAACCTAAGCGTAAAACCAAGGCCAGTATAGCCCGCGAAAAAGGTTTGGAGCCTTTGGCTTTATGGTTATTGAAAGAAAATTACAACAGTGCAGAAATAGAGGCATCTCGTTATTTAAAAAATGGGGTGCAAACCGAAGACGAAGCATTGCAAGGCGCTAGAGATATTATAGCCGAAATGGTAAACGAAGATCCCAAAGCGCGTAACTTGGTGCGTAATCAGTTTGAAAAACATGCCATTGTTTATACCAAAGTGGCTAAAGGCAAGGAAGCAGAAGGCAGTAAATACCAAGATTATTTTAAGTACGATGAACCCTTGAATCGTTGTCCATCGCACAGGCTTTTGGCGGTGTTTAGAGGCGAAGAAGAAGGTTTTTTAAAATTGAATATTGAGCCTGATGAAGACATAGCTATTCAAAAACTGGATTTTCAGTTTATAAAACGCAATAACGATAGCAGTTATCAAATAGAATTGGCGGTGAAAGATGCTTACAAACGATTGTTGGCACCTTCTATGGAAACTGAGTTTAGAAACTTAGCCAAAGCCAAAGCCGATGAAGAAGCCATTAGGGTTTTTGCCGAAAATTTAAAGCAATTATTACTATCGGCACCTTTGGGTAGCAAGCGTATTTTAGCCATAGATCCTGGTTTTAGGTCGGGCTGTAAAGTGGTATGCTTAAATGAAGAAGGAAAGTTACTAGCCGATGATATTATTTATCCTCACGAGCCGCAACGCGATGCGCAACAAGCCATAGCTAAGCTTACTTTTTTGGTTGAAAAATACAATATAGAAGCTATTGCCATTGGCAACGGAACAGCGGGCCGCGAAACAGAAGATTTGGTAAGAGGCATCAATTTTAAAAACGAACCACAACTTTTTATGGTGAACGAAAATGGTGCTTCGGTTTACTCAGCTAGCGAGGTAGCCAGAGATGAATTTCCTGATAAAGATGTAACAGTGCGCGGTGCAGTATCTATTGGTCGTAGGCTTGCCGATCCATTAGCTGAGTTGGTAAAAATTGATGCTAAGTCGATAGGAGTGGGGCAGTACCAACACGATGTAGATCAAAATAAACTGAAACAAAGTTTGGATGTGGTGGTGCAAAGTTGTGTAAACCAAGTGGGCGTTAACTTAAATACTGCTAGTAAAAGTTTGCTTACTTATGTATCGGGTTTAAGTGCTCAAACAGCTCAAAATATTATTAATTTCAGGAATGAACATGGGGCGTTTACCTCTCGCAGTCAGTTGAAAAAAATACCACGTTTGGGTGAAAAAACGTTTGAACAATGTGCAGCTTTTTTACGTATTCCTAATGCTAAAAATGTCTTAGATAACAGTGCAGTGCATCCTGAAAGTTATGTAATAGTGGAGCAAATGGCCAAACAAAATGGATGTAAGGTAGAAGATTTGGTAAAAAATGAAGTGATAAGAAAGGACATAAAGCCCGAAAATTATATAACCCAAACAGCAGGTTTATTAACCATCAACGATATTTTAAAAGAGTTAGCCAAACCTGGCCGCGACCCAAGGGAAACCCTTAAACCGTTCACTTTTGCTAATGTTAAAAAACCTGAAGATTTAAATGAAGGCATGATATTGCCAGGCATAGTAACTAATATTACCAAGTTTGGTTGTTTTGTAGATATTGGTGTAAAACAAGATGGAATGGTTCATATATCGCAAATGGCCGATAAGTATATTTCAGATCCTAACCAAGTAGTAAAACTACAACAACATGTTCAAGTAAAAGTAATGGAAGTTGATTTGGCAAGGAAAAGAATTAGTTTGAGTATGAAGGGGGTTTAGTGTCACGCAAAGCGTGATTGATTTGTTGATTTTTGATTTGGAGATTGATTGTTCTTGTCACGCACGTCATGCCGTAGGCATCTTCCTTAACTAATAAATACTTTTCCATTAGCATTGTTGCTGTGTTTAACTTTGTCAAAGTTTCAAACTTTGACAAAGTTTTTCCCGCACCGTGTATGCTTGCTTGAGATTGCTTCTCTAAGTTCGCAATGACGTTTCAGCACAGTGTAAGTTTGATTCTATTTGAATTAATCGCGAGGGAAGCATCATCCTATGGAGCTTTTGTATTTTGACGATTAAGTAATCCAACATTCAAAATCTAACATTCAACATTTCTTCCAGATTTGTAATTTTTTAGTTTAAGTATAAATTAAGTATGTAGAGCTAATTAAAATTTGTAGATTGCTCATCATTAACGGTTAAACTTTGGTGCTAACTCTACTAAATAAGTCAATTAATAAAACTATCAATGCTTTACTTAAAAGCTTACTAATAGTGCTGTTATTGAGCAGTTTTAGTTTTGCTTCATGGGCAATAGGTGATACTAAATTTCAAATAAAATTTATTGAAAATAAAGGTCAATGGACACCTGAAGTTTTATATAAAGCCGATATTCCAGGAGGGCATTTATTTGTTTCAAAAAACTGTTTAACCTATTACTTAATTGATAAAAAAGCCGTTCACGATCATCAACATGGACATAAAATTAACCAAGCCAATGCACAGGTAGTAAAGGTTTTTTTTGATAATGGTACTCCGGAAAATGTAACCATAGAGGCCAATATGCCTTTTGCAGAGTATTATAATTTTTTTAATGGCAGTCAAGATAATTGGCGCAGCAAGGTGAGAGCTTATGGTCAAATTATTTTAAAAAATGTGTATAAAGGCATTGATTTAGAAATAAATAGCAATGGTTATTATGCTAAATCTAATTTTATTGTAAAGCCAAACATTAACCCCAATCAAATAAAATTAAGGTACGAAGGTGCGGATTCTATTTTTAAAGAAAACCAAGATTTGGTAGTTAAAACATGGGTTGGAACCATTTTAGAACAAAAGCCTGAATCGTTTCAACGTTTAAATAATATTTCAACTAGTATATATTCATCGTATCAATTAGACAAAAATATACTCAGTTTTAACATAGGCGAGTACCAAAAAGACAGAGAATTAATTATTGACCCTACTTTAATTTTTGGAACTTATGTTGGTTCTGTTTCCGATAATTTTGGTTTTTGTTCTGCCTTTGATTTAAATGGAAATGCTTTTGCTGGTGGAACCATTTATGGAGCTAGTTTCCCTAAAACTGCTGGTAGGTTTCAAGCTAGTTTTGCAGGTGGAAATGGAATAGGCAACGAATATGCGCGCGATTGTATTGTTGCTAAGTTTTCGCCTGATGGTACCAATATGATTTGGGCTACTTATTTAGGAGGAAGTAATAATGAACAGCCTCATAGCATGAGCGCCAATAGTGTTGGTGAGTTAGTAGTAATGGGTTCAACTTATTCATCCAATTTTCCTGTAACAAGTAGTGGCTATGATAGAAGTTTTAATGGTATAACCGATATTTTTATCAGTAAACTTAGTAGCGATGGCATATCGCTTATAGGTTCTACTTTTTTAGGTGGTGCTGCTCGCGATGGTATTTCAGGAACTGAAGAACATGGTTACCCAACAGCCAATGGTATATTGTGTTATAATTATGCTGATTGGTACAGGGGAGAGGTAATTGTTGACATGTTTGATAACATTTATATTTCAAGCGTTACCTCATCAAAAAATTCCGATTTATTACCATTGCCAAATGCTTTTCAACCAACTTATGGTGGTGGAACAATAGATGGTTTGATAGCAAGATTTAATAATTCGCTTTCCAATTTAAATTTTTGCACTTATGTAGGTGGTTCGGGCGATGATGCTTGTTATGCCATTATCATTGATGTATTGAATAATTTATACGTAACAGGTGGAACTACTTCTAGTAATTTACCGGGAGCATCAATTATTTATCCTTATAATGGTGGTGTAGATGGTTATATTTTAAAAACGAATACAAGTGGCTCTGGAACACCTACTACGGTTTATGTTGGCACGCCTTCGTACGACCAATCATTTTTAATTCAGGTAAATGATAGGGGCGATGTTTATGTTATTGGGCAAACTACTGGTGCCATCAATGTAACCCCTGGTGTTTATAGTGTGCCCAATGGCAAACAATTTGTGAAAGGATTTAACCGCAATTTATCAACCGAAATAGTATCCACTACCTTTGGTAAATCGGCTGCATTTCCAAGTTTATCTCCAACTGCATTTGTAATTGATAAGTGTGATAGACTTTATTTTAGTGGTTGGGGTGGAAGTGTAAATTTGATTAACAATCCCAATTTGGATAATACCAATGGATTGCCTACCACTACCAATGCATTTCAACGTACTACAGATGGCAGCGATTTTTATTTAATGATTTTAGGCGATGGCTTAAAGGAACTTTCTTATGCTAGTTTTTATGGAGGTGCTTTAAGTGCTGAACATGTAGATGGGGGCACTAGTCATTTTGATAAAAACTTTATTATTTACCAAACTGTTTGTGCAGGCTGTTGGGGTAATAACGATTTTCCTACTACTGCAGGTGCTTGGAGTAATACTAATCCGGGTAGAAATAATAAGTTTATTGGCAGCGCTGGTTGTAATATTGGGGTATTTAAATTTAATTTGGACGCTTCTATTTATCCACCAGAATTTAGAGATACTTTATTATATGTGAATGCAGGTGATACGCTCGATTTTTTAGCCAATATTATTGATAAAGACAATGATTCTATCTCAGTTTTAGCCAATGGGAAAATATTATTGCCGGGTATTAATCCTGCTATTTTTACTGTTGAAAGTCGATCAAAAGGTTTAACTCAAGCTAGGTTAAAATGGGCTACTTTATGTAAAGACTTTGTGAGCGATACTTTTATTGTTGATTTAAGTTTAATGGATGATGCTTGTCCTCTTTCAAAAACAGGTTCTGGTAGAATAAAAATTATTGTGTTATCACCTCCTATTTCAAGTCCATTTTTAGCTTGCCTTTATTCAATTGATGACAATACCGTAAATATTAAATGGAATCCTTATGCTAGTAAACCCGCCACATTTGGACATTTAAAATTAATAAAAAGTGTAAATAGTAGTCCGTTTATTCAAATTGATACCATTGCCAATTGGCAAACAATAAATAGGTTAGATTTAAATGCCTTGAACCATAAGATTTTGCAAACTCAATACAAACTAGTAAGTGTAAATAATTGCGGGATTATTGGAGATACAAGTAGAATAATTAGCAGCATATATGTTGGTGATACCATTAGTAATCCCAGCTTTTTAGATGTTGCTGATACTGTCATTAATATTATCCAAACCGATACTTTAGATGCTCAATTTTTAGTTTCTTCTATCGACCAAAAAGACTCAATGTTTTTATCGCTTTCGGGTTCTTTATTAGATTTTAGTAATATAGCTTTTACCAAATTAAATGGGTTAGGACAGTCTATAGTTGGTTTTAAAATGATTACTGATTGCAATACTGAGTTAAAATCATACGTATTATATTATAAAGTAAGAGATAATCAATGCCCACAACCACGTGAGAAAACAAAGGTAATTACAGTCAATGTGTTGCCAATTAGTGGTTTGCCTGTGCCTGATATTAACTGTCCAATAAGAATTAATAATCAATCAGTAAAAGTAACTTTACCACAATTTAGTAGTACTAAATATTTTAAAAAATTGAAATTAGTAAGGTATAACGAAAGTAATTTTGCTACCATAGTAGGGGAGTATCCTACCTTACCTACCGACTTAATTATTACCGACAATAATGCTACTAATAATAGAGTCATCAATTATTGTTACCAAACCATTAGTTACGATGTGTGTGATCATCCTGTTGATAGCTCTAATAGGGTTTGTATGCAAATAACTGATGGCAATTATCCTGAGAAATTAACTTGGTACACGGTAACTGTTAAAGATGACAAAGAGGTAAAATTGGTTTGGAATAAATCGAAAAATGATAGTAAAGCATTTTTAAATTATTCAATTTATAAAATGCAAGATAGAAATGGCAAAGGTTTTAATTTTATTGGAACAGTTAATAAAATAAGCGATACCACATTTATTGATAATGATGTAAAAGTAGACGACCATTCGTATTGTTACAAAGTAACCAATTCAAATGCATGCGGGATTGAAAGTATTAATAACGATTCAGCTTGCAGTATATTGCTTAAAGGTGTTTCTGAAAAATTAGCTCATACACTTGAGTGGCAAGACTATAATTATTGGACATTAGGCACTCAAAAATTTGATTTATTGCGTGCCAATGCTTACGACCCAACTTTTGTTAATATCTTACCTAATAGTACCAAACAATTGGTAGTTCAAGATACCAAGTTAGATTACAATGTAGGTTTATATTATTACCAAACTGTGGCGCATCAAAATCCTAATATTGGTAATGCAACGAGCGAATCAAATATTATTGAATTGTTACAAGCACCATATTTATACGCACCAAATGCCTACACTGCGAATGGCGATAACCTAAATGATGTTTGGAAAGTATCGCATGCATTTGTAAAAGAATATAATTTAAAAATTTATAACCGTTGGGGCCAATTGATTTTTGAAACAAATGATAAAAACAAACCATTTAATTTAAATATTGGTACTCAAATTATAGCCAATGATGTGTATGTTTATTTAATTGAATACAATGGATGGAATGGCGAAAGCAACACTTTAAAAGGAAATTTTACTGTTTTGAAATAATATTTAAAAATTAAGAATTAATCCAATAGAAAAAACTCCTAAATCAGTATCCGTATATTTGTTTTGATAAGATTTTAGGTTTCCAAAACTATCAAATTCAATAGTATTTGGATCAACTACTTTTGAGTTATTGCCATAATTTTTTAGGTAACGTAATTCCATTTTTATACCTTTTGAAAAATTCAATTTTACACCACCTCCATAACCATAAATTTGTGTTGCATCTCCTTCTAAGTTTTTAGTGTTTGTCTGTTTGTTATTTTGAGCATCAAAGAAGGTTATATTTTGGCGGGTGTAAAAGAATCTTCCACCCCAAAATGCAGTTCCAAAAAAGGTGATTGGCCAATTAGGTCCTAACTCCAAATCCGCATAAGGATACCAACCGTATGCATTGCTGTTAATGGCTACATCAACATTGTTTGCTTGACTAATTTTTTTACCCCCAAAATATAAGTAATCAAAACCTAAACCAGTATAAAGTGCAATGGGCGCATCTTTTATTAAGTTAAATCCTAATTTGAACCCAAATCCAAAACCATTTTCCATGATATCGCTTTGGTTTAAAGTGGTTCCATAATTTAATGAAGCTCCTAATTGAATACTGTTGTTGTCATCAATAGCTATAGGAGGCACTGCTTGGTTAGGTGAAGATACGGCAGAGTTTGTTTGGTTATTTATGATTGTATCGCTTTTGTAATTTGGATTTATTTTGCCTGCATTAGTGTTTGGGTTACGCTGCGCAAATAATGAGGCTAAAATCAAGTTTAAAAAAACTGTTATTAAAAATTTCATCAATTTATTTTTTTGAATGCTTATCTAAAACTATACCACAAATTAAAACCAAATTGTAATATTGGTGATTAGTAAATTACTTGTATTGCTTGGCTTACTATCAGCATTTATATAAACATTGCTTTCCGATAAGTAATTTCGTGCCTCTAATCTAAACAATGCATTTTGGCTAACTTTTTTAGTAAAACAAATAGCCGAACTAAAAGTACTAAATCCCTTAATGCCAGTAATTGATTTAATCATTACCTCGTTATTATCTTTAAAATATTCCAATCTTCCCGCAAAAAATGCGTTTTTATTATACTTAACTTTTGCTATAAAATTGGCTTGCCACCAATTATTAAAATATTTATTTCCAGTTATGGAATCATTGCATTGTTGATAGCCTAAATAAACACAGCTGGTAAACGAAAACTTACCATCAGGATTATAAATGGCATATAAATCGGTAAAATACCTGTTACCATAGTTAGGATTTAACTGTGAACTTTCATCACCCACATAAGTATTCCAATTAAGTAAAAGTTTATTGTTAGGTCGGTATTCAATTTGAGTTCCAAATGAAAGTGGATTGTTTACATCTGATATTTGCTGCCAGCCATTAAGCAAATAAAAATAGGCCATTATTTTTTTACTAAATGGAACCGTAACTTTGGCTCCAGAAAGGTAATAAGGCACATACTCAGGGGCAAAAGAACGTGTGTACATGAAATGATCTTTTGATATGGCCGACTCGTTGGTGTAAGGAGAACCAATTACGCCTGCATCAACCCAAATTTCTTTATTCTTAAATAATTTTAAACCTACATTGGCTTCTATCAAATTTTTTAAAGAACCACTTTCGTTTACATAATTTGAATTTACATAACTACCAAAACCAGGAATTATTCTTGCCCTAACCTTATCGTTTTTATATTTTAGATCAACATAAACTAGGTTAATATTTACCTCGTTATGCCTTGACGATGAAACAGCATAATCTCTATCAAAAGTCTTTGGTTGGTTAAAATCAAAGCCATAATATACATCTATATAGCCCGAAACATTTAACTTTCCATTTTCGGTACTATCCATTTGTTCTACCATACCCGTATTGCTTACTTGTGCATTGGTTTTATAAATAAACAAACTAAAAATTATTAATACTATTTTTGATAGTTTCATTTAGTATATATAAAATTATTGTAATAATTGAAAATAGAAAAAGGGGAACAACAATTGTTTATTCCCCTTTTTACCTTATTAAAAAATCAATTATTGTTCAAATTCAACTTTGAATTCAACTCTGCGATTTTTAGTTTTTCCTTCTTTTGTAGCATTATCATAAGCAGGTTTTGTATCTCCAAAACCTTCCGAACGCACTCTTTCAGTTTTTACACCTTTACTTTCTAAGTATTTTTCAACAGCCGCTGCTCTGTCTTGAGATAATTTTAAGTTTTTAGCCGCATCTCCAACGTTATCTGTATGACCTAAAATATATAGTTTATAAGTTGGATTTTCTGCCATTATTTTAGCCACGTTGTTTAAAATAGCAAATGAATTAGATTTTATTACTGATTTTCCAGTTTCAAACTGAACACCTTGTAATGCTTTTTCAAATAATTGTTTAACTGAAGCTTTAATTTCTGGGCAACCATTATTTGAGGCTACACCTGCTACTTTAGGGCAATTGTCTAATTTATCTTCAATGCCATCATTATCAGTATCAGGACAACCTTTGAATGCTGCAATACCTGCTACAGCTGGACATGCATCTTCACTATCTTGTATACCGTCATTATCAGTGTCTGGGCAACCATTAAATTTAGCTATTCCAGCAACGGTAGGACATGCATCTTCGCTATCTTGTGTTCCATCATTATCAGAATCAGGGCAACCTTTAAATTTAACAACACCCGCAACAGTTGGACATTTGTCTTCACTATCCTGAACTCCATCATTATCAGAATCAGGGCAGCCTTTAAAATTAACAACACCAGCTACTAATGGACAAGCATCTTTATTATCTGCTATTCCATCCTTATCGGTGTCAATTGAACAACCTGTAGTTGGGTTTACTAAATCACCTGCTGGTGTATTTGGACATTTATCTCTTTTGTCACCAACACCATCACCATCAGTGTCAATTATTTTACCTAAATTCATGGTTACACCAATAGTATGGAACCATGCTTGGTCATATGTTAATTGTTCGTATAAAGCTAAGCCTTCTGTTTTATCATTATTTGTCCACATGTAATTTGATTGGATATTCATGCCAAATTTTTCAGTTAATTTAACATTTACCCCTAAACCAGCCGGAACAGTAAATTCATATAAACCATCTTTGTCTGTACCAAAAATCCCAAAATCTTCCATTCTGTTTTTTGGCATGTTTATTCTTCTTGCGCCTATACCTAAAGTAACATAAGGAGTAAACATAGCATTATCCTTTTCTAAAAACTTCCAACGAGGGGTAACTTCAAATCCTAAAGTTTGACGGTAAAAATTACCTATTGTAGCGCTACCTATTACGTTTACTTTGTCAAAATATCCCCATTCTCCAAGATATCCTCTTGCCGAAATGTCAAATTGGTTACTTAAATACCTGGTTATGGTTAAATAACCTATTCCTGGTGTGTTTTCTGTTTTGCCACCACCATTATTCGACACGTTGTGTGGAGTAAGGTCAAACTTAAAAAAACCATTGCCTAAATCGCCCGAATATTCTGAAATACCAATACCCAATCCAATTTGCCATGGCATGTCTTTTGTTTGAGCTTTTGTGTAGCTTATTGAAGTTAATAATAATACTGCTAATAAAATTTTTTTCATAGATTACTTTTACTTTTTATTGGGTGCAATTTAGAATTAATCAGTTTGTAAGCAAAATATATTTTCAATGTCATTTTTTTCATTATTTTAAAAAGGTGTGGTTTTTTTTATTTTGATTTGAATAAAAGTTTTTAAAATATTAAGGTGATTCGAATTGTAATAATTGGTAGTGGAAATATTGCACAAGCAATAATGAAGTCTTGTTCAAATAAGGATTTAGATATACTTGGAATTTTTGGCAGGAATGTTTTGAAAGCATTTGAACTTGCGAAACAGTTGGAGACCAATTGTTTTGAAAACATAACTGAAATTCCTACCAATGCTGATTTATATTTGATTTGTGTAAATGATGATGCAATAAAAGAAGTAGCTAATAATTTACCAATATTAGATGGTTTGGTTGTGCATTGTTCTGGCTTAAAACCTATGTCGGAACTTAATAATCAAATTAACCAAGCTGTTTTTTGGCCAATTGAAAGTATCAATAAAAATTCATTTACCGATTTTAAAAACACTCCTATTTGTATTGAAGCAAATAGCGAAGAAAATTATAGAATAATTGAAGCATTTGCAGACAGGCTTTCAAAAAATGTAAATAAAATAAGCAGTGCAGAACGTCAATATTTGCACTTGGCAGCTACCATTACCAATAATTTTAGTAATCACTTAATTGCTTTGGCAAAACAAGAGTTAGATTTACAGCAATTAGATTACACCATTTTACAACATTTGTTAACTAAAGCAATCAATAATTCGTTTAATTTTGAACCTAGTAAAATTCAAACAGGACCAGCAATAAGAAACGATATAAGCACCATGCAAAAACATTTAAGTCTACTACAAAACACCAACACAAAAGATTTGTATGAATTAATGAGTAAAAGTATATTTGAATTTTAACAGAACAACCATGCGTAAACTTTTTATCTTACTATTCTTACTTTGTTCTTTATCTAGTTTTGCCGGCCGAATACTAATTCCAATGGACGAAGGACAAAAGAACCATTTGAAAGCCTACGGATTGGCATTTTGGATTTTACAAAAAGACATTGAAGTGGATTGGCTTTTAAACTATAAAGCAGGCAGTTTTATGTTTGGTTACGACCAAGTTTATGAACGAGAATTAAAGATTAGAGGCATTAGTTATGAAATTATTAGCGAAGCTCAAGTTTCAGAAATATTATTACAAATAGCCAAACCCGATGTTAATATGGAGTTAGTGAAACTTTATAAAGCTCCTAAAATTGCTGTTTATTCTCCTAAAACCAAACAACCTTGGGATGATGCTGTAACCATGGTTTTAACTTACGCAGAAATTCCTTACGAAGTTGTTTTTGATGATGAATTATTGAGCGATAAATTAGTAAAGTACGATTGGCTTCACTTGCATCACGAGGATTTTACTGGTCAATATGGTAAGTTTTATGCGCAGTTTGCCAACACTGCTTGGTATCAGGCTGAAGTAAAAGAAAATGAATCAATGGCAGCTAAACATGGTTTTAAAAAAGTATCAGAACTTAAATTAGCAGTAGCAAAAAAAATTAGAGATTTTACTTTAGGTGGCGGATTTTTATTTGCTATGTGCAGCGCAACAGACACCTACGATATTGCCATGGCAGCCGATGGAATTGATATTTGCGAAAGTATTTTTGATGGCGATCCTGCCGACCATGATGCTAATGCAAAACTTGATTTTAGCAAAACTATTGCGTTTAAAGATTTTAACTTAGTAATGAATCCTTATGAGTACGAATATTCATACATAGACGCAACACCTGATACTAGACCAGTAAATGAAGAAAACGATGTATTTTCTTTATTTGAATTTTCAGCAAAATGGGATTTAGTACCAACTATGTTATGCCAAAACCATACCAGCACAGTTAAAGGTTTTATGGGGCAAACTACTGCTTTCAGAAAACAGTTTATTAAAAGTGATGTATTGATACTAGGTGAAAGTAAACAACTGAAAGAAGCAAAATATATACATGGTAGTTTAGGTAAAGGTACTTGGACTTTTTATGGAGGACATGACCCTGAAGATTATCAGCATATGGTTGGCGAACCACCAACCGATTTAAACCTTCATCCAAACTCGCCAGGTTACAGACTTATTTTAAATAATATATTGTTCCCAAGTGCTAAAAAGAAAAAGTTAAAAACGTAGTATAATTTGATTATTAATAAAATACATCATATCGCTATTATTTGTAGTAATTACGCTGTTTCGAAGCAGTTTTATACAGCAGTTATTGGTTTAGAAATTTTGAATGAAACTTACAGGGCAGAGCGAGATTCCTATAAGCTTGATTTGGCTTTAAACGGAAATTATGTAATTGAACTTTTTTCGTTTCCTAATCCGCCCAAAAGACCTAGCAGGCCTGAAGCCACAGGACTCAGGCATTTGGCTTTCGAGGTAGATAATTTTGAGGAGGTAGTTCTAAAAATGAATTCACTAAACATTAGTATTGAACCTATAAGAATAGATGAATTCACTGATAAAAAATTTACTTTCATAGCCGACCCCGATGGTTTACCCATTGAGTTTTATGAAAAGTAAACTTAAAAATTAATAAGAAAATGCAAATACAGCATTGATGTCTTTTAACTCAATAGTAGTGGTTCCGTTGCTAACATTACATGTAAATAATACCTTTACTTTAATTGTTTTTTTACCGGTAACCATGTCTTTGTAATTAGTAATTTCCTGGATAACAAAACCTGTAAACTGCTCTAAATACTTTGAAGAATAATAAGTTCCATCAGGAGCAGTATAATCAATAATTACCTTGTTAAACTGAAGTGTATCTCGAATAGGTATTAAACTGTAAGAAAAATTTGAAACACAATTCTTATTAGCTGATGTAGCTAAATTTTTTGATACAAGTGTTGTATCATTTGTAATTTTATTTATAGCCAATAAATCTACTTTATATACTCCTTCATTAGCAAATGCTGGTAAATCAAAATAATTGCCTTTCGGAAATGAATTGGTTTGATTTAAATATTGCCAAACAAATTTATGTGTGCTTGAATCTGCGTTAATTACATTGCATCTAAATACATTATTACCTATGTTTTGATAATTATAGTCGATATAGCCATTTAAATTGTTACCATCTATGTATACAGGTGTTTCAATGGTTGAAGAGCAATTAACATCTTTAAAATCTGCCGTTAGTTTTATGTTTTTCTTACCATCCGTTTTAAATATAAATTCAGGATCAGTTGATAAACTGCCAAACCCATCACCAAAATCCCATTTATAATTTACATTACCGACACCTTTGGATTCATTTTTTAATACAATTTTATAGGCACTTGGTGGTAATTCATCTTTGTAATAACTATAAATAATGCCTTGCTTAAATACTGAATCTAAAAGCCAATTGCTGGTATTTCCTATTTCAAAATTACGAACAGTAATACTCAATTTTTCCTTGCAATTAGCACATGTGCTAACCAATGAACCTGTGTATGTATTTATATTTAAACTGTCTTTTCCATTATCAGTTTGCATAATGAAATTATTGTTGCCAGCTTCAATTAAAACAGATTTATTATTGATTATTCCTTTGGCATAAAACTCAGCAGTTCCAATATATCCTATTGGATCTTCATTGGTTTTACAACCTGTTGTTATAATAGCAAAACTGATAATGAAATATATTATTGAACGCATGAAATTTTATTTTATAATGTATTGTAAACCTAATTTAACTCCTCTGTTTTTATAATTAGCCGTTTCATTGGTTGAAACATCATTTAGACCATAAACGTAGGTAGCATTTACAGCTAAATGTTTGGCAAATCTATATTGGTAATTTAAAGTAAATTGAATATCAGATTTATTTATACCATTGCTGTAATTATTGGTACTTTTATTTATGATGGTATTGTTTTCTAAATTTTGGGTGGTAAACAAATCATTGGTTTTAATTAATTGAACATATTGAAAACCCATGCCAATACTATGGTTTTTATATACAGGGTACATAGCATTTAACCCAATGATTGCATAATCAATAGATTGGTTTTTAATAGAAGTTTTGGTGGTGTTTGATGTAAAATCGTAAGTTTTATTTATAATTTCACGAGGAGCCAAATTTTGATTTATATTTTCGTAATGCAAATTGGTATTTAGCGAGAATTTACCGATATCAAAATACAATCTACCTCCAACATAATAACCAAATGAATTAGTCGAAAATGTATTATTAAACGAATTGGTTCCTGCTTCCAAACTTGCGTTAAAATAACTGTTTAATTTTGAACTGTTTTTATAGTTAATTGGCGATTTAATAAAATCAATTTGAGTAAAATCGAAAGATGGAGCTAATAAATTTAAGCTGATTTTTTGTGCGTTTTTACCTTGCAAAACATCCACCATAACTTCGTTATTAATAACAATATTTTCAGTAGTCATAGCTTCATTTTTAATTGATAATTCTTCACCCAAAAAAGTTTCAATGTTTTGTAATTTATCTTTAGCTGTTCTTAAAGTTTTAGTATTATTATTTGATTCAACTAATATTGAATTTTCTTTATTATTAATACTATTTGAGTTAACAGACAGTTTAGATTCAGATGCTTTAGGTTGACTAGATATAGCCGAACTGTTTAATTCAATTTGCGGCATTTGAGCATTTTTATTATTACCATTTAAAGATGTTTTAGGAGAAGTAATTTTATTATTTTCTACTAAAAACCATCCCAATAATGCAAAAACGGTAGCTACAGCAACATAAAATGCCGATTTATACCAAACCAATTTTTTATTTTCAAAACGCTGAGCATCAATCATCTTTTCGGCTTGCTGCCAATAAGTATCTTCATACTCAAAAGTTTGGTTATTGAGTTTGTTTTTAATTAAATTATCTAATTCGTTATCTGTCATGCTTGTTTTTCCCTTTCTTTAAGTTGAGGAAACATTTCAATCAGTTTTTTCTTTAATATTTTTCTGGCATTATTTAAATGCCATTTGCTTGTTCCTTCATTTATTCCTAGCATTTCACCAATTTCTTTGTGGTTATAACCATCAACTGTAAAAAGGTTAAATACCATTTTACTCGATTCAGGTAACTGCTGAATATGAATTTGAATATCGGCAGCAGTTAACTTAGCTTCAGCCTCGTTTAAATTAAATGGATGGAAATCAAGGTCTACTTGTTCATTGTTGTTATCTATAAACAAGGCATTACGTTTTTTATTTACCCTAAATTCATCAATAATAGTATTTACCATTATTGTTTTTATCCAAGCATCAAACGATTTATTACCATCAAAACTGCTTAAATTATTCAATATTTTTAAAAACGCTTTATTTATTTGTGCTAAGGTATCGTCTTTACTTTTATAATACTTATGGCAAATAGGCATAAGTTTAGTAAAACAATATTTATACAAAGCACTTTCGGCCTTGCGATCTTGTTTTAAACATAAACTTATAAGCTGATCTAGCTCTATTTTCATTAAAGTTAAGTAAATTTATTTTCGTTAGGCAATTAAATAATGAGTTATTTTTTACCTTAATACGATGGTATATGGTTATGGTTGGGTAAAAATAAATTTTTAATATTGCTTTTGCATAATTAATGCTAAATATTGCAAATTAAAATATTGTTTAAATGAAAACTAAAAAAGATATTGTAAATGATTGGCTTCCGCGCTATACAGGCGTAGAGCTTGATAAATTTGGTGAATACATTCTACTTACCAATTTTTTTAACTATGTTGAAATTTTCGCACAAAAATTTAATGTAAATATTATGGGTACCGACAAGCCTATGCAGTCGGCTACAGCTGAGAATATCACCATTATTAACTTTGGAATGGGAAGTGCAATGGCAGCTACCATCATGGATTTACTATCGGCCATCACTCCAAAAGCTGTTTTGTTTTTAGGTAAATGTGGAGGCTTAAAAAAGATAACTAAACTAGGCGATTTAATTTTACCCATTGCTGCAATAAGAGGCGAAGGCACAAGTAACGATTATATAATGCCTGAAATACCTGCTTTACCTTCATTTAGAATGCAAAAAGCGGTATCTACCACCATTGTTAAACATGATGTTGACTATTGGACAGGAACTGTTTATACTACTAACCGTAGGGTTTGGGAGCATGATGATGAATTTAAGGATTACCTAAAGAAAACTAGGGCCATGGCTATTGATATGGAAACTGCTACTATTTTTATTGTAGGTTTCGTGAATAGCATACCCAAAGGAGCTTTACTTTTGGTTAGTGATAACCCAATGACACCTGATGGTGTAAAAACATCAAAAAGCGATAGTGCAGTTACTGCTCAATATGTAAAACGACATATTGAAATTGGAATTGATGCCTTAATTGAATTGCGTGATTCTGGCGAATCAGTTAAACATTTACGATTTGAGTAAATGTTTAACTAATTTTTAAAATAAATAATAAAAGTAGTTCCCACGTCCAATTTGCTACTTACCTCTATTTTTCCTTTCATGGCTTCAATTTGATTTTTTGTGATAAACAAACCAATTCCTTTTGCATCGCTATTGCCATTAAAAGTTTTATACATTCCAAACAACTTGCCTCCATTTTTTTCTAGGTCTATACCTAATCCATTATCTTCAATAAATAAAATAGTGTAATCTTTTTCTACCTTGCTTGAAATTTTTATAATGGGTGTTCTGTTCGTTGCTCTATATTTTATGGCATTGGTTATCAAATTTAATATAATGCTATCAAAATAAGCAGGAATAGAATTTATTACTACGTTGTATGAAATATTATTTTCAATTAATACATGATGTTCTAGGATACTAAAATTTAGCGATTTAATCGTTTTATCAATTTCTTTTTTTAATTCTAATTGTTCTATCGGCAATGAATTATTTGATTGAATCGTAATAATTTCATTTAAATTATCTATAGTTTCAGATAGTTTTACACTACTTGAATTTAAATATTCAAAGTATAGTTTCTTTTCGTCTTCATTTTTTGCATCTTTTATAATTTCAAGCAAACCGCTAAAATTTGCTGCATGCGACCTAATATTATGTGAAACAATATGTGCGAAATTTTGCAAACGATTATTTTTATCAATGGTATCAACCATCAATTCATTCATTTTTTGTTCAGATTTTTTACGTTCGGTAATATCTCTTGTAATGGCTAATAGTGAAATTATTTTCCCTGAATTGTCTTTCATAGGAACTGAGTGTGTTTCTAACCATTTGTGCTCGCCTTTTAAACCAATTATTTCAAACTCTATTACTCCACTTTTACCATTAAAAACATTTTCGGTTTGTTTTTTAAAAGCATCTTGGTATTCGTTTTTAACAACACCAAGAACACTTTTTCCTAACACTTGTTCTAAATTATCTGCACCTATCATTTCAAGCCCTGCAGGATTCATATCTAAAAGTATCATTTCTCTACTGAGTAGTTTTATACATTCTGGCTCAGAGTCTAAAACAGCCTTTAGGTGATTTTTTGTTGCAATTAAATTTTGTTCTGCTTTTTTTCTCTCCGAAATATCTCTAACAAAGGCACAATTAATTTCTTGTCCATTAAAAAAAATATAATTAGCATTTACTTCTGTAGGAATAATCTTTCCATCTTTAGTAACATGCTGACTGTGAAATGTCATTGATTTTTTTTCTTTTAATTCATCCCAGTGTTTTGGCCAAATTTCCTTATCATATTCTGGGTCAATTTCAGGAACAGATAAGTTCATTAGTTCTTTGTATGTATATCCTAAAATATTATGAGCTGATTTATTTAATTCTAAAAAAGTACCATCTTTTTTTACCCAATATACTGCATCTAAGGTATTGTTTACAGCATACTGAACTAGCTGTGCATTATTTTCTACCTTTTCTCTTTCTCCTATTAATCGCTGATTTACCAAAAAGGTAAATCCAAAAGTTGAAATGATACCAACTATGATGGAGAATAAATAAATTACAATGAAAATAGGGGAGTTTAGGTTGGTATTTATGCCATTAATTAAAATAGAAATTGATTGTAATAAGAATACACTTGCGTAGGTGAAAAATAGTATTCCTATAAAATTGGTAGTTCTTTTTATGGTTGTAATTTTTGCGCACCATAAGGTGGCTACAATTTGAAAGCAAATGATTGATTTTATGAGGGAAAGAAATATTTTTTCTATAAGTAATAAATCATTAAGGTATAGAGTAGCAATAATAACCAGTACTAAGGTTGCCGAAATTAGATGAAAAGTATTATTGTACTTTGCAGAAATAAAGTAGTTGATACCAACTAAAACTATGGAGAATCCGAAAACAATGGATAAGTCGGAAAATAAAGGGGTGAACTTATGTGGAGGAAAAACAAATTCTAATGTAATTATTTGCGATAAGGCAATAAAGCCAAAACCAGCAATCCAATGAAGAATGCCTTTATATTCTTTGTTAGATAAATACTGAATAAATAAAATACATAAATTTAAAATATTTATTAAACATAATACTAATTTAAGTGTAGCTATATCTATTTGCATTTTTAAATTTTTTGGTAGTTCAATATTAAGCTATTTTATAGTATATTTAAATCATTTTAAATTTATTATTTCATCATAATTTATAGCCATATGAGTTTCAGTATAAATACAAGTTCCATTTTTAATAATCAATACTTGAGGCGATTGATGTTCAATATTCCATTTTTTAGCAATTTCGTTCGAAACATTACGATACGAAATTAAATCAAGGTAATAAGGTTTTACTTTAATATCATCTTGTTCATTATTCCAATTACGCTCAACTCTATTTAGTGCACTTGAACTGATACTGCAACGTGTACTGTGTTTAAAAATCATTACTGGGGCTTCAAATGAAGCTTTATTTATTTCTTCTAATTGCTCTAGTTCATTTAATTTATTCCATTCCATAACGGTACAAACTTATAAAAACTAAAAGTGTTTTGTTGTAAAGTTTACCAACAAAAAAAGCTGGTATATTTTACAACAGCTTTTTGTTAATTAGTTAATTATTAGTGATTAGCAGTGTTGCTTTTCAAAAACATACTTTTTAGTTTTACTGCTGGAACCCAAATTTTTGATAAAGCATATTTTATTGGATTGTCTTTTTTAACATGCCAAACAGTAGTTCGTGGAGCTTCAAAATTATTTTCATGAACCGTATAAGCATAAGCCGCTATGGAAGTGCGAGCAGTTCCTTTTGGAAAATTGATTGGATCATAACCATGTAAGGTGTAAGACCTGCAATGCATGATAGCCAAACGGTTAAAGGGAACTCCAACTTCGGTTTTTACTCCAGTGCGTTCATCTTCCAAACGTAAATGCCCGCCATAGTTTTCTTGCCAATCTTTATTGATATAAAGCAATAAGTTTAAATTACGATACCAAGTTTCAACCAATGGATGATAGTTAAAGTCAGCATGCATATCTAAAAAACTGCCTTCACGCCCTTGGTGAATTCCTCCACCATAAAAAGTATCATCTATAAAAACATTTTCATTGGTAATATATGAAATCCAAATTTTAAATCTCAAACTGGTTAAATCGTTGTAAAGTTCTTCAAATACGCCACCTAATTCCTTAAACTTTGATTTTTCAAACTTATTTTTCGCAAAAACATAATCAGCACTCGAAGTTTCAATTTCTGGAATATTATTATATAATTCAGTTAATTTAACTACATCGCAAAGTCCATCAATAGCAATATGAGGAAATGGTTTTGCAGTTAAAAATTTTTCACGGTACTTTTCTTTATTGGCTTCTATAAAATCAAAACGTATCATAATACAGGTATTTTATTAAGGTGCAAATTGATTTTTTTGATTTTTATAAAACATGACGCCACTCAATATATGCAATGATTTATAATTTCTGGTTTTATCTATTATTGAAAAAATTTAATTTTAAAAATTATGAGAAATTTTTGGGTACTTTTATTATTTGTAGTTCCTTATTCGGGTTTTACACAAACATACAAAACCAACATTAAAGAAACCATTTTGTTATTTTTTGAAGGAATGCAAAAAAGCGATACCAGTATAATTAACAAATGTTTGCATAAAACTGCAAGATTTCAAACTGCCCTTTTAAACAATAAAACAAATATTACTGCGCTTGAAAACGAATCTGTAGATAGTTTTTTACTACAAGTGTTAACTATAAAAAAACGTAACTTACAAATAGAAGAACGCATTACTCAATTTGATATAAAAGTAGATTACCCCATGGCAAGTGTTTGGGCTGATTATGAATTTTATGTAAATGGTAAATTCTCGCATAAAGGAGTAGATGCTTTTCAACTATTTTATGAAAACGGAAACTGGAAAATTATTCAAGTTTGTGATACCAGGAGAAGGTAAAAGTCTTTTAGAATAATTGATTGAGTTTAATTAGAAATACTTCTTTCTGTTATTATTTTTGAATGAATGGTATGTTTTAATAATTCAAAATCATCAAAATCTTGTTCATTGAGGTTTATTGATAATTTGTCTCCAAACTCAAGTTCAATTATAGTAAAACTCTTCTCGTTAGTAATGGTATTTGTGCTGATATTGCTTTTGAATTTGGTTATTTCTGAAAACCCAAAATAATGTTTCCTTTTGAAAAACGTGTTTAAAAAAACAATACCATTTGGTGTAATAGTTATTTTATTAAAACTATTGTAATTGAAAATATAAGCACTGATAAATCCACCAATACAAACAGGAATAAAGAGTCCTTTATCTATAAAATTGTATAATAAACTACCGATTCCACCAACTATTAATACAATTGCTAAACCTATAATTAAATTGAATTTACTTTTAACTGATTTATTGGTAAATGATAAATTTTCTTCAAGCATAATTTTTTAAATCACAATTCAATAATAATAGAAAATTTTTATTGTTGTAATGGCTAATACATTTCCAATAAATTCATTTCAATATTATTTTAGCAAAATCGAGGTTGCCATTCAAAATTTGATTGATTCTGCTTCTGTAGAGACGTTTAATTAAACGTCTCTACACCTTCTCATCTGTTCGAAAATCATTCATGCCTCGACAAGCTCCGCAACCATCATTCAAAAAGCATCATTCAAAAATCACAAATCCTTACATGTTTCTTCTATACTGTCCACCAACTTCAAATAAGGCATTGGTAATTTGTCCTAATGAGCAGTATTTTACTGTTTCCATTAAACATTAATGATTACAAATATTATATTTGTTAAAATAAAAAGTTTGAATTAATTATATTTTCCTAAAACTTTATTAACACAATTGTTGAATTTTTCTTTATCATAAATAGATCCAAATTTATTAATTTTATCTACTAAATTTTCTTTAATGCTTTGATTGCTTTGGCAAAACTTTATGTTATTTTTAGTTGAATCTAACAATTCATTAGAATAAACTACATTAAATAATAAATCATAAATGTGACCTACAGCAATCTTTTCGAAAGGTTCCAAGATTTCTATATTATTGAATATAAACTTAAAATTTTGAGTTTGTTCAGAAATATTACAACTTTTGTAATATTGTAAAGTATCAAATGAATTTAAACCATATAATACATTTGAGAAAATTATTCGGGTTAATTCTGTTGTTTGTGAATTTGAGTTTGAGTCTTTCACTGACTGAACTCGCAGTAAGCTGTTTTTATTGAAGGTTACATTTATAACTTTTCGAAATGATTTTTTATCACGATAATCGCTTTTTATATAATAATCACCTCTCGGAATCTCATCTAAATAACTTGAAGTAATTTCATCTTCAATATTTTGTAAATTATAACTTAAGCTTATTAAACCTTCTGTTAGTCCAATTAAATCATTTTTAACAAATGACTCTTTACTACAAATTAAATTAAACTTATCTTTATCTGTAATTTTTAATTTTGCTATAAAATTAAATTTCGCTACTACTGTTATCCTATATACTCCATTATCCGGTATAATATAAAGCCAAATTTTCTCAATTTCACGATATTTCTTCTTTGTTAGTCCCTCGTTATTAAGTGTCATTTCACTATTATACATCACTTGCTCTTTTAAATATTCTTCAACAAAAGAATATTTTTCTTTTATATTTTCTAAAATTTCTAATGTTTGATTAGAAATATCGTCATTAAAATCGTTATGACTAGTTATTTTTACATCATAAACTGAAACAAGTTCATTCTCCTTTATTGAATAATATTCAAGTCTATTTTCTTTTAATTTTATGTTAAAAAATTTAAGAGTATTCTCAATAGCATCTTCTATATTATTTAAACTATATTTTATTTCAGAATTAGTATTAATAATTTGTTTTATATTAAATATTTTAAAATCTAATTTCTTTTGAAGTAATAATATTTCCTCTTCAATTTCCTCTAATTTTTGATTTGTATATCTAATTATTCTTTTCTGATCTTCTTTTGATATCAAATTTTCGTGATTAATAATTTCTAAATTACTCTTAATGTATGAGTTTATTATTGAAATATCATTATCTGACAAATCAAACATACTTATTTTTTCATAAATTGAATCACATTTCAACAAATTAACAACTGTATACTTTTTTTGCAAATTATTATAAATTTTATTTGATGTAATTATGTTTGATTTTAATGGAGAAACATTACATTTTACAATAATAAAAAAACCAGAAAATTTATTTACAAATTGACTAAACCTAACTTCCTCAATTTTTAGTACTCCACTAACTTTAGCTATAATATATTTTTGATATAAACTGCTTTTTTCGCTTTTAAAAATTTCCGTAAACGAATTAATAAAAATTCCATTCAAATCTTCAATTGCAATAGGGGATATTTCTCTTATTGCAATTGAGTTTATCTCTGGATCAGAGGGTTTTTCATATGGATTCATCCCTTGAACAAAAAATAAAAAAAGGCCTTTAATATTTACATTTTCAAGTTCATTGTCTAATTGAATCTTGATTTTCTCCTTGCTTTTTTCAAGTTCTAAAATTTGTTCTTTTAATTTTTTAATATCCCCGTATCTAATTAAATCCTTCTTTTTATTATTATAATTTTCAAACTCTAAATCACAATGTTTTAATTTTTCATTTACTAATAAGTTACAATTATAAATTGTATTTTCTATTTTAAAATAATCCTCAGTTTTAAATTCATTATTGTTTTTAAAAAGAACTAACTGTTCTTTGATATGTTTCTGAGATAAATTGTTTTTTTCAATTACCAATGTTTTTGGTAAAATGTAATTTTGAGAAAATACTATATCAGCGTATATTATAAAAACAATAAATATTGCTTTTTTTAACTTTAAATTTCTTTTCATAGTTTTTACATCTAATAATTCTTTGATTTCAAGTATTCTATAAGTCATACTCATTTGGGACAATATCGAAATCTCCGCTTACATATTCCTTCTGTACTGCCCGCCTACTTCAAATAAGGCGTTGGTAATTTGTCCTAATGAGCAGTATTTTACTGTTTCCATTAAGGCTTCAAATATGTTTCCGTTATGGATTGCTACTTGTTGAATTTTAGCCAACATTTCTTTTCCTTTTTCTTCGTTGCTTTGCTTTAATTGATTCAACATTGTTATTTGGAATTCTTTCTCTTCAGTGGTTGAACGAATTACTTCTTGCGGAATAACTGTTGGTGAACCTTTTGAACTTAAAAAAGTATTTACCCCAATAATTGGATATTCGCCCGTATGTTTTAACATTTCGTAATACATACTTTCTTCTTGTATTTTATTGCGTTGGTACATGGTTTCCATGGCACCTAACACACCACCACGCTCGTTAATTTTATCAAACTCAGCCAATACAGCTTCTTCTACCAAATCAGTTAATTCTTCAATGATAAACGAACCTTGCAAAGGATTCTCGTTTTTAGCCAAACCTAACTCACGGTTAATGATTAACTGAATAGCCATTGCCCTACGCACAGATTCTTCCGTTGGCGTTGTGATGGCTTCATCATACGCATTGGTGTGTAACGAATTACAGTTGTCGTAAATGGCGTAAAGTGCTTGTAAGGTTGTACGAATATCGTTAAAGTCAATTTCTTGCGCATGCAAACTTCTACCACTTGTTTGAATATGGTATTTCATCATTTGGCTGCGTTCGTTTCCACCATATTTTAACTTCATGGCTTTGGCCCAAATTCTACGACTTACCCTTCCAATTACTGAATATTCAGGGTCAATTCCATTACTAAAGAAGAATGAAAGATTTGGCGCAAAATCATCAATATTCATTCCACGGCTTAGGTAATATTCTACAAAAGTAAATCCGTTTGAAAGCGTTAAAGCCAATTGCGTAATTGGGTTTGCACCTGCCTCGGCAATGTGGTATCCACTTATAGAAACCGAATAAAAATTACGCACTGCATTATTGATAAAATATTGCTGTACATCGCCCATTACGCGTAATGAGAACTCGGTTGAGAATATACAAGTATTTTGTGCTTGGTCTTCTTTTAAAATATCAGCTTGAACCGTTCCGCGAACTTGTTTTAAAGTTTCTACCTTAATTTTTTGATATACATCGGCTGGCAAAACCATATCGCCTGTAACGCCTAAAAGCATTAAACCTAGGCCATCATTTCCTTCTGGAATTTCTTCGTTATAAGTTGGTCTTGCTGTTCCTCTTGCTTTAAAAATGGCTTCTAATTTTTCATTTACTTCAGCTTCCAAACCATTTTGTCTGATGTAAATCTCGCATTGTTGATCAATGGCAGCATTCATGAAAAATGCACAAATAATTGCCGCAGGCCCATTAATGGTCATGGATACCGAAGTTTTAGGGTCAGCAAGATTAAAGCCTGAATACAATTTTTTAGCTGCATCTAAACTCCAAACACTCACACCTGAATTACCTACTTTTCCATAAATATCTGGTCTGTGGTCAGGGTCTTGTCCGTATAAAGTAACCGAATCAAAGGCAGTACTTAAACGTTTTGCTGGCATGCCTTTACTCACATAATGAAAACGTTTGTTGGTTCTTTCTGGTCCGCCTTCACCGGCAAACATTCTAGTTGGGTCTTCGCCTTCTCGCTTAAACGGATAAATACCCGCAGTGTATGGAAATTCGCCAGGGAAATTTTCTTGCAACGACCAACGCAAAATATCGCCCCAACCTTTAAATTTAGGTACAGCAACTTTTGGTATTTGCAAATGCGATAAGGATTCAGAATGTGTTTTAATTTTGATTTCTTTATCACGCACTTTAAAAATATAAAACTCGTTTTGGTATTGAGCAATTTTTTCGCTCCAAGTTTCAAGCAATATTTTATTACGAGGATCTAAATCTAAGTTTACTGTTTGATATGCTTCTTCTAAACCTTTTAATAAACGGTCTTTATTATCCATTTTAGAGGCCGCAATGGTTTCGATTGATGATTTTAAACCAAATAATTTATCAGCAATTTCAGATTGTTTAGCAACCCATTTATCATAGTTACGGTTGTTCTCTGAAATTTCAGATAAGTAACGGTTTCTTGCAGGCGGAATGATGTAAATCTTTTCACTCATTTCCTCGCTGATGTGGTAATCTGATTTCAAATTAGCACCCGTTTTCTCCACCAATTTATTCATGATAGATTTATACAATCTATTCATTCCGGGGTCGTTAAACTGCGAAGCAATAGTACCAAAAACAGGCATATCATCAGGGTTTTTATCAAACAACTGATGGTTTCGTTGGTATTGTTTTTTTACATCTCTCAATGCGTCTAACGAACCTTTTTTATCAAATTTATTTAATGCAATGATGTCGGCAAAATCAAGCATATCAATTTTTTCAAGTTGTGTAGCAGCACCATATTCAGGTGTCATTACATACAAACTCATATCGCTGTGTTCAATTATTTCAGTATCGCTTTGGCCAATGCCCGAAGTTTCTAAAATAATCAAATCAAATTGTGCAGCTTTGATTACATCAATGGCTTCTTTTACATATTTTGATAACGCCAAATTACTTTGACGAGTAGCCAATGAACGCATATAAACACGAGGATTTTTGATTGCGTTCATTCTAATTCTATCGCCTAACAATGCACCACCAGTTTTACGTTTACTAGGGTCAACAGAAATAATTGCAATGCTTTTATCTTCAAAATCCATCAAAAACCTACGCACCAATTCATCTACCAATGATGATTTTCCTGCACCACCTGTTCCGGTAATACCAAGAATTGGGGTTTGAACAGACGTTGCATGCAACGTCTCTACGTTGAATACCTTGTGAAATTCGTCAGGGAAATTTTCGGCTGCGGAGATTAATTTAGCAATCGATTTATAATCTTGTTCTTTTACTTTTTGGTTAATTTCTTTTGCATCGGCTAGTAAATTTGCGCCAGTGGCAAAATCAGATTGCTGAAGCATATCGTTAATCATGCCTTGCAATCCCATAGCACGCCCATCATCAGGAGAGTAAATTCTTGAAATTCCGTAAGCATGAAGTTCAGCAATTTCGGTAGGTAAAATTACACCTCCGCCACCTCCAAATATTTTTATATGTCCGCAACCTTTTTCTTGCAGTAAATCGTGCATAAACTTAAAATACTCCACGTGTCCACCTTGGTAACTAGTCATGGCTATTGCATTGGCATCTTCCTGAATGGCAGTATCTACTACTTCTTCCGCACTTCTGTCGTGTCCTAAATGTATTACCTCAGCACCAGTTGATTGGATAATTCTGCGCATAATGTTTATGGCAGCATCATGTCCATCGAACAAAGCAGCAGCGGTTACAATTCTTATTTTATTTACAGGAGTATATTTTTCTACAATTTCCATATTTGCACTATTGATGATATTGGGCGAAAATAATAGATTTTACTAAAAACCATACACTAATTTAGTTCATTTAAGTTTAGATTATGTATTTTGGATAAATGGTTAATTACAATCCAAATATTTATAATTAATTGCAATATGCTGAAACGAGTTATTTTACCATTATTTTTTATTGTATTTACACAAATACTTATTGCTCAAAATGTTATTAAACAAGGAAAAATTTATTACGAAATGGATTTTCCGGATATACCTGCAGAACAAAAAAAAATGATGGCTAGTATGTTGCCTAAAGATGCCACGGCTTATTTTAAAGAAAGTAAAACCAGAATAGAAACGCCAACTCCTTTCGGCAAAATGATAATCATAAGAGATATTCAAAAAAAAGAATTTGTATTTGCCTTCAATAACATTGAAAAAAAGAAAAAAGTTGCCTTTAAAAAAACGGACGAAGAGGTAAAAAATGCACTTGCCGATACCAATAAAGTAAAAATTACTGTAGAAATTACGAAAGAAACCAAAATGATTACTGGTTATATTGGCACTAAAGCAATTGTAACTTCCATTTTAAATGGAAAATCAACAGTAAGTGAATATTGGTTCAATAGTGAAATACCGAAGATAAACATGGGTAATGAACAAGATGAAATTTTTTCAAAATTAGATGGAGGACTTTTGGAATATACCGTAAATCAAGGTGAAATGCGAATTACCATGCGTGTAAGACAAATAGTGAAAGAAGAAATGAGCGATAAACTATTTGAATTAGGTGCTGCTTATAAAATGGTAAAAGACGAAGAAGAATTAGCCAACGAAATGATGAAATAGTTGCGAGTTAAAGGTTTGAAAGTTGCGAGTTCAAGTTTTATTTGTTGCGAGTTTAGAGTTGATGGTTGATGAGTTACGCGTTGGTGAGTTGCTGGTTAACTAGGTTAGACAATTTAACCATCTAACAATTCAACCATTTAACAATCCTTAAATCAAAAATTGCTAACTATTTCTTACATATTCTACTGAAATGCCATTGATGAAATCAATAAATTCTTCAGCTTTTTTAAGTAAATATACATTTTGAGGAATATTTAAATCAGCCATTAAAAATTGATAGCCAGAAACCAATATTTGGGAATGAGGCCAATTACTGCTTAAAAAATCAAGCATTTCTTGCATCGAAATTTTTAAGTGAGCAATAGTAGCAGTAGTATAAATATAATCGGGAGCCTCATTTTTAAAAGCATTTTTTAAATCTTCTAAAGGAACTTCTTGACCCAAGAATATAACATCGTGGCCTCTTGAACGAATAACATAATTTGCAAATAAGAGACTTAATGAGTGCGTTTCTGTTTCAGGTAAAAAAAGCAAAAATTTCTTTTTACATTCTCCTTTGTTTCCAATTTGACTGTCTATTGAGGCAAAAAGTTTTTGTTTAATTATATTAGTAACAAAATGCTCGTGCGATGGTTGAATAGAACCGATTTGCCATAGTATTCCTACCTCCACTAGAAATGGTAAAAGTATTTTTATATATGTCTCTTCCAAACCATATTCGGCTATGTAAATATTTAATTTACCATGAAAATCTACTTCATCAAACATCATCATAGATGAAATAAGATTTTTTATATGATTAGCAAATTCGCCTGTAGCAGTAGTTAGTTTTAAAACAGCTTCCGAAATTTCGGCTTCTGTCATTTTCGCAATTTCCGAAATTTTAAAATTATGTTCATTTAAAATACTGATACTCAATAATAATTTTAAATCATCATCATCATAATAACGTATATTGGTTTCAGTACGTTTTGGTTTAATAATTCCATATCGCTGCTCCCAAATGCGCAATGTGTGGCCTTTTATGCCAGTTAAGGATTCGATATCTTTGATTGAAAAATTGGCCAATTTTTATGTTGTGTTTTATTTTTATTATTTTTTAAACATTAATTGCTGCAATATGTTTCGATATTAAACAAAAAATGTATGAAATACTTAATTTCAGGAGGAAGTGGATTAGTAGGAAAGGTTATTACCAACAAAATTTTAGCTCAAAATGAGCAAGTTAATTGGCTAACAAGTTCGAAAAAAGAACAAAAAAATGTAAGCTGTTTTGGTTGGAATATTGATAAAAATGAAATTGATAGCAATTGTTTTACTGATGTTGATGCCATAATTCACCTTGCGGGAGCAGGTGTTGCCGAAAAAAATTGGACCGAAAAACGTAAAAAAGAACTAATTGATAGCAGAATAAAATCAACGCAACTGCTTTTTGATTCAGTTAAAAATTTGACTAATAAACCCAAAGTAATAGTGGCGGCCTCCGCCATTGGAATTTATAAAAATCAAAACGACCTTTTGCTAAACGAAGAAAGTGAACAAGGAAAAGATTTTTTAGCCACATTAACTAAAGATTGGGAAAATGCAGTAAATCAATTTGAAAGTATTGGAATACGCGTAGTTAAATTGCGTATTGGCATTGTTTTAAGTGCTGTTGGAGGTTATTTGCAAAAAGTAGCGGCCCCAGCCAAATTCGGTTTTGCAAGCGCTTTAGGCAATGGTAAAATGATAACCAGTTGGATTCATATTAACGATTTAGCTGACTTATTTTTGTTTGCTGCTAAAAAAGAAAATTTAAATGGTGTATACAATGCAGTAGCTCCAAACCCAGTTACCAATTTCGAAATAACTAAACAAATTGCCAAGGCATTACACCGACCATTTTTTATGCCTAATGTTCCGGCTTTTGCTTTAAAATTAATTTTTAGAGAAATGGCTGCTGTTATATTGATGAGTCAAAATATTTCGGCTAAAAAAACCATAAATGCAGGTTTTAAATTTGAATTTGAAACTGTTAATGAAGCTTTGAATAATATTTACAAAAAGTAATTTACTAAAATGAGTACAGAAATTGCCATTTTTTGGCACCGCAGAGATATAAGAAATACTGATAATGCTGGCTTATACCACGCTTTAAAAAGTGGTTTACCTGTATTGCCTTTGTTTATTTTTGATAAAAATATTTTAGATAAATTAGAAGATAAGGAAGATAAAAGGGTAACTTTTATACATGAGCAAATAGCTGAGTTAAAAGCTGAATACAACCAATTAGGAACAGATATTCAAGTAGAATATGGCGACCCAATAGCCATTTGGCAAAATATTTTCAAACAATACAATGTAAAAAAGGTATTTACCAACCACGATTATGAGCCTTATGCCACTGAGCGTGATGAGCAAGTAAAAAAACTATTAGCAACAAAAGGCATTGATTTTTTAACTTTTAAAGATCAATGTATTTTTGAAAAAACTGAGGTTACTAAAGATGATGGAAAACCTTACACCGTTTTTACTCCATACTCTAAAAAGTGGAAAGCCAAATTGAATGATTATTACTTAAAAGCTTATCCAAACGAAAAGTATTTCCAAAACTTTTATAAAGTACCAAACCCACAAACTTTAATCAGTTTGGAGCAAATGGGTTTCACAAAATGTGATTTTGAATTTCCATCAAAACAAACCACTTTAGCCATAATAAAAAACTATTCCGATAATAGAAATTTCCCTGCAATAATAGGCACAAGCAGGTTAGGCGTTCACTTCAGATTTGGAACCATTAGCATACGCGAAAAAGCACGAAAATGTAAAGATGTAAGCGAAACATTTTTAAATGAACTTATTTGGCGCGACTTTTATATGATGATTTTACATCATTTTCCTCATGTGGTTAAAGGAGCATTTAGACCTGAATACGATAGGATAAAATGGGTTAATAATGAAGTAGATTTTAAAAAATGGTGCGAAGGAAATACAGGTTACCCAATTGTAGATGCAGGAATGCGCGAATTGAATACTACAGGATTTATGCATAACCGTGTGCGCATGATTGTGGCAAGTTTTTTAACCAAACACTTATTAACAGATTGGCGTTGGGGAGAGGCTTATTTTGCTCAAAAATTATTAGATTTTGATTTAAGTGCAAATAATGGTGGTTGGCAATGGGCAGCAGGTTCGGGTACCGATGCTGCTCCATATTTTAGAGTATTTAACCCCACCTTACAAACCGAAAAATTTGATAAAAAAGGCGAATACATCAAAAAATGGGTACCTGAGGTTTTATTTTCAACTTATACCAAACCTATTGTAAACCATGAGTTTGCCCGCAAACGCTGTCTTGAAGTGTACAAAGCCGGATTGGCTAAAGAATAAAAAAAGCCGTTTTAGTTCAACTAAAACGACTTTTCTTAATTATAAAATTAGTTCTTAAAAAATTCAATTACTTTTTCGGCTAGCTCAATACCAATGCGGTTTTGCGCTTCTTTGGTACTTCCTCCAATGTGTGGACTTAAACTTACATTATCGTGTTTTAAAATATCCATATTAACAGGTGGTTCCTTTTCAAAAACATCTAATCCTGCAAATCCAACTTGACCAGAGTTTAAGGCGGCTAATAAATCACTTTCGCTTATAACACCACCTCGTGAGCAATTAACTAAACCAACACCACGTTTCATTTTAGCCATTTTAGCTCCATCTACAATGGGTTTATCGCCTTCGTTAAAAGGTAAATGGAAAGTAATAAAATCAGCGTGAGTTAATACACTTTCATCGCTTACTGTGTTAATGGTAACCTTAATGCGAGAGTTATTTTGGCCTAATGCGGGCAAATTTAAACTTATATCCACTTTATCTACATATGGGTCAAATGCCAAAACATGCATTCCTAAGCCAATAGCCATTTTTGCTACTTCTTGCCCTATACGACCAAAACCAAAAATACCCATGGTTTTACCTTGTAATTCAATACCGTTGGATGCTACTTTTTTCAAATCGTTAAATTTGGTATTTCCTTCAGTGGGCATTACTCGATTTGTTATTTGAATTAAACGTGCTGCTGAAAATATATGGGCAAATACCAATTCCGCCACACTTACCGATGAAGAAGCCGGTGTATTGATTACCTTAATGCTTTTGTTTTTGGCATATTCTACATCAATATTATCCATACCTACACCACCACGTCCAACTAACTTTAAATTAGGGCAAGCATCGATTAATTCTTTACGAACTTTTGTGGCACTACGCACCAAAATAGCGTCAAAATTATTTAATTCGGTTAACAAATTTTCTTGTGCAATTTTTTCAGTAATAACTGTAAAACCAGCATCTTCAAGTATCTTTTTTCCATTGGCATCAATGCCATCATTTGCTAATATTTTTATCATAGTTTTTTAAGGTTGATGTGTTGATTAAGTTTATAGGTTAATAGGTTTTTATAAAATTTACTTACTTATTTTTTGTTTTTCTAAATAGTTGATATATCCATTTAAAATTCGAATACAAAGTTTTATTTGGGTTACATGAGTTTCAAAATCTTCATTTGAAATGTATTTTTCATCCAAAGCATCTGTTAAATGGTTATGAGTTTCAGTAAGTGAACCTCTTGCAATTCTACAGAATTGTATATTTTCTTGATAATGATACCTTCCATGTCCTTCTGCAATATTAGCACAACTAGATTTTGATGATCTTAAAATTTGGTCAGTAAGTCTAAATTTTTCTGTTTCAGGAAACGATTTAGTCAAAACAGAAATCATTTGTCTAAGTTTTCTGCATTCTTTCCACGCTTCTAATTCTTCAAAATTTGAAAACATAACTTAATTAAACCAATCAACCTTATTAACTAAATTAACCATTTTTAAGGGCTTCAAATTCTTTCATGGTATCAACTAAAACTTGAACACTTTCAATAGGTAACGCATTGTATAAACTGGCACGTAAACCACCAACTGAACGGTGTCCTTTTAAACCACTTAAGTTTTTGCTTTCGCAGAATTTTAAAAACTCAGCTTCGTGTTCTTTATTGGTAGTAACAAAGTTCACATTCATGCGACTTCTGTCTTCTTTAACTACAGTACCCTCAAACAATGGATTTCTGTCAATTTCGGCATATAATAAATTAGCTTTAGCTTTATTTCTTACTTCCATTGCTTCTAATCCCATTTCCTTAATCCAACGTAAAGTATGCATACAAACAAATATGGCAAATACACTTGGTGTATTATACATACTTCCATTTTCTACATGCGGTTTATAATCTAGCATAGTAGGTACTTTACGTTTTGCTTTGCCTACCAAACTCTTTTTCATTATCACCAAAGTAGTTCCTGCAGGTCCCATATTTTTTTGCGCACCAGCATATATCATATCAAATTGGCTTGCATCAAAAGGGCGACTAAAAATATCTGAACTCATATCACAAATTAATGGAACTTCCGTTTTAGGAAATTCAAACATTTCAGTACCATAAATGGTATTATTGCTTGTGCAATGAAAATATTTTACATCGCTTGGAATGGTGTAGTTTTTAGGAATATAATTAAAGTTTTTATCCTCGCTACTTGCCAATACATTTACGTTTCCAAACATTTTTGCTTCTTTAATAGCACGACTAGCCCAAACGCCCGTATTTACATAAGCAGCTGTTTCGCCTTCGTCTAATAAATTCATTGGAATCATATCAAATTGAGTAGAAGCACCACCTTGTAAAAATAAAACAGCATACTCATCACTTAAATTTAAAATTTCTTTCACTAATTGACAAGCTTCTTCTACCACTGCTTCATATTCTTTACTTCTATGGCTTACTTCAATTAAAGATAAACCTGTTCCCGAAAAGTTTTTTAAAGCTTCAATACTAGCATCTATAGCTGATTGAGGTAAAATAGCGGGACCTGCTGAAAAATTGTGTACTTTTGTCATAATGCAACTTAATTAGTTTGAATGTTGTCAAATTAAGAATTAAGGATTGAAATAACCAAAATAAACGTAATAAATTTGAGCCAATTAATTAACATCATATTATGAATAGAATAGTTTTAACGATTTTATCTGCAGCTTTTTTAATAAATACAGCCTTTGCACAACGTAAAACACCTGAGTTAGATAAACAAAAAGTAGAAGAACAAAAGCAAGCTAACGAAACTTATGGAAGCAATGATAGTTGGAAAGATAAAATGATTTATGGTGGAAATATTGGTGGAAGTTTGGGTAATGTGTCTTCCTTTTTTATGATTCAACCTATGGTTGGTTATAAAATAACCGATAAATTTCAAGCTGGTTTATGTCCATTATATATTTATAGTTCACGCACTTATCAATTCACTTCTGGAAAAAATTTTACTCAATCAATAAATGCATTTGGGCCAGGTGTTTTTAGCAGATACCTAATTAACGATAATATATTTGCACATGTTGAATATTTGGGATTGAGTTATAAAATTTATGATGAATTATCAGGGTTAGATGTTTCAAAGTTTAGCAACAGTGCTTTTGTTGGAGGTGGTTATATGCCGGGAGGAACGGGTGTTTATATTGTAGTTTTATACGATTTATTATATGATTCCAAAACTAGTTTTTATTCAAATCCATTAGATATTAGGATAGGTTTTGTTTTTTAATGTAGAATATTATTAATAAATTCAAAATACAAAGTTGGTTTAAATATTAATGGTAATAATAAACCATAAATGGAGCCCCAAATATGTGCATCGTGGGCAATGTTTCCTAAATTACGTTTAGAAGCATAGCTAGAAAATCCCAAGTAAATTAAACCATAAAGCCATCCAGGCATACCCATAATTAATAAATTGGGAGCAAATAATATACAAGCAAAAACTACTGCTGAAACAGCACCAGATGCGCCAAGCGAATAATAACTTGAATTATTTTTATGTTTAAAATAAGTATAAACATCAGAAAAGGCAATGGCACTTAAATAAAAAAGGATGTATGCAAGCTTGTAATAATTACCAAAAACCATTGGAAAAAAGCTGCGTTCCAAAACTTCACCAAAACCATAGAGCGCATACATATTAAAACCCAAATGCAAAAAGTCGGCATGAATAAAACCACCACTAATAAATCGCATCCATTGGCTTTTATCCTTGTTAATAGTGTATGGATGAAATATTAATTTCATTTTCGATTCTTCATTATTAAAGCACAAAAAACTTATTAGGCAAGTTGCGATAATGATAAATAGGGTAATAGTCATTTTTTGAAATATTTTTGGCAAGAATACGCTTATTAATTTTAAAATATTATTTTTATGGGGTAGAAATTCTAATCAAACTAATGAAAAATTATAAAATTCAAAATGAACCATTTAAAGTGCCAACTATCGATGGTAAGTTAATAGAAGAACATTTTGGTTTGGCAAGCACTGCCGAAAGTAAGTTCAGTGTGGCGCACATGATAGCTCCTGCGGGTTGGAGCGAACCTCACCAAACACCTAATTTTGATGAAGTTACC
This sequence comes from Bacteroidia bacterium, assembly GCA_044239605.1. GTDB lineage: Bacteria > Bacteroidota > Bacteroidia > UKL13-3 > UKL13-3 > JAAFJM01. The sequence continues at coordinate 127,163 of JBIIBC010000002.1, read as the reverse complement.
ATAATGATAAAAGGTAAAAAGCAAATAGAAATAGATGGTGAAATAGTAATTATAGAAGCAGGGCAAACTATTTTAATTAAAGCTGGTGCTAAAATTAGGTATAGCAACCCTTTTACCGAAAGTGCTGACTATTGGAGTATTTGTATTCCTGCTTTTTCAATTGATGGAGTTAATAGGGAAGTGTAGGGTAATTTTATGCGCTATTTTTATTGATACAAAATTACTTTTAATAAAATGTAATTAATTATTTAACAAATAAATAGCCAATTTAATAGGTGCATTTTATGTTGCTTGTTTTTTTCGTCCGTTTATACAAGTTCATTTGCCGAGATTAAAAGTGCCCTTAATTTTTTTGAATTTATATACCTATTTAATCCATTTAATTTTGTTCTGTCAACTCAACTCAAATGATAAATTTTGAGTAGTCTTGATGAGGGGATTATTTTAAAAGTTTGTTTTAATAACAACCTCAGGCTAAAGCTAAAAAGTTATCAATTGCTAAGCAGAAAATTTTCTGAAAGCAATGCACTTAATATGAACCATAATTTAGAAAATTATTAGATTCATTTATTAATATAAATGTCAAACGTGGCACAAAATTTACTTCAATTGTCACACAGTTTATTGTAGTTGTTTTAATACTTCAGCTTTTTCAATGAAACCAGAATTTGTCCATTTGAGCGTTTTGTTTTTGTAGAGTTGTAAAACTGGTAGTACATCTATTTTTAATTCTTTGCAAAGGGCTTGATTGTCGTCTGCATTAATGCGGATTATAACAACTTTGTCTGCCATATCTTTTGAAATTTCATCTAAGTATGGTTTCATTTTTTTGCAAGGTGCACACCATTCGGCATAAAAGTCTATTAGTACTAGTTTATCAGAATTGAGCAATGCGTCAAATTCTTCTTTAGTCATTCCGTTAGATATAACTGTGTTGTCGGTTGTTTCGGGTAAGTTCGCACCTCTCCATTTCATTATACCTCCGTCTAATTCATATACTGTAAAACCTTCTGAACGCATTTTGCTTGCAGCAGATGAACTTCTACCTCCACTTAAACAATAAATAAAAATAGGTTTTGATTTGTCAAGTAGAGCAATTTGTTTATCAAATTCATTTTCGTTCCAGTCGTAATTTAATGCGTTCGCCAAATGTCCTTTTGAAAATTCATCTATTGTCCGAACATCAATAATTGTTGCGGTTGGCATTTCCTTTAATTTTTCTGCAAACTCTATTGCTGAAAGGTTAGTCTTGGTTGTCGAGTTGGTTTGTTCACTACCACAACTGTTGAATAGAATTGCTAATAAAGCGATTGCAAATAGTTTTCTCATTTAGTTTGAATATTGATTGATAATTTGTTCAAGATTATTTGCTGAAACAACTCCAGATTGTCTCCATTTAATCTCTCCTTTTTTGAAAAGCATAAGAGTTGGCACACCTTGTATTTTATAGGTATTCGCTACTTGCTGATTTTTATCTACATCAATTTTTATTATTTTAGCTTTATCTCCAATTTTAGATTTCAATTCCTCCAAAATGGGTTTCATCATTTTGCATGGTCCGCACCACTCTGCAAAAAAATCTACCAATGTTGGTGTTTCGCTGTTAATTATTTCTGAAAATGTAGCTGCCATATTATTTCGGTTTTACTTCTTCAAATTCTACATCTTGAATGGTGGTATTTGATTTTTGCTGCGGTTCTGTTGCACAATTTCCACCATAACAATTTCCTGTGGCACATCCAAAAGCAAACAAACCCATAGAAGCAAAGTAGCCACCGAATGCCACGCCAAACCATTGTTGGCTCATTACAGATTGAACAATTACAGCAATACCCATTAAAAGGTATAATGCTCTCATAAATGTCCAGTTGTTTAAAATTCTTTCTTTCATTTTTTATTTGTTTAAGTATGATGAATACATCCAAACTAATTTTTCCTGCTCTCTAATATAATCACTCATAAGTGCATTAGTTCCTTCATCACTTGCATCCGCTGAAAGATTTAAAAGTTCTCTTTGTTTTACAATGATAATTTCAAATGCTTCTAAAATGGTTTGTACACCTTGTTTACCATCAGAAACATTTTTAATGCTTTTAATTTGTGCGCTATTTTGGTAATCATCAAAAGTATGAAGTGGGGTTGCGCCAAGTGTCAAAATCCGTTCAGCTACTTCATCTACTTTTAAAAGAAGATTCGTGTAGAGTTCTTCAAACTTTAAATGCAATTCAAAGAACTTTTCACCTTTGATGTTCCAATGTAATCCTCTTGTGTTTTGGTAGAACATCATATAGTCCGCCAACAAATTGTTTAATTTAACTGATAACTTTTCAGTTTTCTTTTTATCAAGTCCGATGAAGCTCATAGTTCTTAGTTTTTATTATTTATTTAGTTTATTTTGTAAACTACTCCATCCGCCTCCGTTGTGAACTTCTGTAAAGCCATTTGATTTTAAAATGCTTTTTGCTGAAGCACTTCGCATTCCGCTAGCACAGCAAGTAATAATCGGTTTGTCTTTTTTTAGCTTGTTTAAGTTGCTACTCAAAGTATCTACCGAAATGTTGATTGAGCCTTTGATATGACCTCCTTGATATTCGCCTTTGCTGCGAACATCTAAAATTATTGCTCCTTGTTTAACTAATTCAGCATAGTCCACCTTAGGACCAAAGCCAAGTAAATTTTTTATTGTGTTTATCATTATTTAAATTGTTTGAGATTGATAATAATTTACATCCAACCAAGAGCCACCATTGCAGCATTCAATACCTTGTTGAGATAGGTAATGAGTTGCCTGACCGCTTCGGTTACCGCTTGCACAACATAATACCAATGGTTGGTTTAAGTTTTTCAGTTCATCCATTCTTTGCTGAATTTCTTGTAAGGGAATGTTGATTGAACCTGCTACATTTCCTCCCATAAATTCATTAGGTGTTCGCACATCTATTATGGTGCCTTGTTTTTCTTTAATAATTTGTTCTGCGTTCATTTTTTATAGTTTTTTACTTATTAATAATTATTTTTTGGGTTGCTTTTTCATAAAGAGTTTCAATGGTCAAAACATATGTTCCTTTTAATTTTGACTTCTCAATTTTAGGTTGATAGATATTTTCTCCACCACTTAAGTTATTTAGAATGAATTCTTCTATTTTTCTACCGTCTATACTAAATAGAGATATTTTGGTTTCTGCCGATTCCTTTAAATAGAATTTGATAGCAAAGTCACCTTCATTCGGATTTGGAAACACTTGCATTTTTAATGTTCCAATACTTTGTTCATTTAGATTGTGAACGCCAACTGTAGAATTTTTTATTACATAAACCTTGAAAATTTGACTGCTCGCATTGCTTTGTGTTCCGGTATTTGTAAAAAAGATATTTGCAGTGGTACTACTTATACCACCATAAATGTAGCCTACCAAAGTGCTGTCTGCATTCAAGTCATCTAATTTTAAAACTTCATTACCAAAATGAGGGATACTTATTATAGGAATAAACTCGGCACCTGCACCTAGTAAACTTGGCATTTCTATAGGTAGTTTATATTCTGCCATTGTTCCTGCTGCATTTCTAGTAACTCGTGCAATTGTTTTTACAAAAGGAACATTATTGTCTTGCACTAAAACGCCTAAACTATCATAGTATTGAGCAATACCTCCAAAGAAAACATTGTGCATCTCATTTTTTGAAACTGAATAAAGTGGCAGGGTAGCACAGTGGTAATGATTGTAATATTGTTGAAACGTATTGTTTACTGCATAACTATTGCTGTCAATATTTACACAATTAAGAAATGGTAAATCAACTGTTGGTTGAAATACCCCTGAAAATACAGTTACTCCTTCTGAACCATCTGTTAATATTTGAGGTACTGCATTATAATCTCTTCGGTGTAAGTTTGTAGCGTCAATAATTGTTGGTAAATGTGTTATTGTAACCGTAATTCCATCGTCTGTCAGGTTGAATTTACGTATTGCATTAGTATAAACTTGGGTGTAGGTTGGATTGCCCATGGGATTGTAATTTCCATCAAACTTATTGCCGCCTATTAAGTAAAAAGTTTTGTTAATCTTTTTAAGATGACCACCTGTTACCGCAAATTGAGGATCACTTATTTGTCTAAAGTAAGTTGAGAAGGAAGTTCCTGTTATTACTGCATTTATAACAGATGGAACATCTATTGCTGTTAGGTTGTTGAATGTTTTCCTAGTTGCTGTTGCTGTATTATAACCATAACCGCCAATGATATAGAGGTAATTTCCTTCTTGATGAAACTCCATATTCGTTGAACTCAATTGTTCTTGTAATGAAACTGAAAGAGAAGTTATTGGTGCAGTCCATTTTTGTTGAGATACAGGGTCAATAACGATTAATTGATTGTTGTTTCCTGCTACATCAAAAGCGGCAAACGGCTGTCTGCGATGCAGTCCATCAAGTCGGCCTCCCACAATTAGCCATTTACCACTATGCTGACCAAAGGCATAGGCTTGAAGTCCGCCAAGTCCAGTAATATCAATAGGTTCAATATAAATATTGAACGGTGTTGATTGTGATTTTACATTACTACAAAAAAGTAATGTGATTGCCAACACTAAGTAATTAATTGATTTTGTCATTCTATTTTTTATTTTTCTTTTTGAAATATATTGAGAAACAAACCGCCCATCATTGCTCCATATAAAGTGCTGTTTAATGGCTTTGATGTAATGGCACAAGTGCCACTTGCACAGCCCACAAAATGGTAATACAAATAACCGCCTATCGCTCCAGCAATTATGCCAATTATGCTCAATTTATGTTTTAGTATAAAATTCATTTTTGAAATTGCTTTACGGCTTCGCTTAAATCATATACCTGCAATGTTCCGTTTAGTTTAGATTTTATGATGCTGCTTCCTGCGGCACTTCTGTATCCACCTGCACAATGCACCACGATTGGTTTGTGAATTGGTATTTCGTTAGAGCGTTCTCTCAATTCGTGCAAAGGAATGTGTATTGCATTTGAAAATATTTTGTTGTTTTTTACCTCTGAGTGATTACGGATATCAACGATGGTGAAAGCATCTTCGTTATCTCTTAGGTTATTACTATCAAATAAATTCATTTCCGTATTCCCATAATCCATTACAAAAGCTAAGGCAATTTGCTTTTCGTAACCAATTTTTGCTGTGCGTTCAATCAGTTGGTTTAATACCATATCATTTTCAGCAATCAAATAAAATGGCTCATTAGGATTTACAATGCTGCCCAACCAAGTTTCAAATTTGGTGTCGTTCATTAGGTTGATTGCATTTTTTAAATGTGCCTTTTTGAATTGCTCTTGTGGTCGTGTATCAATAATTAATAAACTAGGATTTAACTCATTTGCATCAGTTTCGCGTTTAACAATTGCTCTGTACTGAACTTTTGAAATACTTGTTGCATAAGCATCAGCACCTTTTTTATTTACAGCTACATCAAATGGAAAATACTTTGGAATAAAAGGTTGGTCTGCCAACAATTCTTTTACAAATTCTTCCTCACTCAAATTTTGTAAACTCCAATTGCTTATTTTTTCTGCACCGATTGTGCTGCTGTTTTGTTCACTCAAACCTTTACCACACAAACTGCCTGCACCGTGTGCAGGATATACCAACACATCATCCGGTAGGGTCAATAACTTATTACGAAGTGAATGAAACATTTGCTTTGCTAATTCTGCCCGTGTAGCTGTAATTGCACCGGCTTGTTCACGTAAATCGGGTCTACCACAATCGCCAATAAACAAGGTGTCGCCTGTAAAAACTGCGTTTTCTTTCCCATTTTCATCTATAGCAATTATACTAATACTATCAGGTGAATGTCCAGGTGTGTTTAATGCTTTAAGTGTAATATTACCCAAAACAATGGCATCGCCTCCATCAAAAGTCTCATGTTCATATTCTGCCCCCAATAATTTACTTACATAAATTGTTGCACCTGTGCTTTGGTGAATTTCTAAATGACTACTCACAAAATCAGCATGTGGATGAGTTTCAATTACAGTAGTAATTTTGGCATGGTGTTGCTTTGCAAAATCATAATAGGGCTGTGGATTTCTTGCTGGGTCAATCAATGCCATTTCTCCATTGCTCACAATTGCATAGGAGTAATGTGCTAAATTTTTATCTTCAAATTGTTTGATTTCCATTTTTATAATATTTGATGATGCAAAGATAAAATGCAGGTTTTACCTGCACAGCTACCTATGTTACATAACGATTTTTATTTAATTTTTTTACCAACAAAACGAATTACATCTGCTTTTCCAATGTGATATTTTCCTTCATTCAGCTCTATAGTTTCAGTAGAAATCTGTTGAACCATTAAATCTTTGAAATCATCAGTCATTATTTCTTTTGTATATAGCATTGTTAAATCTTTTGGTCCCCCACTAGTATTTTTGAGTTGATTTGGATTAAAAGCCTCCAAAACAACAATGCCTCCTGGTTTTAACCATTTAATTATTTTTTCATGAACTGATTTTCTAATTGTTTCAGGAAAGTGAGCATAAATAAGGACAACCACATGAAATGAATTTTCAGAATATTCTATTTTAGAAGCATTGGCAATTTGGTAATTGATGGATAAATTATTTTGCTTTGCCAATAAACTTGCTTTTCTCTTTCCTTCTTTGCTCAAATCAAACGCTTCAACAATCCAATTTTGTTTAGCCGCAAAAACAGCATTTCTTCCTTCTCCCTCGCATACAAAAAGAATTTTTCCTGCAGGAAGTTTTTCCAATTCGTCTTTTAAAAAATCGTTTGGCTCCGTTCCATAAGCGAAATCTTTTTCTGCGTATCTATTATTCCAAAATTCTTCCATAATTAATATCATTTATTTCTGAAACCACATTTTTATCGCAATGACAACAAGCATTACTGCAAAAGTTTTCTTTAAAATATCTTGTGGAATATGGGTTGCAAATTTTGCACCGAAATAACCTCCCACAAAAAAGAATACCGCCATAATCAATGCCGCTTTTACATCTACAAACCCTTTTTGATAATATTGAAAGGCAGCTAACGCGCCAACAGGAAGTACCATCATCATTAACGCAGTACCTTGCGCCATTTGTTGCGAGTAACCAAGTAACATTACCATTGCCGGAATAATAATAATAGCACCGCCTAAGCCTAGCATACCGCCAAGAAGGCCAGCAATCATTCCAATTGTAGCAATAAGAGCTATATTGTGCAAGTCCATATTATTGTCCTTTTTTTCGGGTAGATATGCCGAATGGCAAATACAAAGGACAGAAACTTATAAAGCTAGTAAGTATAAAAATACCTGCTAGAACTAATAGTACAATTGCTAAAGTGCCTGAAATGATGTTTGCGAAATACAAACCTGCAATTAAGATAGCTACAAGTATTCTAACTACTTTGTCAGCTGTGCCCATATTTTGTTTCATAGTTTTAATTGTTTAAAAAATTATACTACAAAAGTCAGATATTGAAATGAAAAGCACAGCTACTTATGTTACACAAGCGAAATTTTATTTCTGCCAAGTTTTACCAAACCCTCGTCCTCCATTTGTTTTAGCAAACGCGAAACCACCACACGCGCTGTTCCCAATTCGTTCGACAGTTGCTCGTGGGTAAGGTATAGTGTTTGGCTTTTTGTCATTTCACATTTTCTTTTTATGAAATTCAAAAGTCTTTCATCCAATTTTTTAAAGGCTATGGCATTTACCACTTCCAATAATTCTTCAAAGCGTTTGTGATACAAGCGAAAAATATAATCTAACCACTCTGGAAATTCCTTAATAAGTAGACTTACCTTGTCAATTGGTATAAATAGTATTTCTGTTTCTTCCTCAGCAATGGCTTTTACTTTACTTGTATCGTGATGCAATCCTCCTAAGAAAGACATAATACAACTTTCACCTGCTTTAATATAGTACAATAAAATTTCTCTACCGTCTTCTTCAGTTCGCATTACCCTAATACTGCCAGTTGTTACAATTGGTATTGCTTTTATATATGCGTTTTCATTAAGTATGGTTTCCCCTTCTGCAAAGGTTTTAGAAAAACCAATATCAGCAAGTTTTTCTCTAATTATGGGTGAAGATTTGAATTCTATAATTTCGTTTAATTCCATTTTGCAAAGTTAGTATTTGTTTTTGATGGTTGTTGTTTTGTTAGCAATTGACTTTTAGGTTTGGCCCTCCCTAAAGAATTCGGAATTATTGTTTGTCCTAAGCTTACCACATTCTTATAATTCTAGGAAATAATTAGAATTAGAAAATTTTTTCTGGGTGTGTATTCACACTTTGCCTTATTCTTTGATTCAATTCGTCATTGCCATTCCGATTGCTATCGGAAATGAAGCAATCTCAGTCCAACAAAGGTTTCCCGCAGGTAGCGCAGATTACGCAGAATTTCCCACCCTTATCTGAACTATGATTTTTTTATGATTAACTAAATCACAAAAACTAAGTACTATGAACTAAAAACTGAATCACGCAAGGTGTTAAATTACCAAAAGCTCCATATGGGCGACAGTATGGTAAAAAAACAAACACCCCACCAACCCAAAGCCTCATAGTGGCGACACTTCCCTATACACAAACAAGTGCCCAGACCTGACAGGTTTCAAAACCTGTCAGGTCTTTAGATATATTAGGAAACATCACACCAATCCCATCCAAAACTCCTTATGAAAAAAGTATTCTAAAAAACTAAGTACTACGAACTAAGTACTAAAAACTAAATCACTCAAGGAGTGAAAAAACTAAGAACTTGGCACTAAGAACTGCAAACTAATTACCAAAAGCTCCATATGGGCGACAGTATGGTAAAAAAACAAACACCCCACCAACCCAAAGCCTCATAGTGGCGACACTTCCCTATAAACAATCAAGAGCAAGCTGTCGTACCATTTTCAATTCTGCTCCAAACTACTCATAAATCCACATGAGAACAGGTTTAGCACTCAATTTTAACATTGGATCAATTATTTTGAAACTTTTATCGGAAATAGTTGGACATCCCCAACCTTCAGGAGTACCATCAGGATAAACTTCTTCATCTGAAATAACCTCCCACGAATGAAATACAATAAATCTTTTAAAAGCATTGCTGTTGGTTAATTCCAAACCATGTAAAACATATTTTACATGTACTCCCCAATTACTATATGCACGTTCCCTAATTTTATATTTCCCTAATGAAGAGCAGTGGCTTTCATCTGTATTACTAAATTTAGGATTTTCCTTCGAAAAATCATTATTCCATGGATTATCCCCACACCCATGCCCAACCAAAAAACTATTTACAATGGTATCTTTTTTAAAGTCCCAAACTAAAAATCTTTTCAATCCAGAATGCAAACTCATATCAATTAAAATACAAAACTCAGTATTAAAATGCTGAGTTTTACAAAACTTTAATGCTTGTTTTGCTTTGGTTTTAGTTTGGCTTATGTTTATAGTTGGATTTTCAGTTACCGTGTTTTTCGTTACGGGGTTATTACACCCAATGAAAGATGTAGAAAATACAAAAAGGATGGTGTTAAGGAGTTTCATTTAAATAATGTAATTGCGATAAATGCATTCACAATCTGAACGTAAACTTGCACATAAAAGTATAATAATTTAAATATAAACACAACAAGTTAACTTTTGAGTAGCTTTGGATATATGTTTTTAAGTAAGGTAAAAATACCAACCTCATCAAATATTAAAAACAACCATTTAGCCTTTCTACCATCTAACTATCCTAAAATTAAACAACCAGGTTAATAATTGCATTTAAGTTTGGATTACTTTATCATCGGTAATCGATAAAACTTTATTTGCCATTATTACTTAAAAGTAATTGTAAAAGTTGTTCCTATGTTTACCTCGCTTTCTACCTCTATTTTACCTCCTAGTGTAGTAATTTGAGAATGTACAAGGTACAACCCAATTCCTTTGCTATCTGCATTGTTGTGAAACCGTTTATACAATCCAAATATTTTATCTTTTGCGTGATCCATATTTATACCGATTCCATTATCAGAAAAGGTAAGCTTTGTAGTACCATTGGTTTCTTTACTTGTTTTTATCCTAATAATTAGGTCTCTATCCAGGCTACGGTATTTAACAGCATTGGTTAATAAATTTAAAAATACACTTTCTAAATATTCATTTGCAAAATTTACAAAAGGTGATTCAGAGAAGTCTTCATTTATGGTTACTTTATTTTCTACTAATGATATTGAAATAGACTCCTTTGTTTTTTTGAATATTTCTTCAAATGTTAGTTGTTCTTTTGTAATATTTCTATTTTCTTTTATTATCAAAACTTCAATTAAATCGTTTAGGGTTTCATTTAAACTGTAGGTAGTAGTTTTAAAAGCATCAATCAGTTGTAAGGTAAGCTCATCTGTACCTACTGGTGGCTCTATAATATTACAAATAGAAACAAGATTAGTTAGTGGTGCCCTCAAATTATGAGAGGTTATGTAACTAAACTGTTTCAATTCGAGGTTGTTTGCAACCAATTCTTTCAGAAGCTTTTCCTTTTCTTCTTCTGCTTCTTTTTGTATGGTAACATCGCGCTCCACAGCTATCCAATGTGTAAACCAGCCTTTATCGTTGGCAATAGGTGTAATTTGCATGTTTAACCAAAACTTTTCGCCATTTTTTCTAGAATTAGAAACTGTAACTTCACAAGGTTCCCAATTTTTTAATGACGAATAAAGCCTATCTAATTCTTTTCTATCTGTATCTTCATTTTGCAATATTCTAGGTGTTTTTCCAATTAATTCTTCGGCAGAATACCCAGTCATTTCACTAAATGCTTTATTTACAAATAATATACGAGGCCCAGGCAAATCGTAGGGTTCAGCTTCTGTAATTAAAATAGAATCATTTGTGTTTAGTATAACAGATTCCATTAATCTTAATCTTTCTTCTTCCGCTCTTTGTTTGGTTATATCTTGCAAAGCCCCAACCATCCTTATTATTCTTCCTTCTTCATCTTTAATAGCAAAGGTTTTATCTAATACCGTAGCGTAGCTACCATCTGCTTTTCTTAATCTGTATTCCCCGATCCATCTATTATTGCTTTCTTTGGAATTAAGCACGGCAGCTCGTTCTTTTACTACCATTTCAAAATCATCGGGATTAATATTTTGCCTCCAAATATCATTTTCCATTGGCATCCATCCTTCGGCAACGTGATGACCGAAGAATGTAGTGAAGTTTTTACTAATAATAATCTCATTTTTTAGCAGGTCTGCTTCCCAAATTACCTCCGATGTAGCTAAAGTAGCGTACTCATATCGTTGATTGCTTTGTTTCAAATCGTACTCTGCCTTAATTTTTTCGGTTACGTCATTTATATAAATACAATTCAGTTCCAAATCACCAAATTGTATCATATTTGCATTAATTTCTAGATCAATGATGGTTCCATCATTTTTAGTTCTTTTAACAATATAATGTAAACTCTTTTTTTGTTTTAACTCCTCCCAGTACTTTTTCCAAGTATCAGGTGTATAGGTGCTTCCAAAGTCAAATGCTGTTTTGGTCTTCATTTCTTCCACACTTATGCCCCCATACATTTTTGCAAATGTTAGGTTACAATTATAAAGAGAACCATCCGCTTTAACATACGCTAAACCCCAAGCAGCATTATCTATGGTAAATGCAGAAAGTTTTAAGTTTTCTTCTTGCTTTTTCTTTTCTGTAATGTCTTTATAAAAACCAAAGTTTACAATTTTGCCATTTAGTTCTATTGAATTGGTGCTTACAGCAACATCAATAAGAGTTCCATCCTTTTTTTTAAATTTAGTTTCAAATTTTTGATTTGGCGTAACTTTCAAATCCTCCCATCGGTTTACCCAAAATTCTTTGGTTACTATTGGATTAATATCCATTAATGTTTTACCACTAAATTCTTCGTAGCTATAGCCCAGCATGTTGGCAGTTGCTTGGTTAAAGTCAATGAACAAACCATTAGCATCCAAAAAGGACATGGCACTATCTGTGTGTTTATAAGAATAGTCTAACAATTGCAATTGTTGTTCCTGTTTTTTCTTTTCTGTTACGTCCTGCACATAGCTACATTTCAATTCTAAGTCGCCATATTTTACAAAGTTAGCTCCAATGATTACATCTATAAGGGTACCATCCTTCTTTTTGTGTTGAGTTTCAATGGTTATTTTTTTCTTTGCCTTCAATTCAGTCCATACATTTGCCCACATTTTTTCGTCATAATTTTTATCTAAATCATAAATTTTTAATGTATGCAATTCTTCGCTTGTATAACCCAAATTTTCTGCTACTATGTCGTTAAAATCATAGATACTCGCATCTTCCAAAACGTAATAGATAGGTGTAGAAGCATTTCTAAAAGTATATTCAATTAATTCATTTTGATCTTCAGCAGTTCTTTTTGCTATGAGTAACTCTTTTTCATAAGATTTGCGCTGACTCACGTCAAAAACAGTGGAAAAATTTATCCGGACCTTCCCATTTTCATCTCTTACTTGTTTAGTGTTGATTAAGATAGGCAAACGAGTTTCATCTTTCTTAACCATTTCAAAACTGATTTCTTGAACAAAACCTTGCATCTGTAACAATGGAGAATAATGTGTTTCAAAGTACATTTTACCACCCATAGTTAAAAGGCTTTGCCAAGTAACTTTCCCAATGATTTCTTCTTTTGCATACCCAAGCCAATCTAATAAAGTATCATTGATTTTGTTAATAACTCCATTCCCTTCCGTTGAAAAGTAACCACAAGGAAAATGTTTATAAAATATGTCTGATTCTAATTCTTTTGATGCTAATTGTTTGCTATAATATTCTTCTTTTTCTTGACTTAGTTTTGCCACTTTTGCAGCAACAGCTTGATTTAAAAGCTCAGCTAAGTTATTTAATTCTTCTTCCCCCACTAATTTTAACAGTTCAAATTTAGCTAAATCAGCTGCTTTAAAATCATCCTCTGCAAAATTGAAATCTGTTATTTCCGTCAATGTAGTATCGTTTTAATAAATTATAATAACTGTCCTAAAGTTCTTGGAAAGTTGGATTTGTTCAAAACAAATTTCTTTATCTAAATATTTGTTAAAAAATTGGTTACCAATTCTATTGTTTCTTGCGGTGCACTCATGTGTGGACAATGTCCTGTAGCCTCCATAACCACAATTGAGCTATTTTTCAACTGTTCATTCGTATATTTTCCTACAGCTTCGGGTGCAATTACATCGGAGGTACTTTGTAAAATAAGCGTTCTTGTTGTCAATTTTGACAAGTCGTGACGATTATCTCCTAAAAACGTAACATTTGCAAAATGTTTTGCTATTTCAGGATTGTTTTGACAAAAACTATTTTCTAATTCTTTGCTCAACTCTGGTTTATCAGCATTACCCATAATTACGGGAGCAATGGCACTCGACCAACCTAAATAATTGCTTTCCAAAGATTCCAATAATTCACGAATGTCGGCCTCTTCAAAACCACCATAGTAAGTTTCATCATTAATATAACGTGGTGATGGACCTACCATAATCAAAGAGTCAAATAAGTGAGGTGCTTTGTTAGCTGCCAATAGCCCCATCATCGAAGCTACTGAATGTCCTATTAAAATAACGTTTTTAAGGTTAAGACTTTCGCAAATTTCTATAATATCATCTGCATAGCCTTGCAAAGAGGAGTATTTTTTGAAGTCATAAGCCGTAATATCTGATTTTCCGGATCCTACATGGTCAAAAAGTACAATTTTATACTTGCTACTAAAGGCAGGTGTAATAAATCTCCACATATTTTGGTCGCAACCATAACCATGCGCCATCAACATAACCTGCGTGCCTTCGCCATGAACGGTTATATTGTTCCTCTCAATAACATTTGGTTTCATATTTTTTAATTTTTAGTTAAATTTATGGATAATAAAAAATGGATGTTTACAGAAGCTATATAATACAACATATAAATAGCAATTTCTTCATTGTTAAGACAAATATAGTTTTTTTTAAAAACCGAAATGGAAAGATAATCATAATAAATTTTTAATCAAATTAACAAATGGTATTAAATAAAGTACCTGTTTAAGAAAATATTATTTATATGTAAGTAACCAAATATAAATTTTTAGAAGATCGGGTATTTACATCTTACTCAAAAGTACAATCATATTGTTGGGGAGCAATGAGCAATGGACAATAAGTAATAAGTAATAAGTAATAAGTAATAAGTAATAAGTAATAAGTAAAGTTAATAAGCAATGTAATATCATCAAAAGGTCAATTGCCGTTCGGCTTTAGCCAACGGAAAAAAAATGAGAGAATAACTAATTAGCAATAGGCAAGAATCAATAAGTAATCATCAAAAGATCAATTGCCGTTCGTAGTTACTGAGCCTGTCGAAGTATAGCCAACGGAATAAGCAAAAAGCAAAAGTCAATGAGCAATGGACAATAGGCAATGAGCAATAGGCAAGTGGGAAATTAGAATTAGGAATTGAGAAATAACGAACAACCAACAACCAACTCTTTACTCTCAACAATAAACATAGAACAATGAAGAACGAACAAACCATCCAACAATATAATAATTCAACAATTAACCAGTTAACCAATTAATCCCACAACAACCATCCAAATCGTAACTATCAACTGTCAACTATCAACTATCAACCATCAACTAAAATAAAAAAAATCACTTATCATTGCAATGAACTACATGCAAGGCAATTCGTTTTTACAAACTAAAATAGAATATTTAAAAGGAGTAGGTGCAGCAAAGGCCGAACTTTTGCAAAAGGAATATAATATTTTTTCCTTTAACGATTTGCTATACTATTTTCCCTATAGGCATATCGATAGGAGTAAAACTTATCAAATCAGTCAGCTTGACGATACCATGCAATACATTCAGTTAAAAGGAACTGTAAGTAATTTGCGTACCATTGGTCAAGGTGCAGGAGCTAGGTTAGTAGCCAATTTTACTGATGGAACAGGCAGCATAGAACTCATTTGGTTTCAAGGTCAAAAATGGATAAGAGATAGTTTATTGGCCGGTAAAGTGTATGTGGTTTTTGGTAAACTGACCGAGTTTAACCGCACATTTAGCATGGTTCACCCAAGCATGGAAGACCCTGCTTTGGTGAACGAAAAGCTGTATTTAAAAATGATGCCGCTTTATAATGCCAGCGAAAAGGCTAAAAAACGGGGAGTAGATACCAAGTTTTTAATGAAGTTAACCAATACTTTGTTAACCGATGCTCGCTTGCAAATGGAGGAAAACTTGCCTGATTATTTGGTGGCCAAACACAAGCTCATGAGCCGTAAACAAGCCATGATGCAAATTCATTTTCCCGAATCGTTTCAACTATTACATGCTGCCGAGCAGCGCCTTAAGTTTGAAGAATTATTTTTTAATCAATTGCGCATATTGCGCTATAAATTAAAACGTCACACTGTATTTAATGGAATAAAAATTGCCAAAATTGGCGATTTGTTCAACGGATTTTATAACCATCAATTACCTTTTGAATTAACCAATGCCCAAAAGCGGGTTTTAAAAGAAATAAGGGTAGATATGGGTAGCGGTAAACAAATGAACCGTTTGGTGCAAGGCGATGTAGGTAGTGGAAAAACAGTAGTTGCCCTTATGAGTATGCTCATGGCTATAGATAATGGTTACCAAGCTACGCTCATGGCTCCAACCGAAATTTTAGCTAACCAACATTTTGAAACCATCAAAACTTTATTGGGCGATTTACCAGTTAGAGTAGAGTTACTCACAGGTTCCAAAACCAAAAAGAACCGCAGACCTATTCACGAAGGTTTAAAAAGTGGCGAAATTCATATATTAATTGGCACACATGCTTTAATTGAAGATGCGGTGGAATTTAAAAACATTGGCATAGCCATAATTGATGAACAACACAGATTTGGAGTAGAACAAAGGGCTAAACTTTGGAAAAAAAACGAGCATCCGCCACATATTTTGGTAATGACAGCTACACCTATTCCGCGTACTTTAGCCATGACCCTTTATGGCGATTTAGATACCAGTATGATAGACGAATTGCCTGCTGGGCGTAAACCTATTAAAACCATTCATAAATACGATAATAACCGTTTAGAAGTTTATGGTTTTATAAGAAATGAAATCAATAAAGGAAGACAAGTGTATATTGTTTATCCTTTGATAGCTGAAAGCGAAAAGTTAGATTTTAAAAACTTGGCCGAAGGATATGAAAGTATTTGTAAAGAATTTCCTTTACCAACTTATGCGGTTAGCATGGTTCATGGCAAAATGAAACCAGCCGAAAAAGATTTTGAAATGCAGCGTTTTGTAAAAGGCGAATCCAATATTATGGTGGCTACTACGGTTATAGAAGTAGGAGTAAATGTGCCTAATGCCAGTGTAATGGTGATAGAAAGTGCACAACGTTTTGGCTTATCGCAATTGCATCAGTTACGCGGCCGAGTGGGTAGGGGAGCAGAACAAAGTTATTGTTTATTAATGACCGATTTTAAAATTAGTCAAGATGGAAAACTGCGTATGAAAACCATGGTAGAAACCAATGATGGTTTTAAAATTAGTGAAGTAGATTTGCAACTTCGTGGTCCGGGCGATATGGAAGGAACTATGCAAAGTGGTGTATTAGATTTGCGCATTGCGAGTATTATTGACGATAAAGAAATACTAGAAGCAGCCCGAAAAGAAGCGCAATTAATTCTTGAAAACGATAATACTTTACAAAAACCCGAAAATGCTATTTTAAACCAATACCTCATGCTATATAGAAAAACTAATAAATGGGGAGCGATAAGTTAGAATCTAGCTTTTGGCTGCTGGCAGCTAGCCTCTGGCAACTATCAACGCACATCGAAAAACGAACATCGAACAACGAACAACGAATAACAAATAATTCAACATCTAAAATTCAACATTCAAAATTACAAAATATGAATTTCACACAATTTCCGCATATCGATTTTAAGGCATTACGCAAAGAGTTAAAGCCCGAAACACCAGCTCAGTTTGGCAGTATGAATGCCCAACAAATGATAGAACACGTAAGTTTAATTTACGATTATGTGTTATCTGACATGGTTATAAAAGTATTAACCCCTGAAGAAAAAATAGAGAAAGTCAAAAAGCTGTTTTTATGGTCGCCCGGAGGTTTTAAGCAAGGTGTAACCAATGAGGTTACCCAAAGTTTATCGTTTGAAACCAAATACGCTAATATGGAAGAAGCCATAAACGAGTTTGAAAAACGCCATTATTTAGTAGCAGATGCTTTGGCTAATAATTTAGTAGTAGGTAAAACGCATCCTATTTTTGGTTTATTAAATACCGAAGAGTGGACACAGTTTTTTACCAAACACACATGGCATCACTTCAATCAGTTTGGCTTAATCAGTTAGAATAATTTATTTTTATAACTAGGTGTAAAACCCATGTGTTGATAGGCTTTTTCAGTTGCCTCTCGCCCACGTGGAGTGCGCATCAAAAAACCTTCTTGAATCAAGTAAGGTTCGTAAACTTCTTCTATTGTTCCTCCATCTTCACCTATAGCAGTGGCGAGTGTATTTAAACCTACAGGACCACCTTTAAATTTTTCTATCAGTGTTTTTAAAATACGCGAATCCATTTCGTCAAGACCTTCGCTGTCTACATTTAAAGCATTTAAAGCAAACTGTGCAATGTCTAGGTTAATAACACCATCACTTTTTACTTGAGCAAAATCGCGGGTTCTGCGCAAAAGTGCATTTCCAATTCTGGGCGTTCCTCTGCTTCTGCGAGCTATTTCCCAAGCTGCCTCTTCATCTATGATTGAGTTCATGATAGTTGAACTTCGTTCAATAATGGTTTTCATTAACTTTTTATCGTAATACTCTAGTCGTGCATTTATTCCAAATCGAGCACGAAGTGGAGAGGTTAAAAGTCCAGATCTTGTAGTGGCACCAATAAGAGTAAATGGTTCTATTTCTAATTGTATACTTCTAGCATTGGGACCACTATCAATCATAATATCAATTTTATAGTCTTCCATAGCTGAGTACAGAAACTCTTCCACCACAGGACTTAACCTGTGAATTTCATCAATAAAAAGTACGTCACCTTTTTCTAAATTAGTTAATAAACCAGCTAGGTCACCCGCTTTTTCAAGCACAGGACCACTCGTAGTTTTAATATTAGCACCTAATTCATTAGCTATAATAATACTTAAAGTAGTTTTACCTAATCCGGGAGGGCCATGTAATAAAACGTGATCAAGAGCCTCACCACGCTGTTTGGCTGCTTGAACAAAAATTTTTAGATTTTCAATGGTTTTCTCTTGACCAGTAAAATCGTCAAATAACCTTGGACGCAACACCCTTTCAAGCTCTTTTTCGGCTGTAGTTAAGTTATTATCTTCTGGATTTAAATTAGGATTTCGCACAAGCGCGAATGTAACAATTTTACTTTACAGTTTAGATTTGTTAGTTAATTCAATTTAATTATCTAGTCTAAATTTTTATTTTGATTCAGCTACTTGTTTAATATTAGCCAACCCTTTTTCATAATCACTTCCCACAAAAAAGCCCATTAACAAACCAAACCACTTGGCCATTCCTTTATTTTCTCCATCTAGTGTCCAAGTTACTTTGGTGGTATTATCGCCTTCAGGAGTTAAAATAAATCCACCTATGCTTGCACCCATACCATCAATTTCTTGCTGATATTGGTTTGATTGGTTTTCAATGGCACTTATCATTTCAAGTCTTCCTTTTCCTACATTCCTTTGTTCGCTTTCCCAACTAAACCAAGCACCTACTCCAATAGTTGAATCGCTAAAAACCCATTTGGCATTTGGGTCTAAATTATACCAAGGGCTCCATTTACTCCAGTTTTTAAAATCAGTAGTCAAATTATAAATTTTACTCGGGCTAGCATTTACCGATATTGATTTTTCAACATGCCATTTTTCGGGCAGAGCCATGGAACTTAACCACAAAATAACTACTAAGGCTAAAAGGCCAACTAATACTTTTGTTGCTATTTTCATATTGCATCTAGGGGTTTATGGTTAATCAAAAATATAAAAATATTCAAAAAGGCAAAAAAAAGACCTCAAGGTTTTGTCTTGAGGTCTTAGAAAATAATTTAAATTTTAATTATTTGCTCATTTCTGCGAAATATTTAAAGAAATAAGGAATTGTTTCAATACCTTTATAGTAATTTTCTAATCCATAATGTTCGTTTGGCGAGTGCAATGCATCGCTATCTAATCCAAAGCCCATTAATACTGATTTTAAACCTAATTCGCGTTCAAATAATGCTACAATTGGAATACTTCCGCCTCCACGCGTAGGAATTGGTTTTTTGCCAAAAGTAGTTTCCATTGCTTTTGCAGCAGCTAAATATGCTACCGAATCTGTTGGAGTAACCACAGGTTCACCACCATGATGAGGTTTTACAACCACTTTTACTCCCGCAGGAGCAATACTCTCAAAATGGTTTTTGAATAATTCGGTAATTTTATGGCTAGCTTGGTTAGGTACCAAACGCATGCTTATTTTAGCAAATGCTTTAGAAGGTAAAACTGTTTTAGCACCTTCGCCAATATAACCACCCCAAATTCCGTTACAATCTAAAGTTGGGCGAATTCCAGTTTTTTCTAATACTGTAAAACCTTTTTCTCCCCAAACATCATCTATATTTAGGTCTTTTTTAAAATCTTCAATATTAAATGGAGCAAGATTTAATTCTGCACGTTCTTGGTTGGTTAACTCTAAAACTTCATCGTAAAAACCAGGAATGGTAATATGGTTATTTTCATCGTGTAGGCTAGCTATCATTTTAGCTAAAATATTGATTGGATTAGCCACTGCACCACCGTAAACTCCACTATGCAAATCTCTGTTAGGTCCTGTAACTTCTAATTCTACATAGCTTAAACCGCGTAGTCCTGTATCAATACTTGGCGTATCTAAAGCAATCATAGAAGTATCAGAAATTAATACTACATCAGCTTTCAGTTTTTCTTTATTATTAATGCAAAAAGGGCCTAAATTGGTACTTCCAACTTCCTCTTCTCCTTCAATCATAAATTTTACATTGCAAGGCAAAGTGTTTGACTTCATCATTAATTCAAATGCTTTTACATGCATGTACATTTGGCCTTTATCATCGCAACTACCACGAGCAAATATGGCACCCTTGGGGTGAACTTCTGTAGTTCTAATAGTTGGTTCAAAAGGAGGTGTATCCCATAATTCTAATGGAACAGCAGGTTGAACATCGTAGTGGCCGTATACCAAAACTGTCGGTAATTTTGGATCAATAATTTTTTCGCCATAAACAATGGGGTAACCAGCAGTAGCACAAACTTCTACCTTTTCGGCACCAGCTTCAATTAGTTTTTCTTTAACAAAATTGGCGGTTTTGTTTACCTGTTCTGCATAATCTTTATCTGCGCTAATACTAGGAATGCGCAATAAGTCAAAAAGTTCGTTTAAAAAACGATCTTTATTTTGGTCAATATATTCTTTAATCATTTTATTTTTTAACTAAAATTTGTTCTTCCACATCATACTTTCAACAGGTTTTACTGTACGCTTATTGTATTTGGCGTTTTTCTTAGTATTGTACATAATGTCTATTTCTCCGGCTACTTCAAAATAAATTAATTGGCCAATAGGCATTCCTGCATAAATTCTCACTGGTTGAGTGCATGAAATTTCTAAAGTCCAAGTATTACAAAAACCAACATCTCCTTTACCTGCGGTAGCATGAATATCAATACCTAATCTTCCGGTTGAACTTTTACCCTCTAAAAATGGAACTTGTTTGTGAGTTTCGGTGTACTCTGCTGTTACCCCTAAATACAAAGTATTGGGTTGTAACACAAAACCTTCTACCGGAATTTCAAAAACATCTATTTTATTATGCTCTTTTGCGTCTAAAACTCTATCCTTATATGTTCCCAAATATCTACCCAAATGCACATCGTAGCTATTAGTTCCTAAACATTCTTTTTTAAAAGGTTCAATTAAAATGTTGCCATTTTCTATCTCTTCAAGAATGCGTTTGTCTGAAAGTATCATTATTTTTAATTAATATTATTTTTGCTTTGCAATAAAAATAAATTCTTCCTTACTTTCCCAACTATAAATTAACAAAAATAACACCTGCAAAATAAATTTAAAGTAATAATTTATTGAGTAAAATTAAAAAACAATATTGTTAATAGGCAAAAACATATGAGGCAAATAGGTATTTTTTCAGATACACACAGTTATTTTAATCCCAAATTATTGAATTTTTTCGATAAATGCGATGAGCTTTGGCATGCGGGTGATTGGGGCAATTTAAAAACTTTTGATGAAGTAGAAAAATTTAAACCTGTAAAAACCGTTTGGGGAAATATAGACGACAAGGATTTAAGGTTAAGAATGCCAGAAATTTTAACATTTAAAGAGCAAGATTTGAAAATTTGCATGCTCCATATTGGTGGTTATCCAAATAATTATTCACCAAAGTTTAAACAAATTGTCAAAAATCAATCATTTGATTTGATGATTTGTGGCCACTCCCATATACTAAAAGTGATGCGTGACCCTTCACTTAACATGATGCATATTAACCCTGGAGCAGCTGGTAATCATGGTTTTCATAAAGTTTGTACAGCTATAAGATTTAAAATTGAAGGTGAAAAAATGTTTGATTTAGAAGTTTGGGAGCAGAAAAGAAATTAACTGTTTTAAGCAACCCTTTTTGTTTTAGTATTGACATACTTATTAATTTTATTATTTTGCTAACCAAATTACACGTTTTAAAAAATGAAAAAACTGTTATACACAATTACTATGCTTGCAATAGGTTTGCATAGCTTTGCTCAACAAGGAACTCATGTATGTGGTACTGACGAGCACTATCAACAACTTAAATCAGTGTCTCCTGAATTAAAAGCACTTGAGGCAAACTACAATCAAAATTGGAAAAATTTTATCCAAAATTATAATCCCAATGATTATAGAACCACTAAGAAAATGGGTAAGGCTTCAACACCTAAATACATTATTCCTGTAGTGATTCATATTATGCATAGCGGAATTAACAGTGTTGAAAATATTTCTGATGCACAAGCAAAAAGCGAGATAGATTTTTTGAATAAAAGTTTTAGAAACCTGAATAACGATACTGCTAAAAGGCGCGAATTGTTTAAAGACATTGCAGCTGATATGGAAGTGGAATTCAGATTGGCTCGCAAGGACCCTAAAGGTAATTGTACCAATGGTATTGTAAGACATTATTCAACCAATTCGGATAAAGGGGATGATATTTTAAAACGTGAAAGTGTTTGGGATTCTAAAAGATACCTTAATATGTGGGTTGTTAGATCCATCAATAAAGGTGGTGGTGTTGGTGTTGCCGGCTATGCTCAATTTCCTTTTGCAGCAGGTGTACTTTCTGCGGGTACTGATGGTGTTATGGTGATTTATAATGAGTTTGGAAATATTGAAAGGTCTACTCCTGGACAAACACCAAATGTAACTACCATGACTCACGAAGTTGGACATTGGTTAGGTTTATACCATCCATTTCAAGATTCAGATACTTGCGATGCAGAAGGAGATGGTGTTTATGATACGCCTAGATCTTTTTTTAGACCAACTTCTTCTTATCCTTTAAGAAATGAATGTGGCAATCCTACCTATAACTCATGTGGTGGTAAAGATTATCGTTACATTCCTGAGGGAGGAAGTGCATTTATTAGTAATGTTGATTTAACCAAATTTGGTGAAGCATTAGAGTTACCTGATATGCAGGAAAATTTTATGGATTATTTTATTGGAAATTGCGCAAGTAATATGTTTACCTTACAACAAAAAGCGCGTGTTCATTTTTGCTTAAATACTTATCGCCCTAATTTATGGAGTAATGAAAATTTAATAAAAACAGGTGTTTTAGACCCAGTTACTGTTTGCGATGCAATTCCTTATTTTTATTCAACCAATAAAAATATTTGCTCTGGCAATACAGTTACTTTTAACCAAAATGTATACAATGGAACTGCAACTGCCTATAATTGGACTTTTGTGGGAGGAACTCCAGCTACCTCTACAGCCACAGCACCTGTTGTTACCTATTCTAGTCCAGGATCATACGATGTCAAACTTTCAATTACCACCAATGGAACAACAAAAGAAACTACATTAACTAATTATGTTACGGTAGTTGATAATGCAGCACCTCAAGCTCAAATTAATTTTGCAAATTGGCAATATACCACTGATTGGTTTGAAAAAGGTTGGAGATTTGAATCAGAAAATGGTAAGGCTATTTGGAGACGAGTTTCAGGCATTTCATACAATGAAATTGCATCTATGAAATTAGAAGATGATCCTTTTAATCAATTACCTTCACATGGCTTTGATCAAAGTTTTATATCGCCATCATTTAATTTATCTAATGCTGCTAATCCAACCTTCAGATTTGCATTTGCTACTGCTTTAGTATCGGGTCCTGGTAGTGCAAATTCGAATGATGAATTAAGAGTTTTTCAATCTCTAAATTGTGGAACTACTTGGACTCAAATGAGTGGCACAGGATCAGTTTTCATAGGAACAGCTATTTCTACTACTGGATCTACACGGTTAGATTGGGGAACTGGTTTTGTACCAAGCGATAAGAGTAAATGGAAGGAAGTTAGCCTTGATGCACCTAAATCTGCCAATGTTAGGTTTAAAATTACTTTAACCCGCAGAGGTGGTGCTAATTTTTATTTAGATGCTGTCAGGGTTAGTTCAAGTGGCGCGTTAAGTTTAGGTAATGAATTAGAAAGTACAATTAAGTTTAATGTAGCACCAAATCCTTTTAATAGTTCAACTGAATTATCTTATGAATTAGCAAATTCGTCAGAAGTGACTATTTCTGTAATTGATATATTAGGCAGAAATTTAGGAATAATTTCTAATGGTAAAATGAATTCTGGTAACCATACTGTTAAATTAGATAGAAGTGTTTTAGGCCTAAATAATGGAATTTACTTTGTAAAAGTTGAAATGAATAACCAAAATTTCATCAAAAAAGTGATGGTTAATTAATATAAAAAACTTAAAAATTGACATTGTTTTAGTTTTTCTAAAATACTTGTAAAAATAAAAAACCCTGACTATTAACGGTTGGGGTTTTTATTTTAAAAAAAATAAAAAAAAATTTGGGAGATATTCTGAATTGGCCTACTTTCGCAGATGGAGAGTTGGCAGAGTGGTCGATTGCGGCAGTCTTGAAAACTGTTGTCTGTAACAGGACCTGGGGTTCGAATCCCTAACTCTCCGCCATTAATGAATACTTATTCATAAAAAAGTAAAAAGCCTTGCAATTGCAAGGCTTTTTTTATGCATTTAGAATGTTTAGCAACTTCTAGCAAAACAACCGAAAAGTTTAATGCAAACGATTACGATGATTTAGTGAAGTTTTGAATGTTGGATTTTGAATGTTGAATTGGGTATAGGGAAATGAGCGGTGGATAAATTGTAAACGCCAACAATCGTGTTGCTGGAAGCATCTTATTGCTCTAAAACTAGTTAGAGAGTTTATTTTGTTGAGTTTGATTTATAAAAACTCATTTCTCAATTTTTCCTTGGTTAGTGTCCTAACCAATCCTATTTTAAAGGTTTTTAGAAAACGTAAATGATGCAACAGCTTTTCTTTTAACATTATAATCATAAATAATGTTTAAATTGGGTTTCATTGAAACAAATATAGAATTATTTAACAGACAAATTTTTATACATCAATTGTTTTTATGATTTAATATTCTGCCGAAATTGGGTATCTAAAGTAGTTTTCAAGCTTATTATCAAGCGAGTCTAAATATGAAATATTTTCGTCATAAAAATGATAACTTGGCAATGTTGTTTTCAGATTCACCTCGTTACTCCAATAAACTTGGTTGGTTTTGCCTAATGTTCTTAAAAATCTATCACCAACTTTTATTCGTTTTAAATAAAACCCAACTCTAATTAATTCAGAGTTTTGTATATACCAAAAGTATCTTGGATCAATAATGGTTGTTTGGAAAATAATTCTTTGATTTTGAAGCAAAAAACCTCCTTCTAATGTATTCCGATCACAAACCACAATTGGTTTTTTAGTGAATGGTTCATAAATAAAAGTTTCGTCAAATGAACAACTCATATAGCTAATAGGAAATGAGTCTTTATCAAGGTTTTTGATGCTTATAGATATGAAATATCCAGGCACTTTTTTACCAAGGCCAATACCCCAAATATCTTTCTTCAAAATCTCCAACTCCACATCCAAGTTATAAGTTAAAGAATCTTTCTTTTCGCTAAGAATGGGTTTGTATTTTACTACTTTTTGCTCAACCTGCTTACCACAAGAAACCATTATTAATAATGCAATAAAAAGGACAATTACTCGTTTTGATTTCATGAGGTTAAGTTTGAATATAAACGAATTTCTGATTTATTTATTACAATCCTATTCTACCAACAATTGCATCAAATTTACGTCTAACACTTTATTGAATTTTACGCCTACTTGTTTTAGAACGCCTACCATAAAAAAACCAAAATGCTCATGCAGTTTGATACTAATATCATTGCCTTCGGTAATGCGAGCCAATACTGCTTTTATACCATGTTTTATGCCTTGCTGCAAGCAATATTCCATTAAAGGTTTGCTTAGTTTTTGTCCTTTAAAATTAGGGTGCAAATAAATACTAAACTCTGCGGTTCTATCGTAAGCAGTTCTATCGCTGTATCGTGTTAAACTAGCCCAACCTGCTATTTCATTACCTTTTTGGTAAACTACTACACAATACTTTTCATTATGCGCTTCAAACCAATCTGTCATTTGTGCTAAAGTTTTTGGTTCAATATCGAAAGTGGCAGTACTATTTAAAACTGCATCGTTATAAATATCGGTTATATGCTGAATATCGGCTATTTGAGCTGTGCGTAAAGTGTAATTAGTGTGCATTTTCAAATACTTGATTGGCTAATTGCAAGGCATTTAAAAATTCTGTATGGTTTAAGCCTGTTTGTAGTTTTTGTTCCTCAAAATAAAAGAACATATTTTCGGTAGGCATATTTCCTGTTAAATCATCGGCTGCCATCGGGCAACCACCAAAACCTTTCATAGCGCCATCAAAACGCAAACAACCATTTTGATAGGCCGCATCTATTTTTTCTTGCCAAGTATTGGGAGTGGTATGCAAATGTGCTCCAAACTCAACGGTTTTAAAAGTTGGAATTAAGTGTTTGAATAAATAACTAATTGATTCACGATTGGCAATGCCAATGGTATCGCTCAATGAAATAATTTTGATACCCAACAAGTGCATTTCCATCACCCATTTTTCAACTATTTCGGTATTCCAAAGATCGCCATACGGATTACCAAAACCCATAGAAATATATACCACTAATTCTTTGTTATGCTTAACACATAAAGCTTGAATAGCCTTTACAGTTTCTAAACTTTGGGCAATGCTGCTATTGGTATTGCGCATTTGAAAAGTTTCGCTTATAGAAAAAGGAAAACCCAAATACTTAATTTGTTCATGCTGAACAGCATTTTCGGCACCTTTTAAATTAGCAATAATGGCCAATAATTTACTTTTGGTATTGCTTAAATCTAAACCCGCCAAAACCTCAGTGGTATCAGCCATTTGAGGAATGGCTTTTGGCGATACAAAACTTCCAAAATCAATGGTATCAAAACCTACTTTTAACAATTGATTGATATAATTTATTTTGGTTTGAGTTGGAATAAAATTGTGCAAGCCTTGCATGGCATCTCGCGGACATTCAATTATTTTAATAGCCATAATTTAATAGGTGGTATATGGATAAAATGCATCTTCAAAATGCAAAATTTCGGTTTCTTGTTTGGTTTTAATAATGGCAATAATATCGAAACGAATTTCGCTTTTTATTGCATGTTTTTCTTGATACAAAACAGCAGCTTCCACCAAGTTTTTTTGCTTGGCTTTACTTACTGCACTTTCAGGATTTACAAAATTACTTGAACGTGTTTTTACTTCAACTATTACTAAGCAGTTTTGGTGCTTTGCAATGATATCAACCTCCGTTTTCTGCTGTTGGTAATTTCGTTCTAAAATTTGGTAACCCTTATTCAACAAAAAGTCACAAGCTAATTGCTCTCCAATTTCACCTGTGACTTTATTGTTATGCTTCATTTTTTTTAGAATTCATAAATCAAAATTCATAAATCATAGTTCAAAAACTACTTATTCATGAACTCAACTACTTTATTCACCATGTTTTTTGAACCCATAATAATAGGCACACGTTGGTGAATGGTTGTTGGTTCTACATCTAAAATTCTTGTTGTTCCTGTAGTGGCTAATCCACCTGCTTGTTCAGCAATAAAACTCATAGGAATTCCTTCAAACAATAAGCGTAATTTTCCGTTAGGACTTTTAGCCGTAGGCGGGTAAATAAACACACCACCTTTTAGCAAATTACGGTGAAAATCGGCTACCATCGAACCAATGTATCGAGCTGTATAAGGGCGTCCAGAAGGTTTATCGGTTTCTTTAACCCAAGCTAAGTAATCTTTAACTCCTTGCGGAAATTCGGCAGCATTACCTTCGTTAATCGAATAAATTTTTCCATCTTCAGTAGTTTTAATATCAGCATGACTTAAGCAAAACTCTCCAATACTTGGATCTAAAGTAAATGCATTTACACCATTTCCGGTACTAAATACCAACATGGTAGAAGTACCATAAAGTACATATCCCGCTGCTACTAATTTATTACCAGCTTGCAATACATCAACTTCGGTTGGTTCCGTTCCTTCAGGAGTTACACGCTTGTATATAGAAAAAATAGTTCCAATTGAAACGTTTACATCAATATTTGATGAACCATCTAATGGATCCATACAAATTACATATTTTCCATTTTTAGAAAACGTACCTTTTAATGGAATTATTCCTTCATTCTCTTCACTTGCTATTACACAAACTTCACCACCTTTACTAAAGGTAGAAATGAAAGTTTCATTACCAATAATATCTAATTTTTTTACATCTTCTTCTTGTACGTTAACACTTCCGTGGTCGCCTAAAATATTGGTTAATCCGGCTTTATTAACCTCTCTACTTATTATTTTAGAAGCAATTCCAATATCACGTAATAAACGAGAAAGTTCACCTTTTGCAAAGGGAAAATCTTTTTGTTTTTCAATAACAAACTGGCCTAGGGTAGTAAAGTTTTCCATAAAATTTATTTAATAATTTAAGCAATTATAATACAAACTATTTAAACCGCATATAGCCTTGACTAAAAGCAGTATTTGTCTCTTGAGTTTATTTAGTAATGAGTAATACGTTATATCTATACAAATGCGTATAAATAATATACATCAGGTTTAACAATTGCCTCGTAGAGACGTTGCATTGCAACGTCTTTTTTGTATTGAAGACTTAACGTGTTAAGTCTCTACTAATGATTTTAGATTTATGTTTTATAAATTTCCTTACTTTCGAATTTTTATAAAATAATGAAAAAGACTTTCCTTAAACTGTCATTTGCCTATTGCCTATTGTTCATTGCCTATTACTCAAATGCGCAAACCAATTATGCTAAAATAGTAAATCCTTTTATTGGTACAGGTGGACATGGACATACTTTTCCGGGGGCGGTAGCTCCATTTGGAATGGTGCAAGTGAGTCCAGATACCAGAATAGATGGCAGTTGGGACGGTTGCAGTGGTTACCATCACAGCGATTCAATTATTTATGGTTTTAGCCACACGCATTTAAATGGAACGGGTTGCAGCGATTATGGCGATATTATGATTATGCCCATGATGGGTGAACCAAGTTTTGATAATAAAAAATATTCATCCAAGTATTCTCACCAAAATGAAAAAGCAAATGCTGGTTATTACAGTGTACATTTAGATGATGATGATATTGATGCAGAATTGACAACAACAACTAGAGTTGGAATGCATAAATACACGTTTAATAAATCGGGTAAAATGAATATTATTTTAGATTTATTGCATCGCGATAAGTTGTTAGAAGGAAATATAAAAGTAATAAATGGTACCACTTTAGAGGGTTATAGAAGAAGTGAAGCTTGGGCAAAAAATCAAATAGTTTTTTATAGAATTGAATTTTCAAAACCTTTTACTGGAAGGTCGTTGCGTACTGATGGAAAAACAACAGTTAACGCTGGTGCTTTCGAATTTGATGTAAAAAAAGGCGAGCAAATTTTTGTAAAAGTTTCTATCAGTGGGGTAGATGAAGAAGGTGCAGCCAAAAACATGCAAGCTGAATTTCCTCATTGGAATTTTGAAAAAGTAAGAACCGATTGCGAAACTTTATGGAACAAAGAATTAGATAAAATTCAAGTAAAAGGTGGCACTACCGACCAACAAGTAATATTTTACACCGCACTTTACCATTGCTTTATTCACCCAAGTATTTATAACGATGTAGATGGAAGATACCTTGGCCGTGACATGAAAATTCATAAAGCAGAAGGCTTTAATTATTATACGGTTTTTAGCCTTTGGGACACTTTTAGGGCATTGCATCCTTTGTTTAATATTGTACAACGCGAACGAAATTTAGATTTTATAAAAACATTTTTGGAGCAATACAAACATGTAGGTCGCTTGCCTATGTGGGAACTAAGTAGCAACGAAACCAATTGCATGATTGGCAACCACGCCATAAGTGTAATAGCCGATGCGTATGCCAAAGGAATTAGAGGTTTTGATGTAAAACTAGCCATTGAAGCGTGCGAAAAAACTGCCAATATTGCCCATTTGGGAATGCCAGAATTTAGAAAAAAGGGATATTTAGAAGTAGAAGATGAACACGAAAGTGTAAGTAAAACTTTGGAATATGCTTATAATGATTGGTGTATTGAAATGCTGAAAGGTAATTATGGAAGTCAGTCTAGCTGGTTCAATAGTAAAGCAAAGGCATGGAAAGAAATCTATGACATGGAATTACAATTTATGCGCCCTCGTTCCAATGGTGGATGGTATAGTCCATTTAATCCTTCAGAAGTAAATAACCATTTTACAGAAGCCAATTCTTGGCAATATTCGTTTTTTGTTCCTCACGATATTGATGGAATGATTTATTATTCTGGTGGAAAAGAAAAGTTTGAAAAAAGACTAGATGATTTATTCAATGCTTCATCTAAAACAAGTGGAAGAGAACAGGCTGATATTACTGGATTAATTGGCCAATATGCGCATGGAAATGAACCAAGTCACCATATGGCTTATTTGTATAATTATATTGGTAAACCCGAAAAAACGCAACAACGAGTAAATCAAATTTTGAAAGAAATGTATGCCAATGCACCTGATGGATTAGCGGGTAATGAAGACTGTGGACAAATGAGTGCTTGGTATGTTATGAGCGCAATGGGTATTTATGATGTTTGTCCGGGAGGAAAGGAATACAATTTAGGATATTCAATATTTGATGAAGTATCCTTGGCTATAAATAACAAACGGGTAAAGCTTTATGATGTTGAGTCTTTTATCAGATTAGAAAAAATTAATAAAGGTAAAAAACTTGAGATAGATATGGATCTAGGAGATGAGAAAATATTTAGATATGATGTGTTGTTTAATGAAAATATTGATGAAAGAATTCTTAAGAAAAATAATTACTATTTAAAAAATAAAATAACAATTATTCCAGATTTTTGGGAAGGAGATTCTGCAACTTATAGAGGCAAACATGATACTTTATATAATTTCGAATATGATAAAGAAATGATGGAGCAATCAGACCTTAAATCCCCTTTAGTTTTATCAAGCACCAGAAATTTTAAAGATAGTTTGCAATTAACCATTAGAACATTCAATGATTTTTATTCAAAAATTTATGTAATTAATAAAAAATCAGATACCAGTGTTATTTTTAAGGATAAAGCAACAGACTTTAAATATACAATAAATGAGGAGTCACACATTTTAGTTGAAAGTTTTAATGAATGTTCATCTAGAAATTATGAAAAAAATTGTTGGGAAAAAGCTCAAACTATAGCTTCTTTTTATAAAATCCCCAATAACTGGACTGTAAAACTTAATTGTAAATATAATAAACAATACACTGCTGGTGGCGATGCTGGCATTATTGATGGTTTAGCTGGTTATAAAGATTGGCGTAAAGGCGGTTGGCAAGGTTACCAAAGTCAGGATTTTGAAGCTATAGTAGATTTACAAGAGCGAAAAGAAATCAATGAAATTTCATCTAATTATTTGCAAGATTCACGCTCATGGATTTTACTGCCAAAAGAAGTAGAATATTTTGTTTCGAACGATGGCATCATCTTTAAAAGTGTTGGAACAATTAATCATAATTTGGTTTGGAATACAGAAGAAACTTTTACTAAAAACTTTGTTTACCAATTACCTAAAAAAGTAAAAGCGCGTTACATAAAAGTAGTAGCTAAAAACTATGGTGTTTTACCACAAGGACATCAAGGCGCAGGTGGAGATGCCTTTATTTTTGTTGATGAAATTGAAGTGAAGTAGTTGATTCACACCTTGCGTGATTTAGTTGATAGTTGTTGGTTGTCAGTTGATAGACCAAGGTTTAAGTTATGATTTATTATTAATCACACTTCGACAAGCTGAGTGTCCGTTGTCTTTGAGCCATTTAAAAGCGGTCATTGAGCTTGTCGAAATGATTTGTAGAACGTAGAATAACTTTATGTATAACTTTTTGATTGTTAAATCTAGAAATAGCAAAGTAAATTTAATTCATAATTCAACATTCATAATTCAAAATTATTTCGCTTGTGTAATCGCTTCGTATTTAGTGGCGTTGGTAATATCTAATTCGTTTAGTAAGTCAACAGCTTTTGGTTTTTCTATGGCTGTAGCCCCTTTGTAAATATTGATTATTTCATCGCGTTTGGCATCAAAAAATAGCAATAACATGACTGTATTGGGTGCAATGGTAAAAACCTTTTTTACTTCTTCTAATGCTTTAAAAATTTGTTTCCTGGCTTCCAATGGCTTCTTTTGAAAAACATCCATCCCTTTTCTGTGGTAGATATAATAGGCAGTTCTTATAGGTCTGAAGCGTTCGTTTAAAATATTATCAATTAAGTTATAGCGTGTTCTTAAATTTCGTCCAAAAGCGGTCCAACCTGCACCAGCACCTTTGGCTTGTGCAAGCGAAAGTATTTGTGCCGATTTGTTAAAATAAGGAGTTCCTCCTTCGGGCGAAAAACTATCATAATCAAGGCCTAGTGCATAATAACAATAAAATGCCAACAGGCCCGTAATTTCAGTTCCATATTGCCCATCAATATAATCAAAACGTTGTTGGTCTAAATAGGTAAAGTTAAAATTTTCGTCCCTAAAGTTTAATAAAATAGTATTGTAATTACTTCCATAAACAGGTCTTCTGCATTGAATCATAGCCACAGCTGTAATGGCACCACTAGTTTGATCGTAAGCCGAAGGAATAATTTCAATACTTAAATCAAACAACTCATTGGGCATTACTTTATCTAAACACCATTTTTGATTTGAAATAAATGTTTTAATATCTTGTTCTAATCTTCTAAAAATACTTCTATCAGTAATTTCAATCTGATTGTCGGTAACTCTTACTTGAACATTAAAGTCGGGTTGCGCTTGCGCTACTAAGCTAATAAACAAGCAAATAATAAAAAGTAATTTACGCATGTAGGTTTTGAATTGTTTTAACTACTTCATTAACGATATCAATGGCAACATCGTGTTTCGATTTTAATTGATAAGCTAATTTTTCACCATTATTTTTTAAAATAGTAATTTGGTTGGTATCATGTCTAAATCCTGCGCCAGGTGTTTGCATTGAATTTAACACTATAAAATCAGCATTTTTTTCTTTTAATTTTTTTAGGGCATTGGCTTCTTCATCGTTGGTTTCAAGAGCAAAACCAACCACAACTTGTTTTTTTGTTTTTAAGTTACCAATATGTTTTAAAATGTCTTTGGTCTTTTTTAACTGAATGGTTAAGCCATCGTCATTTTGTTTTTTTATTTTTTTATCAGCTACTTCAATGGGCGTATAATCAGCCACAGCCGCACTCATAATAGCTAAATCAATATTTGTAAAATGTTCATTAACAGCATTAAACATTTGCTCTGCCGAACGAACATTTATTCTAGTAATATTAGTATGGTGGTATTTTAAATCAACCGGGCCAGCTATTAAAGTTACCAAAGCACCTCTATTGGCCAATTCTTCGGCTATGGCAAAACCCATTTTCCCACTTGAATAATTTCCTACAAAACGCACAGGATCAATATTTTCGTAAGTTGGTCCAGCAGTAATTAAAGCAGTTTTACCAATTAAATCTTGCTTGGAAATAAAATGTTTTTCTATAATATCAACTATTTCTTCTGGTTCAGCCATTCGACCTTTACCACTTAAGCCACTCGCTAATTCGCCTTCGTTAGCATCAATCAATGTATTACCGAACGATTGAAGTTTAGCAATATTTGAAGTTGTACTTGGGTGTACAAACATATCCAAATCCATTGCTGGTGCAAACATTACAGGGCATTTAGCCGAAAGATAAGTTGCAATGAGCAAATTATCACAAATGCCATTTGCCATTTTAGCCAAAGTATTGGCACTAGCTGGCGCTATAACCATTAAATCTGCCCAAAGGCCAAGTTCTACATGGTTAGTCCACTCACCATTTTCATTTAACACAAATTTGCTGTAAACAGGATTTTTGCTTAAA
Organism: Bacteroidia bacterium; assembly: GCA_044239605.1. GTDB lineage: Bacteria > Bacteroidota > Bacteroidia > UKL13-3 > UKL13-3 > JAAFJM01. Next base: position 93,427 of record JBIIBC010000002.1, on the reverse strand, counting down.
GTACTTAATGTAAGTGGTGTAACAAATTCTTGCGCACTGGGTGTTAAAATTACTTTTACTTCAGCGCCTTGTTTTACTAGTAACCTAAGCAAAAAAGCCGCTTTGTAGGCGGCTATGCTGGCACTAATGGCTAAAATTATTTTTTTATTTTTCATATTACTCTTTAAAAAAGAAGTAAATTTTGGTATGAAAAAATTAGAATTGTTTTCCAGTTCCTGTTTTTGCAGGGTTGTTGTAATAAACCTTGTCGTTCATGAACTCTTCAGTAGCTATCAACGTAGGTTTAGGTAATCTTTCATAAAAATTTGAAATTTCAATTTGTTCGCGGTTTTCGAAAATTTCTTCTAAAGTATCGTTATCGTTATCAAATTCGTTCAATTTGCTGTGTAATTCTTCTTTCATTTGAGCACCAATTTGGTTAGCTCTTTTAGCAATAATTGCAATTGTTTCGTACAAGTTTCCTGTTTCTGCTTCTAATTTACGTAAGTCGCGAGTAACAGTTGTTGTTGGTACGTTTTGGTAATTGTGATTTAAGTTTGCCATTTATTTTTGTTTGTTTATTTTATTTAATGCTAATACTGCTTTTTCTTTTATTTGTTTGGCGTTGCTCATGTATTTACTGCTTTCTGTGTAGTATTCAGTAAATTCTTCAAAAGCGCCAATAGTTTCTTGAAAACGTTCAACTTGTTTTTCAGGAATACTATTTTCAGCTAACAAATAATTTGATTTTAAGATTAAAAAATCAATTTCCTCTCTTTGAGCTATTTCAGGAAAATCGTTCACCACATTTCTGAGCGAAACAATTGCACTTTTATAAGCCCCAATATTATAATACAATTTTGCATTATTAAATGCCTTTTGCGATAATTTATTTCTAAGTTTATCTAAGTACTTGTTACACTCCTCCACATATTTACTATCTGGATAAACACTTACAAATATTTTAAAAGTTTCTACCGCTTTATATGTATCGGTTTGGTCTAGCTCCGAATCTTGCGATTCTAAGAAAATACAATAAGCATTTCTATATAATGCTTCCTCAGCATTTGCATTGGTAGGATAAGTTTCATAATATATTTTGTACCTATATCCGGCTAAACCATACATTTTTAAACCAAAATCACACTCAGCTTGATAAAATAAAATTTTTTCAGCCATGGGTGTATTAGCTACTTCGTTTTCTATTTGATCAAATAAAGTTTGGGCTCTGTAAAAATCTTTCTTTTTAAAAAAATATTCAGCCACCTCTATTTTTTTCTTAGAGTCGGTACTTTTTAAAGCTTTTTGAAATTTGCTTTTACAACTTCCAAATGCTAGAATTAATATAAGAGTTAATAAACTTAAATACTTCATTTTTACAGAACTGCGAAAGTATGTTTTTTGATTTAAAATAGAAAACTTATTTTCGTTAATTAGAAATGAGCAAAATTTGGACTTCAATATCAATATTCGGTGTATGTATCTTTTTGATATTGTGTTGTTTAGTTTCTTCATCTCAGTCAATAAATAAGGTTAAAGTTGATTCGTTATCAGCTACTTTAAACGATTCTTTGGCTCAAATAGTTACAGTTTGGGGACTCAAACCTAAAAATTTTGTAGCTGATTCCATGATTAATTTTGGAAAAAAATATATTGGCTTGCATTATAGGCGTGGCGGAACTAGCAATAGAGGTTATGATTGTAGTGGTTATACTATGATGGTTTTTGCAAAATATGGAATTAGGTTGCCTCATACCAGTGCCGGACAAGCATTAATTGGCATTGAGGTAAATAGTAAAAATATTCAAAAAGGTGATTTAATTTTTTTTAAAGGACGAAGTAGGAGAGGCCGAAGAATTGGCCATGTTGGTATTGTAATTTCAGAACGAGGTCAACCCATTAAGTTTATTCATTCATCAGTTAGTGATGGTGTAAGAGAGGATTGGCTATCAAGCGATTACTATAAAAAACGTTTTGTAAAAGTTATGCGAGTTAGGCAGTGGGAACAGTAAACTATTACCATGCTTGTTCTCCTATTAATGGAACAAATCTAAAATTTTCGAGCGTTATCTCTTCAAAAGTTGTAGCTGATGTTTTTACTATGCTATGCATTTTTTGTGTTTGATTGTCTCCAATAGGAATGATTAAAATTCCCCCTATTTTTAATTGTTTGATAAGTGCTTCTGGCAAAACAGGAGCCCCTGCTGTAACAATAATTTTATCATAAGGGGCTGCACTTTCATATCCTTTACTTCCATCACCTAATATACATGTTGCTTTATAACCAAATTTTGCAATACGTGCATGAGCCTTATTGAACAATGCAGACTGCCTTTCAATGGTATATAATTCCACTCCTAATTCAAGTAAAATGATAGATTGATAGGCAGAACCTGTACCAACTTCTAATACTTTGTCACCTTTTTCTATTTGCAAAAGTTGAGTTTGGTAGGCTACAGTATACGGTTGACTAATTGTTTGGCCGGCATCTATTTTAAAGGCTTTATCTTGGTAGGCATGTGTTCTAAATTCTGGTTGAATGAAATAATGACGAGGAATTTTTAGCATGGCTGAAAGCACTCTTTCATCAACTATTCCTTTGGTTTTTAATTCTTCAATTAGTCGCTTTCTTGCGCCTCTATCTTTAAAAGTGTCTTCCATTTTATGTTTTGCAAATTAAGTAAGCTAACCATAAACTAATTTACTTAATTTTAAATAGAAACATTTTTTATGTGAATATTTTAAACAACTATACATTTTTTATTAAATTTAAGCAAAGTGTACATTTTATATACTAAAAGGAATGTCGCTGTTTACAGTTTAGTGGCTTAAAATGTTATTTGAATGGCATTAGTGCTTAGTTTTGTTTTGATTTTATATGTAAAATATTAAAACATAAAACTAAATGATTCAAATTGGTATAGCTGGAGCTAATGAGTTGAGTAAAAGGCATATTGAAAAGATTTTAGAAATAAAAGATTTTCGATTAGTTGGTTTTTATGATCATGATGAACAAAGCAGCGAGTTGATTAGCAAAACTTTCGGACTAAAAAAATTCGATTCATATTCTGATTTATTAGCGAATACACAAGCTATTGATATATTATCTCCAGTAGGAACGCATTATAAATATGCCTTAAAAGCCATCGAAAATTGTAGGCACGTGTTTATTGATAAGGTGTTAAGTGAAAACTTAGACGAGGCCAAAGAATTAGCTAATTTGGCCTTTGAAGCAAATATTCAATTACATGTAAGTAGATATGAGCGTTTTCATCCTAATTTTCAGTTATTGAAAAAGCTTTTAAATAATCCTTTATACATTGAATCATCAAAGTTTGATCCTCATATCATAAATTTAGCACCTGATAATTTAGTTTTTGATTTATTGCTGAACGAGTTGGAATTGGTATTAAATATAGTAAAAGCTAATGTGTTAAAAATTAGAACTACTGGAGCATGTATGCATAGCGATACCATTGATTTTATTAATGTTCGTTTGGAGTTTGATAATGGTTGCGTTTATAATATGGTAGGAGGGAGTTTTAAATCGGAACAACGAAATAAAATTAAGTTTTTTCAAAAAAATAAAACGTATAGTTTTGACCTAACTAACTTTCGAATATCTCTCTTGAATTCTAGTGAAGAAATAAATGAAGTTCAAGAAGAACAAATTTTACGTAACACTGGAAAAAATACCACTGAAATGATAAAACGTGAGTTGGAACATTTTGCTCAAAATATTACACATCAATCGTTAAGGTTAAGAACATATTACGATAATTACCAAGCAATAGAAGTGGCACATAGGATAATTGAAGACTTACAAAAGCATAGGCGATAATTTTAAATTAATCGTAATATTCTCTTAATCATTAGACTTTTTAACCTTTTATAGTACATTTGCCAATGTATGTTAACACATAAAAGAAACAGCTATTTATTTCTTTTGCTTTTTGTATTTGCCTGCTCGGTAGAAAAAGCAATCATACCATCATATATTTTTGTAAAAAAAATGAAATTGGTAACAAATCTTGCTACGCAAGGTGATACAAGCCAAGATATTCAAGATGTTTGGTTATTTCAAAACGGTGAATTCAAAGGCTCTTTTGGATTGCCAACTTACATTCCAATTATTGATAAAGCAAAACAAAATATTGAGTTAAGAGCAGGAGTTAGACGCTCAGGTCAAGATGATCAACGATTAAACTATCCATTATTTACAAGTTTTGACACCATTCTTCCTTTTTCTGATTTAAGAAGCGATACCATTACTCCTCGTGTAACTTATTTGGATAATTGCAAGTTTTCATTAATTCAAGATTTCGATGGATCAGTTAATTTCTTTTCAATAAAAAATCCTAAAAATGGTGATACCATAATTAGTGTAAGCAACTCTGATGCATGGAAAGCCAACAATAATTCCTGTAAATTAGTGCTGTCTGATTCTACTTATGAGTTATTTTACGTATCAAAAGAGTTAGGTAATTTGCCGTCAAATGGAGTAGCAAACTATTTGGAAGTGGATTACAGATGTAATGATGTTTTTGATATCGGCCTGAATGTAATTTATGCAAACGGAAAAGATAACTCTACTTATGGTGTCATTTCTGCAAATTCTACAAATGGATTATGGAAAAAAGTTTATTTAGATTTAGCCACAGAAATTAGTTCGGAAATAGCTCAAAATGGTATTAATACTAAATTTCAAATTTTTTTTAGAGTAAAAAAATCTGGTAATCCTATTATGGATAATACCTATTTGTTTTTGGATAATATTAAACTCATTCACTTTTGATACGTAAAAGAAATTTACATATAGTACTTTTGATATTGTTAGATGCAATTGCAGCTGCATTTGCTTGGTCAATGTTTTTTGCGTACAGAAAAATGTTCATCGAAACCGATATTTATGGTAAAATTGATATCGTTTTAGATAAGAATTTTTACCTAGGCTTAGTCTATATTCCTTTGTTTTGGATAATGCTTTATTTTTTAGCAGGTAATTATAAAGAAATTTGGCGTAAATCTAGAATCAAAGAAGTGTCAAAAACTTTTAGTGTTACTATTATTGGCGTTGTTTTATTATTTTTTACATTATTACTCGATGATGCAGTTGGTAATTACCAAGCTTATTACAGAACTACAATTGCGTTATTTATTTTGCATTTTGGTTTTACTGTTTTTGAGCGTTTGTTATTTGCAACCTTTATTATTAAAAGGCTTAGAAAGAGAATTTTAGGCTTCAATACTTTGGTAATTGGCAATAATGAGCGAACATTACTTTTGGTAAATGAGCTAAATGCACGATCAAATGCTCAAGGGTTTTTAATTAAAGGTTATGTTAGTGTTGAAAATACCAATTACGATAAACATAAACTAAGTAACAATTTGGTTTTATTAGGACATTACACCGATTTACCTCATATAATTAAGCAATATGAAATAGAAGAAATAATAATTGGTATTGAAAGTAATAACCATAAAGAACTTAATTTTATAACTGATTTGTTAGAAGATGAGAATGTGGTATTAAGAATAATTCCAGACACTTATGACCTAAGAAGTGGATCAGTAAAGTTAGAAAATGTGGTTGGTACGGCATTGATTGAAATTAACCAAGATGTGATGCCTCAATGGCAAAAATTTATAAAACGCACGCTTGATATTGTCATTTCTACTTTTGTTTTAATAGCCTTATCGCCAATTTTTTTATTAGTTGCATTGGGGGTAAAATTAAGTAGTCCAGGAAGTATTTTATTTAAACAAATACGAATTGGTTATAAAGGCAAACCATTTCACATACTTAAATTTAGAAGTATGTATATTAATGCCGAGCAGGAGGGACCAGCACTATCAAGCACAAACGATAGCAGAAGGACACCTTTTGGCGTATTTATTCGTAAATATAGGTTTGATGAAATACCGCAATTTTATAATGTTTTAATAGGTGAAATGAGTTTGGTAGGGCCAAGGCCAGAGCGCAAGTTTTTTATTGATCAAATAGTTAAAATTGCACCACATTATAAACATTTGCAACGAGTAAAACCGGGCATTACTAGCTGGGGAATGGTTAAGTACGGTTATGCCGAAAATATTGATGAAATGGTTGAAAGATTGCAGTTTGATATACTATATATTGAAAACCGTTCTATTGCTATAGATTTTAGAATTTTGATATATACTACACTAATTATAATTCAAGGTAGAGGGAAATAAAAAAAGCCTTCATTAAAATAAATGAAGGCTTTTTTTTAGTAATAATTCAGTTCAAAAATAATAAAACTTCTTCCATTTGGTCTAAACCATAATTGACCATCATTCCCTGCCATACACCCGTTTTTATTTCTAAATAATTCAAATGGATTTTGTTCTAATAACTCACGTTTATATTCAGGAGTAAATATTTTAAAGTAATTTGCTAAAAATTCCCTTTTAGTTGTTTTATCTCTTAATGGAAATATTATGAGTTTTGCAATTTGTTCCTTTTCATCATATTTTATATGCAGTTGTAAGTTTTGAAAAAATTTAATTGCAGAGTTGCCATTTTTAAATCCAGCAGCGCTCCAACTCATGCATAAAGTACTATCAATAAATAATTGTGGTTTATTTTGATAAGCATTCGGTAATTCATTGTTTTCAGCTAAAAAGTCTAAATGTGGCGTTTTGGGATCATAAGTTAAAACTTTTATATTAGGCTTCCACTCAACAGTATCTTTCTTACCATAAGCTGGTTGTTCGTTAGGTTTGCACGAATAACTTAGTGCAATTACTAAAATAATTATAAATGGAATAAAGTTTTTCATAATTGTGATATTAAACACCTGTGTAATTGAATGGTGTAATATTAAGTAATTCTGCTTTTACTTCATTGCTTACATTTAACATATTAATAAACGCCTGTATGCTATTTAAGTCAATCTTTGCATTTGTCCTGGTTAAATCCTTTAATGCTTCATAAGGTTTTGGAAAGCCTTCTCTGCGCAATACCGTTTGAATTGCCTCTGCAATCACTGCCCAATTATCATTTAAATCTTTTTCAATTGCAATTGGATTCAGTAATAACTTGTTTAGTCCTTTTAGTATTGATTTATAAGCAATAAGACTATGTGCCAATGGAACTCCCACATTACGTAAAACAGTACTGTCGGTTAAATCACGCTGTAATCTACTAACAGGTAACTTTGCTGATAAATGCTCAAAAATAGCGTTAGCAAAGCCTAAATTTCCTTCTGCATTTTCAAAATCAATAGGATTAACCTTATGAGGCATGGCACTACTTCCTATTTCTCCTGATTTTAACTGTTGTTTAAAATATTCCATTGAAATATACTGCCAAACATCTCTTGTAAAATCAATTAGAATGGTATTTATTCGTTTTAAGCAATCAAAAAGTGCAGCTAAATTATCATAATGTTCAATTTGTGTGGTAGGATATGATCGACTTAAGCCTAAGTTTTGACAAAATTGGTTAGCAAAATTATGCCAATTAATTGTAGGATAAGCTAAATGATGTGCATTAAAATTACCTGTAGCCCCACCAAATTTTGCCGAAAAAGGAATCTGTTTTAAATGATTTAATTGCTCTGTTAATCGGCTGCAAAATACCATCCACTCTTTTCCTAGTTTTGTTGGAGATGCAGGTTGACCATGTGTTTTGGCTAGCATTGGTATTTCAGCCCAGGTATTTGCTTGCTCTTTTAATTTATCAAAAACATTATTGATTTCTGGTAAAATTATATCCTCAATTGCATTTTTGATACTTAAAGGTATAGCAGTATTATTGATATCTTGACTTGTTAACCCAAAATGTACAAATTCGCTTGTTTCCTGTAAATTTAGTTTTTCTAATTGTTGTTTTATAAAATACTCAACTGCTTTTACATCATGATTGGTGGTTTTTTCAATATCTTTAATTTTTTCAGCTTCCTTAACTGAAAAATTAGTATAAATTTCTCTTAATGCTATTTCATTTATTTTAAAATTACTAAACTGAGCTAAATTTTGTTTATGTAAAAATATAAAATATTCAATTTCAATAAGTACCCTGTATTTTATTAAAGCATACTCTGAAAAATAATTGGATAAATCTACAGTTTGTGCTCTGTATCTACCATCAATTGGTGAGGTAGCTGTAAGTGTTTCAAGAATCATGATTGGTGATCAGTTATATTGTTATTTTTTCTTTTTATTTCCTAATGAATTTAAAAATCTATACCAAGTTCCTACATCCGCAATTGGAATAGGTTGAGGTTGTCCGTTGTAATATAGTTTTTCTGCTTGGGCTTGTTGGTACCATCTATTGTTTTCGGCACCATCAGCCAAGATCCCTTTTTGAAGACTGCTATAGGGAACTCTATTTAAGTTTTCGTAGGCTAGCGATAAATTGCTATTTGGAATTTTTATGCGTGCAAAGTAATAGTCTAACTCTTGTGGTGTTGAATAGGGGCGTACCACTATATCTCTTAAAAAGAAAGTATCTTCTTCCATTCTGATAATAGTTGTTAACTTATTATTTTCTATATTTTTAGGAATACTATAATAGAGTTTTTTTTGACCTAGTGCTGTAAATACTATTTGGTCTGTTTGTTTACAAACTAAGCTAAAGAAACCACTCATATCAGAGTACACACCTCGGTTTGTACCTTCAATTCTAACTGTAACATATGGCAATACTTGTGTACTATCAAAACTAACTATAAAACCACTTAGCTGTATTAGTTGATTTTCTTCTGTTTTTGTTTGACATTGAACAGAATAATAGTTACAAGCAAAACAAAACAATAAAATAAATTTTAAAATGTTATTCATAAAATTAGTAAATAAAGCTAGCCAATACACAAATAATTACAATGATAGGGCTAGGTACTTTAGTTGTCAAAAGTAAAAATAAAGTTAGCAAAAGTACTATCATATTTGGTTGATTTAAAACAACTGGTTTAAATAATAAATATGCCGAAGCAATAACTAGTCCTGCACTAGCAGCATTTATGCCTTCAATTGCATTTTTAATTGGGGTAAATGTTTTTACTTGATTCCAAATTGGGTAAATAAAAAAAATAAGAAATGTACCTGGTAAAAATATGGCAATTGTACCAATTACTGCCCCTAATAATTGACCACCAATTCCAAATTCTTGTAAGGCCATTGCATTGCAATAAGTAGCAATGCTAAATACAGGTCCTGGCATTGCTTGCACTAAACCTACTCCAGCTAAGAACTCACTTGGATTTAGGTAATGTTTTATTTCTACAAACTGATTATACATAATTGGAATGAGTACATGCCCACCTCCAAATACAATACTTCCATAACGATAAGTATTTTCAAATAATAGAACTATTTTATTTTGGGTAATAGCTCCTAGAGAGGCGGCAAGAACTGAAACGGCTAAAAATAAAAAAAAGTTACTCCAATTAATATTATTTATAGGTTTTACTTTGTTTATCTTTTCTTTATTTAGCTGACTTGAAACCACACCTCCAAAAAGCAGTAGAATTGGAAATAAATAGGGCGTTTGATAAAAGATGGCAACCGAAGCAGAAATAATAAGTAAAACCCAATGATAGGTTTTTGAAATAAACATTTGAATAATTTGGTAAGCTGCATAAATTATGAAACCAACTGCCATTGGTTGCATATATTTTAAAAAATCAAGTTTTGGATTATCAATATTGTAAAAATGAATAACAACAGCCAAAATGGTCATGATTAAACTAGCAGGTAAAACCCAAATAGCTAAAGTAAAAAATGCCAAAGTGGGTCCACCAATTTTAAAACCAATTGCAGTAATGGTCTGTGTAGAGGTAGGCCCAGGAAGCATACTGCAAAAAGAATTTAGTTCTTTTAAATCGTCAGGAGTTATGTATTTTTTTTTATTTACAAGTAATTTTTGAAATTGAACCAAATGTACCTGAGGTCCACCAAATGCGGTGAAAGCTAACTTTAATACATTAAGTAAAAACAGTATATTTCTTGATTTTTTAAATTTTAAATTACTCATTTATTAAAAATCAAAAATAATATTGAAAATGTAAACATCAATCAAAATTATTCTAATAATTTATAATTGCTAAATTAAACTTGTTTTAGTCAGACTTGATTAAATTAAAAAGCTCAATAAGTTTAATTATTGAGCTTTTTAGTTGATTAATTATTTACTGTCAAGTGTTATGTACTTTATTAATTCCTCGCGTGTTTTGGTATCTAAAAACTTTCCCGAATACTCACTTGTAACGGTACTACTATGAACATCTTGAACCCCTCGCATGGCTACACACATGTGATCCGCTTCAATAATTACCGCAACATCATCGGTATTCAATTCAGCTTTTAACATATTTACAATTTGAATTGTCATGCGTTCTTGAACTTGTGGTCGCTGTGCAAAGTATCTTACCATGCGATTTAATTTAGATAATCCAACAACCTTTCCATTTGGAATGTAAGCAACGTGTGCTTTACCAATAATTGGCACAAAATGATGCTCACAAACACTGTGAAATGAAATATTTTTTTCAAGTAATATATTTTTATAGTTATATCTGTTCTCAAAAAGTTTTACCTCTGGTTTGTTTTTTGGGTTAAGACCACTAAAAATTTCTTTTACATACATTTTTGCAACTCTATTAGGTGTGCCGCTTAAACTATCATCGCTTAAGTCTAATCCTAATATTTGCATTATTTCTTTAAAATGTTTACTAATTAGTTCTATCTTTAAGTCATCATCTAATTTAAATGCGTCTTCTCTTAGTGGTGTTTCTAGCGAAAATCCTATATGGTCGTCACCAATTGATTCAGCGTTTATGTTTTTAGTTTCCATTGTATTCAACAAAATTTCGTTCGGTTTCATATAAAATAACTTTCAATTTTAATTTGTTTTCTAATCTTTTTCGCAATAATTGCCATATAACAATTGCAATATTCTCAGCAGTTGGGTTTAATGTTTTGAAGTCATCGACATCTAAATTTAAATTTTTGTGGTCAAATCTATCTTCTATATCTTCTTTTACGATATCCTTGAGGTATTTCATGTCTATTAAATACCCAGTTTCTATATCAATTTCTCCTGTAACAGTTACAATCAAATCGTAATTATGACCATGATAATTTGCATTGTTACAAGGACCAAAAAAAGTTTTATTTTTTTCTTCACTCCAATGTGCCACGTTCAATCTGTGTGCTGCATTAAAATGTGTTTTTCTCGATACTGATATTTCCATTGAATTTTAAATGTTGTGCTAAGTACAATTTTTATTTGTGTATTCAATAACTTGCGACAATTATATTTTGTTTTAATTTTTTAATTTTTTTTTGAAATGCAATAAATTTAAATCTTATTATAATATTTATTTATTTTTGGTTTAATTCCACAAAAAGCATGTTTTATAATCAAGCTTTTTTTGTTAATTTTATTTTAATAGTAATAATAATCTCTACTTAATTTGTAAAAATATGTATTTTACTTGATTTTATTTAACTGATTATCAATTTACTGTGTTTTTGTTTAATTTTTTTGAGTAAATCATGAACAAAATAATTGCAATTGCGGATTTATTGCTGCAATCTTGTTGAACAAATAACATAAAAAATTAAACAAAATGACTGCAATACACTTTAAAAACGTAGTACAACGTGAAGCTAAAAGTTTAAGAAAATATGCTTATCAGCTAACAAGAAATGTTGAAGATACAAACGATTTGGTACAAGAAACAATGCTGAAAGCATACACTTACCAAGAAAAGTTTGAAGAGGGTACTAACCTTAAAGGTTGGTTATATACAATTATGAAAAATACTTTTATCAATAATTACAGACGTATGGTAAAGCGTAATACATTTATTGATAATACAGACAATGAGTTTTTTATTGATTCTTTTGCAATTACTGAGGTGAATAAAGGTGAACAAAAGTTCATCATGCGAGATATCGAATTTGCAATTGATAAGCTGCCTTTAAACTTAAAAAAGCCTTTTACAATGAGTTCTAAAGGTTTTAAATATCATGAAATCGCAACTTTATTAGACATTCCAATTGGAACAGTAAAAACAAGAATATTTGTGGCTAAACGTCAATTAAGGGCAGAATTAAGTGGTTACGCCAAATCATACGGGTATGATAAGTTTTCTGATGAGGAAGCAGCGTAACTTTTGTTTTTGTTTATGATGATGTTTTAAAGCTCAATTCATTCTTGAATTGAGCTTTTTTGTTTTTTTTATTAAATATTCAAAAATCAAAATCTTTGAATACATTTGTACTATTGAAAAGGGTCATTGCTATATTGTTTTTGAGTACTTATTTGTTTTCAGCAACTGAGTTTAACCAACTATTAAAGTTACCTTTATTAATTGAACACTTTATTGAGCATAAAGAAGAAAATAAACAAATTACATTTTGGGAGTTTTTGAGTTTACATTATAAAACCACCAACGTAAAAGATGCGGACTACGAGAAGGACATGAAATTGCCTTTTAAATCACAAAGTGATTTGTTTTCTTCCATAACTGTTTTTCATTTATTCCCCAATTTCGATAATTTACTAAATAACATATTACCTACCTCTAAAAAGAGTTATGTTATTACCTCAGAATATTTTATTGAGTCGTCAGCTGTTTGTTCTATTTGGCAGCCACCAAAATCTATCTGAGATTTTTTTTTATTATTTTCAAGTTGCTGCTTTAAGCAATTTATTTTACTTTCAATTTATTTAATTTAATCACTATCGCGTTATGCTAAATAGTATTATAGCTTTTTCTGTAAAACAGAAATTGATAATTGGCCTGTTTATAATTGGCCTTATTGGTTATGGTAGTTATCAGCTTACAAAACTACCCATTGATGCTGTACCTGATATAACCAACAATCAGGTTCAAATCATTACTACCGTTCCTTCATTGGGCGCAGCCGATATTGAGCGTTTAATTACATTTCCAATTGAACAAGCCAATGGCAATATCCCTGGAATAATTGAGTTAAGAAGTTTTTCTCGTTTTGGCTTATCGTTAGTAACCATTGTGTTTAACGATGAAACCGATGTGTATTGGGCTCGGCAACAAGTTAGCGAACGCTTGCAGTTGGTAAAAGACCAATTACCTCCGGGAATAGCAACTCCAACCTTAGCACCTGTAACTACTGGTCTTGGCGAAATTTATCAATACACTGTTACTGCAAAAAAAGGTTATGAAAACAAGTATGATTTAACCGAACTAAGAACCATACAAGATTGGATAATTCGCAGACAATTGCTTTCAGTAAAAGGTGTGGCAGATGTAAGTAGTTTTGGAGGAAAGGTTAAACAATACGAAATAGCTATCAATCCAACCAAATTACAATCATATAACTTAACCATTGCAGATGTATTTAGCGCATTAGAAAGCAATAACCAAAATACTGGAGGGGCATATATTGAAAAGCAATCAACGGTTTTATCAATTAGAAGCGAAGGTTTAATTGGTTCGATTGAAGATATTAAAAACATAGCCATTAAAAATTTACCTAACGGAACGCCTTTGTTTGTTAAAGATGTGGCCGAAGTAAAAATAGGCTACGCCATCAGATATGGGGCTGTAACTTATAATGGAAAGGGAGAAGTGGCAGGTGCTGTGGTAATGATGCTAAAAGGTGCAAATAGCAGTGATGTAATTAAAAGTGTAAAACAACGCATTGAATTGATTAAGGAAACTTTGCCAGAAGGAATTGAAATAGAGCCATTTTTAGATAGAACAAAAATGGTGAACAACGCCATTGGAACGGTTGAAAAAAACTTAATTGAAGGTGCATTAATTGTGGTTTTTGTTTTGGTTTTATTTCTTGGAAATTTTAGAGCAGGATTATTGGTGGCTTCTGTTATTCCTTTGTCTATGTTGTTTGCAGTTATTTTAATGAATATGTTTGGTGTGGGTGGAAATTTAATGAGTTTAGGTGCATTAGATTTTGGATTAATTGTTGATGGAGCTGTAATTATTGTGGAGGCTGTTATGCACGTGCTTATTTCCAACAATAGTCAATTGGCAATTGGCAAGAATAAAACTGACAACAAAACATTTAACCAATCAAACAATAATAACCATGCCAGTAGCCAGTTGCCAGCAGCCAGCAGCCAATACTCGCAAAATGAAATGGACGAACAAGTAACAAGCTCGGCCAGTAAAATGATGAATAGTGCGGTGTTCGGGCAAATTATTATTTTGATTGTTTATTTACCCATTTTTACTTTACAAGGCATTGAAGGAAAAATGTTTAAACCAATGGCGCAAACAGTGGCTTTTGCTTTGTTTGGTGCATTTGTACTTTCGCTTACGTACATACCAATGATGAGTGCTTTGTTTTTAAGTAAAAAGACAAGCCATAAAAAAAATATTTCATCGCGTATGATGGATTTTTTAGAGTTTCATTATGAAAATTTATTAAGCAAGGTTTTAGCATACAAAAAATTGGTATTAAGTTTAACCTTATTATTTTTTGTGACAGCTATTTTTACACTAACTACTTTAGGAGGAGAGTTTATTCCTGCATTAGAAGAAGGAGATTTTGCAGTAGAAACAAGGGTTTTAACAGGAAGTAATTTGAATGTTACCACAGCAGCCACAACCAAAGGCGAACAAATATTAAAAGCCAAGTTTCCAGAAGTAATAAAAGTGGTAAGTAAAATTGGAAGTGGCGAAGTTCCAACCGACCCAATGCCAATTGATGCTGCCGATATGATGATTATTTTAAAAGATAAAAGCGAATGGACATCAGCTGAAACTTTTGATGAATTGGCAGAAAAAATGACCAAAGAATTAGAAGGAATTCCTGGTGTAACATTTGGTTTTCAATATCCAGTTCAAATGCGCTTTAATGAATTAATGACTGGTGCAAAACAAGCAGTAGTGTGTAAAATATTTGGCGAAAATTTAGATACACTTGCATTTTATGCTGATAAACTAGGGCATTTAATTAATTCGGTTGATGGTGCAGTTGATTTATATGTAGAACCAGTCGCGGGCATGCCTCAAATTGTTATCAATTACAATAGGGCTTTAATGGCACAATATGGTTTGCATATTGATGATGTAAATAAAATTATAAATACTGCCTTTGCGGGGCAAAGCACAGGTTTGGTTTATGAAGGAGAAAAACGTTTTGATTTAATGGTTAGAATGGATAATGAACAACGTAAAGATATTTCAGATGTTCAAAATTTATTGATTCCCACTGCCAATGGAACGCAAATTCCGCTAAGCCAGATTGCCGATGTGCAGATTAAAGATGGTCCAAACCAAATACAGCGCGAAGATGCCAAACGAAGAATTATTGTAGGTTTTAATGTTCGTAACAGAGATGTGCAAAGCATTGTAAACGAACTGCAAGAAAAGGTAAAAACTCAAATAAAGTTTCCAGCTACTTATTATGTAACTTATGGTGGCTCGTTCGAGAATTTAACCGCAGCTAAAAAACGTTTGAGCATCGCAGTTCCTGTTTCGTTACTACTTATCTTATTGTTACTTTATTTTGCTTTTGGTTCATTAAAACACAGCTTATTAATTTATACAGCCATTCCATTATCTGCCATAGGAGGAATTTTTGCATTGGCATTTCGTGGACTGCCATTTAGTATCAGTGCTGGTGTTGGATTCATTGCATTATTTGGTGTGGCAGTATTAAATGGAATTGTACTTATAGCAGAGTTCAATAGGTTAAAAGCCGATGGCATGACTAACTTTAAAGAAATAGTGCTTAAAGGAACTAAATTAAGATTACGCCCTGTATTAATGACTGCCTTTGTTGCTTCGTTAGGATTTTTCCCAATGGCATTAAGCAATGGAGCAGGAGCAGAAGTTCAACGCCCACTTGCCACAGTAGTTATTGGTGGTTTATTAGTTGCTACTTTCCTTACACTATTTGTTTTACCCATGCTGTATATTCTCTTTGAAAAAGGGGTTATGAAAAGGAATAGGCAATAATTAATAAGCAATAGACAATTGGCAATAAGTAATAAGCAAGTAAAAATGAAAATAAGAAGAATAACCCTAAACAATAGTCATGCTGTAAGCATCTCCTTTCCTTTCTTTTTGCATGGCAATAAGCAATAGTTAAGTAAGAATTAATAAATTTAAAATATGGCGGTTAGAGATTTTAAAGAAACTACACTTTATAAAAAAGCATTCGATTTGGCTATGCTAATATTTCAATTAAGTAAGCAGTTTCCATCAGAAGAAAAATTTTCTTTAACAGATCAAATAAGACGATCTTCAAGAAGTGTTTGTGCTAATTTAGCTGAGGCGTATATAAAGAAAATTTATCCCGCTCATTTTGTTTCTAAATTAACTGATTGTGATGCAGAAAATTCTGAAACAGGGGTTTGGTTAGATTTTGCTTTTGCATCAAAGTACATTAACGAAACAGATTACAAGTTATTAATGGAAAAAAATACAGAGGTTGGTAAAATGATTTATCATATGATTAACAATCCTGAAAAATATTAAAACATGAAAGAAAGAAAAATAAATAAGCAACTTGCATTGAGCAATTTGCAAAATATAATTAATAAACTTGGAAGCAACTTTGCCAATTGCCAATTGTCATTTATTGTTTGCATATTGCTTATTGCCAATTGCCAATTCGTTTTTGCGCAGCAAATAAACTTACAGCAAGCCATTGACTCAGCATTAAGCAACAACTTAAATGTAAAAAACGAAAAGCTAAAAGCCGATTACCAAAAAAAGTTAATTCAAACAGGTGTTAATTTGCCACAAACCATGATAAATGGAGAGTATGGACAAATAAATAGTGTTTATAACGATAACAAATTTGGTATTGCGCAAAGCCTTCAATTTCCAACGGTTTATGTTCGTCAGAGAAATGCCTTAAAAGCACAATGGCAAAGCAGCTTAACCAATATTGCATTGAAGGAAACGGAAATAAAAAAACAAGTCAGACAAACGTTTTATCAATATTTGTATTTAAAGCAAAAGCAACAATTATTGCAAAGTAACGATAGTTTGTATGCTGCGTTTTTAAGTAAATCAAATAGTAGGTTTAAAGCGGGCGAAAGCAATGTATTGGAACTTGCCACAGCCGAAAATCAACGCACACAAATCAGTATTCAGTTAAATCAATTAAACACCGATTTAGAATTGGTTTTGATGCAGTTTCAGTTATTGTTAAATACCAACGCTAAATTAATTCCAAGCAATGATAATTTTAAAATAAATGAAGTGTTGAAGTTGGATAGCAACGGGGTTTTAAACCATCCAACAATCAAATTATTGGTACAACAAAAACAAATTTCATTATTGAATAAAAAAGTGGAGAAATCTCGCTTATTGCCTGATTTAACTTTGGCTTATAACAACATGACCATGCAAGGAGTTGGAGCTGATGATGTTAATTATACTACATCAAAAAGGTTTCAATCTGCACAAATTGGTTTAGGAATTCCGTTGTTTTTTGGAGCTAATAAAGCACATATTGGAGCATCAAAATTAAATATTTTAATGAGTGAAAATAGGCTGCAAAACGAAACCAATTTATTGAATAACGAATGGAGTAGAGCCAAGGCTATGTATCAATTAAATAGCAATACCATAAATTTATTTGAAACGAAAACACTGAGTAATGCACAGTTAATTATTGAAACAGCTAACAAACAATTTGCTAATGGCGAAATCAATTATTTAGAATGGGTAATGCTTACCAATCAGGCTATTTTAATAAAAAATGAGTACTTGAATAGCGTGAATAATTTGAACGAAAGTGTTATTCAAATTTTATATTTAAGCAATAAGTAATATGCAAAAAGATAAAGTAAACACCATTCAAATGCAGCAAATTTTAGTAGCTGTATCGGTGGTATTATTTATTATGAAAATGGTGGCTTGGTGGTTAACTTCATCGGTAGCTATTTTAACCGATGCGCTCGAAAGTACAGTAAATGTAATTGCTGGTTTTATTGGCTTGTACAGCATTATTTTATCATCAAAACCTCGTGATAAAGAGCATCCTTACGGACACGGAAAGGTGGAGTTTATATCATCCGCTTTTGAGGGTTTGCTGATAACCATTGCAGGAATTATTATCATTTTTGAGGCAGCAAATAATTTTATAAATCCGCATGAATTAAAGCAACTAGATTGGGGTTTACTATTGGTTGCTATTACATCATTAATCAATTATTTTGTTGGATACTTATGTGTGCAAAAAGGTAAAAAAGAAAATTCACCTATATTAATAGCTAGTGGCAGTCATTTAAAATCAGATACCTATTCTACATTGGGTTTATTGCTTGGTATAGGCTTAATCCTACTTACAGGCTATGCTTGGATTGATAGTTTAGCAGCCATCATTTTTGCATTTGTAATTATTTTTACTGGCTATAAAATTATTCGCAAATCTCTTTCAGGCATGATGGACGAATCTGACGTAGAAATTATTACTGAAATTGTGAAGCTATTAAACGAGAATAAAAACAATAATTGGATAGATGTACACAATATGCGTGTAATTAATTATGCCAATAACTACCATATTGATTGCCATTTAACAGTTCCGTTTTACATCAATGTAAATCAGGCACACGCTATTTTAGATACATTAACCGATTTACTAAAAAAACATTTTAACAACAGAGTTGAGTTTTTTATTCATATAGATGGTTGCTTATTTACGCAGTGTAGCATTTGTAATATTCAAAGCTGTACTGTTCGTCAAAGCGCATTTGTAAAGCAAGTAGCATGGACTCACGAAAATATTTTATCAAACAAAAAACACATTTTATAACAATGAAAAATCAGCAACTAGCTTCCGGCTTCTGGCCACTAGCCACTAAAATTAATATAAGTTTATTTAAACGTCATTGCGAGCGAAGCGTGGCAATCTCAATCCAATCAAACTTTATAATAAGAACTATTTTATTGTTTGTAGCATCAACTTTTATTATTGCCTGCGGCAATAATAAAACAGAAGAAAAAGCAACAGAAACAGCAAACCCAGCAAGGGTAACTTTAACCAATGAGCAATTAACTAATGCTAATGTGGTGTTAGGTAAATTAGAGCAAAAAAGCATTTCAAGCATTTTAAAAGTAAATGGAAAAATAGATGTGCCACCACAAAACATGGTATCGGTAAGTGTGCCTTTGGGTGGTTATTTAAAATCGACCAAACTATTGCCAGGCATGCATGTAAGCAAAGGCGAGGTAATTGCGGTAATGGAAGATCAACAATACATTCAATTGCAACAAGATTATTTATTGGCAAAAGCTAAACTAAATTTTATTCAAAATGAATATAACCGACAAAAGGAACTAAACCAAAGCAAAGCCAGTAGCGATAAAGTTTTTCAACAAACAGAATCAGAGTTTATTTCTCAAAAAATTACTTTAAAATCATTGGCTGAAAAGTTAAAATTAATAGGTCTAAATCCTGAAACAGTGAATGAAAATACAATTTCAAAAAGCATTAATATTTACTCGCCAATAAATGGATATGTAACAATGGTAAATGTGAATATTGGCAAATACACTCAACCTAGCGAGGTCTTATTCGAGTTAGTAAATCCATCAGATATTCATTTAGCATTAACCATTTTTGAAAAAGATTTAGCACAAATAGAAATAGGACAAAAATTGGTGGCTTATACCAACAATAAACCCAATGAAAAACATCCATGCGAGATTATTTTGGTGGGTCATTCGGTATCAAAAGACAGGATTACAGAAGTACATTGCCACTTTTTAGATTACGATAGAACTTTATTGCCTGGCATGTATATGAATGCCGAAATTGAACTAAAAAACAATAATGCCAACACCCTTCCAGTTGATGCCATAGTCAGATTTGAAGGCAATCAATATGTGTTTGTAGCCATTGATAAAAACAATTTTGAAATGATGCCAGTAACTGTTGGTGCAACCGAAAATGGTTATATTGAAATAGTAAATGCCAAAGATTTTGATGACAAAAAAATTGTAACCCAAGGCGCATATAATTTACTCATGAAAAGTAAGAACAAAGCTGAGGAATAAGTTTTATTAATTAGTAAAAATAGTTAATTTGCTGTTATGTGTTTTACCATTAAACAATCGAAAGAACCAAAAGAATTGGAGCTTAGATTCAAGGCTAAAAAAAAGTTCAACATTGATATTGTAAATGATAATATTAACGGATTTACATTTCCTCAAATCCCAGTTATTAGTAATATAAACCCTAGTGAAATAGTTTTATTTCATTGGGGTTTATTACCTTCATTTACCCAAGATATAGGGTTTATAAAAAACACGTTGAATGCTAAAATTGAAACTTTAGAAGAAAAGCCATCGTTTAAAAATAGTATTCAAAATAGGTGCTTAATAATAGCTGACGGATTTTATGAATGGCAATGGCTAGATAAAGCTGGAAAGAAAAAGCAGAAATATTTAATTGAGTTACCAAATCAAGATTTGTTTTGTTTTGCAGGAATTTACAACCAATGGGTAAATAAATTAACAGGTGAAACTTTAAATACATTTGCTATGCTTACCACAGAAGCTAACCAGTTGATGTCCGAAATTCACAATTCAAAAAAACGAATGCCTGTAATTTTAACACCTCAAAACGAAAGTTTATGGCTAGCCGGAAATAATAAAAATGAATTTGTAAAACCTGAGATAACCCTAAACGCCATCAAAATAAATGAAAGTAAAAATTACACCTTGTTTTAGTTAGAAAAATTTTATTACAAAATAATACAGCCATCTTCATGATTTTACTATATTCAATTCCTTAAGCTTTGCTTTGTTTGGTAATTTAAAGCCATGCATTACATGCGTGGCGATTCATTTTTAATTCCGAAAAATTTTGTTTGATACAACTAATTCTTTTTCAAACTTTCTATCTCTACCCTCATGCTGCGCAACATAGCCATGATGCTATCTAAATTCAATTCTTCTTCCTTGGTATCGCTCATGTTTAGGTTACATACAAACTCCCAAATTTCAATTACAGTAGAGGCATGAATAATATAAGGATCGTAGTTTTTATTATCCGAAACCAATTGTAAATTATTATCTGTTCTGTACACACGTTTATAAACCACACCTTCATCGCGGGTAATGAGTACATAGGTGCTTCCATTGCGCATGTGGTTAATTGATTCCACAAACTTTCCAATTACATAACTACCATCTCTAAGCGGTGGCATCGAATCGCCCTTGATGGGAAAAGCTCGGTGTTTACCAATTACCCTAAAGGGCAAATTCATTAAAGGTAAACTTTCAATAAACTCAGGGTCGGAATAACCATTTAAATAACCAGCCGAAGCCTTTACCGTTACTACTTCCACCAAATCGTTATTGTTTTTATCAACTATAATGGGGAATAAAATTCGGTTTTCGCCCACCTTAATCAGTTGTTCAGTTTCTACTGTTCGCAAATCGCATTTTACCAATGCATCAATCGAAATATGAAACAAATTCGAAATCTTAATTAAGGTCTCAACTGGCGGATCGCAACGTTCTTCCTCGTATGAACCTATGCGAGCGCGCGTACTATCTAGGGCTGAAGCCAATTGCTCCTGCGACCATTTTTTTAATTGCCTTAAATGCTTGATGTTACTAGAAATTTTACCCATACTAAAATATTTAGCACAATAATACTAAAATTATTGGTAATATTGCATACTGTTTTCAACAAACATTTTTTCATTGTATTACTAAGTGGAGATTGGTTAATTATTTAATTTGATTACACCCTTTAAATGGTTCAATCTCCACTTTTACAATGACAAAATAAGTTAGCTGAACAATCTTTTTGTAATCAAACAATCACAATAATTAGGCAAAATGGAAAGGCAAATAGTACATATTGATTTGGATTCTTTTTTTGTTTCGGTTGAAAGATTGAACAACCCTGCTTTGTATGGCAAACCAGTTTTGGTTGGAGGTGCCAGCGATAGGGGCGTGGTGGCTGCTTGTAGTTACGAGGCTCGTGCCTTTGGTATTCATTCGGCTATGCCCATGAAACAAGCTAGGCAACTTTGTCCTGATGCTATTTTGGTGCGAGGCGATAGTAGCCAATACAGCTATTATTCAAACATGGTAACCGAAATTATAGCAGGCGATGTGCCGCTGTACGAAAAGTCTTCTATCGATGAATTTTATATTGATTTAACAGGCATGGATAAATTTTTTGGTTGTTATAAATTAGCTACCGAGCTCAGACAAAAAATTACCCGCGAAACCAATTTGCCTATTTCGTTTGCCCTTTCGGGCAATAAAACCGTATCGAAGGTAGGCACTGGAGAGGCTAAACCAAACGGACAAAGGCAAATTCCCTTAGGAACTGAAAAAACATTTTTAGCACCTTTATCTGTAAAAAAAATACCCATGGTGGGCGATAAAACTTACCAAGTATTACGCGATATGGGCATTATGTATATTAATACTTTGCAGCAAATGCCCATGGTTTTATTACAACAAGTACTTGGCGAAAATGGAGGTGCAATTTGGAAAAAAGCTAATGGCATTGATAATTCGTTGGTGGTACCTTACACCGAACGTAAATCTATATCTACCGAACAAACTTTTGATAAAGACACTATTGATGTAAAAGCTTTAAAAGGTTTGCTAATTGGTATGACAGAAAAACTAGCTTATCAATTGCGCAGCGAACAAAAACTAACAGCTTGTGTAACCGTAAAAATCAGGTATTCCGATTTTAACACTTATACCATGCAAGCCCGCATTCCTTATACTTCTTTAGATCATATTTTAATTGAAAAAGTAAATAATTTATTTGAAAAATTATATCAAAAACGTATGCTCATTCGCTTAATTGGTGTTAGGTTTAGCCATTTGGTGCAAGGCGGACACCAGTATAATTTGTTTGAACAAACATTACAACAAATACAGTTATACCAAGCTATGGATAAAATACGCAAACGTTATGGAAAAGATGCTGTAAACAGAGCTGCTGGCATGGATTTTAAAAGCCATGATTTTAACTCGTTTAGTGGTAAAAAATTGAATGTCGATAACAAAGCTAAATAGGTTTAATATGAATAGCCACCAGTGAAACTGATGGTAATATGAATAAATATAATGTTTGGGTTGGGTTAGCATCTTTCTCCAAATGGGTTAATCCCGATAGCAATCGGGACTATTGCTACTATAGGTTCGTTCCTACGGAACTTTATTAAATTATTTGATTTGTTGCTACCATAAGCACGCCTCTACGAGGCTATTTATAATAATTAATTATTGAGAAATGTATCCAAATAATAATCCCATAGGAATTTACTTATGGTAGAAATAATTAAAGACAAGGTTAAGCCCTGTAAGGGCGAACTTATGAATATAAAACATCGATGATTTTTAAAATCATTTAAAAATATAGATAAAAAAATGCTATTAAACTGCCATACATATTATAGTTTTTGCTATGGTACTTTTGCCATCGAAACCTTATTGCAGCAAGTGCAACAAAATGGTTACGATTCATTTGTACTTTCTGATATTAACAATACTTCGGCTTGTTTAGATACCATACGACTTGCACCTAACTACGGTTTAAAACCAATTGTTGGTATTGATTTTAGAAACAATGCACAGCAATATTACATTGGCATAGCCAATAATAACGAAGGTTTTAAAGAACTGAACCAACACCTTTCATTGCATTTGCATAGCAATACACCTTTTAACGAAATAGCTCCTGCGTTTAACCATGCTTTTGTGGTATATCCGTTAAGTAATTACAAAGGTTGGCCGCTGCGTAATAATGAGTTTGTGGGCATTAGTATAAAAGAGTTAAGTAACTTAAATTTTTTAGCTATTAAACAAAAAACAAACAAGTTGTTGGCTTTACAAACGGTTTCATTTGCTAACAAACCAGCGTTTAATGCGCATAGATTATTGCGTGCCATTGATACCAATAATTTATTAAGTAAATTACCCATAACCCAGCAAGCAAAAGGCACCGAAATGATGCTGAGTAAAGCCGAAATGTATGCAGCTTATGCAGCTTATCCGCATATAATAACCAATACCGAACACATTTTAAATAGCTGCCAAATACATTTTGATTATGGAAAATTAACCAATAAAAATTTAGCACATTATACCGATAGTATTGCCACCGATATTAGTTTGCTGCGCAATGAATGTATGAAAGGTTTGCCTTATCGTTACCCAAATCCATCAGCGCAGGTATTGCAACGCATAGAAAAGGAATTGGAGGTGATTGGTCAGTTAAATTTTGCTTCTTATTTTTTGATTAATTGGGATATCATTAATTATGCTAGGCATAAAAATTATTATTACGTAGGCCGAGGTAGTGGAGCCAATAGCATTGTGGCGTATTTACTACGCATTACCGATGTAGATCCAATAGAGTTAGACTTATATTTTGAACGATTTATCAATTTACATAGAAGTAATGCACCCGATTTTGACATGGATTTTTCGTGGACAGATAGAGACGATATTACAGCTTATATTTTTAAACGATTTGGCACTGAACGCACGGCTTTGTTAGGCGCTTACAATACTTTTCAGCACGATGCAGTTACGCGTGAGCTGGGAAAAGTATTTGGTTTGCCTGCTAACGATATTGATAAATTGCAACGTACCACCGACATCAATAGTTTGGATGAAATCAGTAGATTGGTGATTCGTTATAGCCATTTAATTAAAGGTTTTCCTAGCCATTTAAGCATTCATTCAAGTGGAATTATTATTTCTGAAAAACCAATTACTTGTTATACTGCCACTAGTTTACCTCCCAAAGGTTATGCTACAACACAGTTTAGCATGATAGAAGCCGAAGATATTGGCTTGTATAAATTTGATATTTTAAGTCAGCGGGGATTAGGTAAAATTAAAGATTCCATTGACATTGTAAAACAAAACAAAGGCATTGATATAGATGTGCACCATGTAGCAGCTTTTAAAACCGATGAAAAAGTAAAAGTTTTGCTTCGCAAAGGCAATACCATTGGGTGTTTTTATGTAGAATCGCCAGCCATGCGTATGTTGTTGGCTAAACTTCGAGCTGATGATTATTTGCGCTTGGTAGCTGCCAGTTCTATCATTAGGCCAGGTGTGGCCAAAAGTGGTATGATGCGCGAATATATTTTACGATACCGTCATCCAGAATTACGTGAAAAAGCACGCGCAGCTTTGCCTGAATTATACGACATTTTAGAAGAAACTTATGGTGTAATGGTGTACCAAGAAGACGTGATAAAAGTTGCACATTTATTTGCCGACCTTACACTTGCCGAAGCTGATTACCTGCGCAAAGGCATGAGTTGGAAGTTTAAAAAACGCAATGAGTTTGAAATGGTAAAGCAAAACTTTTTTGCCAATTGTTTAAAAAAAGGACATCAACTGCACACCATAACTGATATTTGGAACCAAATAGAAAGCTTTGCCAATTTTGCTTTCTCAAAAGGACATTCGGCTAGTTATGCGGTTGAAAGTTATCAGGCATTGTTTTTAAAAGCTTATTATCCGCTTGAATACATGGTGGCTACACTTAATAATGGTGGCGGATTTTACCGCAAAGAATTGTACTTGCACGAAGCTAGAATGCATGGTGCCAATATTCATTTGCCTTGCATCAATCATAGCGATGCTTTGTGTACTATTGAAGGTAATACCATTTATTTGGGCTTGGCTTTAATAGCCGAGTTAACTGAACATACTTTGCAAGCTATTTTACAAGAACGTTTGCAAAATGGTAACTTTAAAAATATGCACGATTTTATATCCCGTGTACCTTTATCGTTAGAGCAAATGCGGCTTTTGGTAAAGGCAGGAACATTTAATTTTACAGGGCGCAATAAAACCGAATTGCTTTGGGAAATACACAGCATTATATCGCCACACATCAAAAAAACGAATAAACAAGAGCTGTTTCAAGTTAACTTGCCTAAGTGGGAATTACCTGCTTTTAACCATTCAAAAATTGATGAAGCTTTTGATGAAATGGCCTTATTTGGTTTTTCGTTAGCTTCGCCATTTGGTTTGTTAAAACATGCTTTGCCCAATAATTTTACAGCTAACGAAATGCCTAAATACATAAACCAAACCATTAGCATAGTTGGTTATTGGGTAAATACCAAACGCACCTACACCAGCAAAGGCGATAAAATGTACTTTGGTACTTTTACCGATTTAGAAGGCAATTGGATTGACACTGTTCATTTTCCGCCAAGTGCCAAACAGTTTCCTTTTACTGGTCCGGGTTGTTATTTAATTACAGGCAAAGTTGTAAACGAATACGATTTCATGAGCATAGAAGTATCAGAACTAAAACGTTTGGCAATGGTGGATAGGGAAGCTTAGGAATTATGAATGTTGAATTTTGAATGAATTCGAAATGCGTTCCGATAGCTATCGGAATGACAAAAGTGCGAAATGTGAATCTAGAGTTTAGAAATTTACTTCTGTTTTATAACAAAACTAAGTCATGCTGAAAGCATCTTCCTTGTTTACAATAAATGATAGCTAATAAAATACTGAATCAGCCTTGCAGCGCATCTCCTTGGTTCGGCAACCATTATTCCATTAACAAGTATGAATTCGAAATGCGGAATGACAAAAGTGCGAAATGTGAATCTAGAGTTTAGAAATTTACTTCTGTTTTATAACAAAACCAAGTCATGCTGAAAGCATCTTTCTTGTTTACAATTAATGTTAGCTAATCAAATACTGAATCAGCCTTGCAGTGCATCGCCTTTGTTCGGCAACCATTATTCCAATAACAAGTATGAATTCGAAATGCGGAATGACAAAAGTGCGAAATGTGAATCTAGAGTTTAGAAATTTACTTCTGTTTTATAACAAAACTAAATCATGCTGAAAGCATCTTCCTTGTTTACAATAAATGATAGCTAATAAAATACTGAATCAGCCTTGCAGCGCATCTCCTTTGTTCTGCAACCATTATTCCATTAACAAGTATGAGTTCGGAATGCGTTCCGATAGCTATCGGAATGACAAAAGTGCGAAATGAGAGATGGTAGTTGAGATATGAGAGTTGAGAACTGTGAACTGTGAACTGTGAGGTATTTGTAATTCATTTCTGCTTAATAATAAAAAACCGAATTAGTCATGCAGCGCATCTCTTTTGGTCGGTAACTAAGTTAGCTAATGGCAAGTAATCATTTATAGCCAAGAAGATGCTTCCAGCATGAAGTTTGTTAGTGTTTCGTTTATCGGTGCGGGAGCGTCATCCTGATTCCGCCAAAGCGGATGAAGGAACTTTATAAGGAATCTTCTTAGTACTCGATTGGTCTCCTCTTCAATCGATTTGGAGTGTTTGGTGAGGGCAACAACCAAGGACATAAAAAAAACCGAATCAGTCATGCAGCGCATCTCCTTTGTTCTGCAACCATTATTCCATTAATTAACATGGTTGCCAAGGAAAGGAGATTCCTACTGAATGACCAAAAACCAGTTCATGCTGAAAGCATCTTCTTGGCTTTAACTGATTGTTTCCCATTACCTAAAGTATATGGTAAATAATTTCCCCAACCAATTTCATAAAAGTTGGTGTTTAAAAATAGTTTTTTGCTACAATCAATTTACATGATTAGTGATTAAAACAACCGTGGGCAATTCATATCCTAACCTCAAAAACAATATTATCAAATCTCTTTGAACTTAGTATTAAAAAATTCAGGATTATCTATGTTTAGTTCAATTGATGCCCCTTTTAATGTATTAATTTTAAGAATACTATTTTCTATGTTTATATTTTCTATATCTGAATTTTTTATCTTTTTTATCTTAATGCTAGGATTATTAAGTAAATATAGAGGTGTAATTGTTTGTTTATAAATGTTTTTATTTGTTAAAACTACATAATTAACTCGTCTATATCCATAGGACTCTTTATAAATATATAATATACCAAAACCACCAGCTAATAAAGTTATTAAAAACAAAAAGAAATAGTTCGCTTTACTACCCGCTAATTTATCTCTTTTATCAAAATCAGATTTTGCATATAAGCGCTCATGGCTGATAGGGTCATAACCAATTGGGTCTGGAAATCCTCTACCTTTATTTAACCTATTGTTTGCGTCTTTACTTTTATAAAGTGATAAAAAAAACATTACTAAAACTATAATGGACAGAATTAACATGTAAATTTTACCATTTTCTAATGATATTTTACCATTAATTGAGCTCTTATAAAGCACTTTCTCATCATTTTGAAAGCTACAAATTAAGTTATTTAAGTCTTTTTCTGCTTCATTTGAAATATTTTTCATTATTGATAATTTTATTAATTATTTTTATTTTGTTATTTGAGATTTATTTGATTTTATATCTTTTTTAATTTATCTTTTTATCTTGTTCTAAGCTTAATAATAACTCTTGAAGTAAAATTTTGAGGTTTTTAACTCTTACATTTAATAATGACCTGTTATTTTCGCTAAGTTCTTTAGGAATATTTGCTATTATTTTCAAGGCTTTTATCCTTACTATTAGTTGTGAAAAAACTGTTCCTGTAATTCCATCATCATCATCTGGTTTAAAGTAATTGAATATTGGAGTAAAAACAGTATTTGAAGAAAATTCTATTGCCAATTCAGCAGCATCAGTTTGTAAATGTTTAAAAATAAAGTATTTAAATTCTTCAGTTACACCTGTCCAATTTGCCATATCTAGTAATGCCAGGTTAAACCTGCATTCTACTAAAAGTCTTCTTTTTAGCGAGTCTTGATGTTTGCTCCAGTAATTTAGTTCCTTTATTGTTGAAATAACTAAATCGTTTAGAAATAAAATATCATTCATAATCGCTTTTATAGTTTTATATAATTATGCAAAAATATACCTGCCCCCTGCAAAAAAAATTACAAGCATTTAAACGTAAAAAATATAAAATTTTTTATTATTTTTAGGTAACAAATTTAAATAGGCAATTAGTCTATTCAAAATAATTTTAGTAGTTTTGTTTTACTTTTAGTTATTTTGTTTATACTTTTAGTTATATTTGTTAAAAAAAATTAGAAAAAAACTGTTTTTATAATTATGGATACCAAAAAAAAATCAGATCAGATGAAACGTTCAGAAGAATTAAGAATTGGAAAAAAAATAAAACAACTACGTGAGCTCAAAAATTTTTCACAGGAGTATGTGGCGTCAAATTTAAAAATGAGCGTACCCGGATATGGTAGAATTGAAAGAAATGAGGTAGATGTGAGTATTGAACGGGCAAATCAAATTGCCAATGTTTTAGGCATTAGCTTAACTGAACTGATAAGTTTTGACGAGAAATACATTTTTAACAACTATGCCAATAACCAAAATGCATTTGTTATTAATAGTGATTTACACCAAGATGACCAAAAGGCTTTAAAGGAATTGATTGATTATTTGAAGCAACAATTAGAAGCAAAAGATATTTTAATAAAAGAATTAGTACTTGGTAAAAAAAATAGTAAATGATTACCCGCTAGTTTGGATTTGTAATCCGCTTTTTATCGTTCATCAAATAAGGCAAATCTATTAAAGGTATAGATGTTTTTCTCATTGCAAATGCTAATAGTAATAATTGCGTTTGCAAAACCGCATCAGCTGTCTCCGTGAACATACTTCGTCCGATAGCTATCGGACAAGCTCAGTGACCAACTAAGTACTACGAGCTATCGTTCATCAACTATTAAACTATGGTCCATCGTCTATCATCCATAAACTCTCATCCAAAATTCATCATCCAACATTCAAAATTTAAACTTACATTTGCGGCCTTTAAAAAGTAAAAAATAAATGATTTCAGTAGCTAATTTAAGCTTACGTTATGGTAAGCGTGTGTTGTTTGAGGATGTAAATGTAAAATTTGCACCAGGTAATTGTTATGGTGTAATTGGTGCTAATGGCGCTGGCAAATCTACTTTATTAAAAATACTTTCTGGCGAAATTGACCCAAGTACTGGTCATGTTTCAATAACTCCGGGCGATAGGATGAGTGTTTTAAAACAAAATCACTTTGAGTTTGATGAGTTTCCTGTTTTGCAAACAGTTATAATGGGTAATAAGAAGTTATGGCAAATTATGGAAGAAAAAGATGCCATTTATGCCAAACCCGATTTTAGCGATGCCGATGGTTTAAAAGCAGCCGACTTAGAAGGTCAGTTTGCCGATATGGAAGGTTGGAATGCTGAAAGCGATGCTGCAAGTTTGTTAAATGATTTAGGCATTGCAGATGCATTACATACCAAATTAATTAAAGAACTAAACGGTAAAGAAAAAGTGCGCGTGCTTTTAGCTCAAGCCTTATTTGGTAACCCTGATATTTTATTATTAGATGAGCCTACCAACGATTTAGACGTAGAAACAGTAATTTGGTTAGAAAATTTCTTGGCCGATTTCCAAAATACGGTAATTGTAGTTAGCCATGATAGACATTTTTTAGATTCAGTTTGTACGCACGTAGCTGATATCGATTTTGCAAAAGTTTCCTTATACACTGGTAATTATTCATTTTGGTACCAAAGTAGCCAATTGGCTTTGCGCCAAAAAAGTGATCAAAACAAAAAAGTTGAAGATAAACGTAAGGAATTACAAGATTTTATTGAACGTTTTAGTGCAAACGCATCTAAAAGCCGTCAAGCTACTAGTCGTAAAAAACTATTAGAAAAATTAGTAGTTGATGATATTCAAGCTTCCACACGTAAATATCCTGGTATTATTTTTAGACCAGATAGAGAGTGTGGAGATCAAATACTTCGCATTGAAAATTTGAGTAAGAAAAATGCGGATGGAGATGTATTGTTTAAAAACATTTCGTTTAACTTAGATAAAGGCGATAAAGTAGTAATACTATCAAAAAACCCAATGGCTATTTCTAATTTCTTTGAAATAATAATGGGCAATAATACAGCTGATAGCGGTGAGTATGTTTGGGGTCAAACCATTACCAAATCTTATTTACCAAACGATAACAGCAGTTATTTTAGTGCTGATTATAACTTAATTGATTGGTTACGCCAATATTCTGAAGAAAAAGACGAAACTTATATCCGTGGATTTTTAGGAAAAATGTTGTTCAGTGGTGAAGAGGTTTTCAAAAAATCGAATGTGTTAAGTGGAGGCGAAAAAGTGCGTTGTATGGTTTCGCGTATGATGTTAACCAATGCCAATTGTTTGGTGTTGGATGAGCCAACCAATCACTTAGATTTGGAATCGATTACTGCTTTCAATAACGCTTTGATGGACTGGAAACACAATGCTATTTTTACCAGTCATGACCACGAGTTTGTGCAAACTATTGCTAACCGTGTAATTGAAATTACCCCATCAGGAGCCATTGATAAACGCATGACTTACGATGAATACATTAGCAACGCTGAAATTAAAGAACAACGCGAAAAAATGTATGGTTCAGTAGCTAAGAAATAAAATTTACACATTTGGATTCTTGGAAATTTTAGAAGGTTAATTTTTGAATATGAAGGTAGAAATTTGGAGTGATGTAATGTGTCCGTTTTGCTACATTGGCAAACGTAAATTTGAAAAAGCTTTAGCTAATTTTGAACACAAAGATCAAGTAATTGTTGAATGGAAAAGTTTTCAATTAAATCCAAATTTGGAAACCAATCCTAGTAAAAATACCATTGAGCATTTGGCCGAAAGTAAAGGTTGGACCTTAGATTACACCAAACAAACAACTGAGCATGTAAGCAATATTGCTAAAGAACAAGGTTTAGATTTTAACTTTGAAAAAGCGGTTGTTGCTAATTCGTTTGATGCACATCGGTTATTGCATTTATCCAAAAAACATAATCTTCAGAATGAATGCGAGGAAAAGCTATTTAAAGCTTATTTTGTTGAAGGTAAAAATACTGCTGACCACCAAGTTTTAACCATTATTGGATTAGAAATTGGTTTAAACCAAATTGATATTACGGAATTGCTTAAAAGTAATTTGTATGCAATTGAGGTGAATAATGATATTTTACAAGCACAACAAATAGGAGTGAGGGGAGTGCCGTTTTTTGTTTTTGGAAATAAATACGCTGTATCTGGCGCACAAGAACCCGAAACTTTTTTAGGAGCATTAAAGCAAGCTTCTAGCCTCTAGCTGCTGGCCTCTGGCAATAATTGCTTTTTGTTTATTGTAAGAAGCTAGTTGCCAGCAGCCAGTTGCCAGCAGCTACTTTTTCTAACAAACATCATTCATAAGCTTCGCAAATAAGTTTAATTTTGCTAACATAATATTACAATAAAAATAACTTTATGAAATACGATATAACCATTATTGGTTCTGGCCCCGGAGGATATGTTGCTGCCATTCGTTGTGCGCAATTAGGTTTTAAAACAGCCATTATTGAAAAATACAGTACCCTAGGCGGAACTTGTTTAAATGTAGGTTGTATTCCATCAAAAGCCTTATTAGATTCAAGCGAACATTACCATAATGCTACCCATACTTTTGCTACGCATGGTATTGATGTAAAAGATGTAAAAGTAAATTTAAAACAAATGATTGAGCGCAAAGCAGGTGTAGTTAAAACTACTTGCGAAGGCATTGATTATTTGATGAAAAAAAATAAAATTGATGTATACAAAGGCATTGGCTCTTTTGTAACTAAAAACCAAATAAAAATTACTGGCGAAACCGAACAAGTAATCGATACCGATAAAGTAATTATAGCTACAGGTTCAAAACCAGCAAGTTTGCCAGGTTTAGAAATTGATAAAAAACGCATTATTACTAGCACCGAAGCTTTGAATATGACCGAAGTACCAAAGCATTTAGTAATTATTGGTGGAGGCGTAATTGGTTTAGAATTAGGTTCGGTTTATGCACGTTTAGGTGCTAAGGTTTCGGTAATTGAATATACCAATGCCATTATTCCTACCATGGATGGAACTTTGGGTAAAGAATTACAACGCAGTTTACGTAAATTAGGCTTTGAGTTTTTCTTTAGCCATAAAGTAAAATCGGCAAAAGCCAAAGGCAAAGAAGTAACCATTATAGCCGATAACGAAAAAGGCGAAGAAGTAACATTTACTGGCGATTATTGCTTGGTTTCTGTAGGCCGTAAAGCTTATACCGAAGGTTTAGGTTTAGAAAATATTGGTTTAAAAACCGATGAACGCGGACGTATAGAAACTGATGCACATTTAGAAACTGCCATTAAAGGAATTTACGCTATTGGTGATGTGGTAAAAGGTGCTATGTTGGCTCATAAAGCCGAAGAAGAAGGTGTATTTGTGGCTGAAACCATTGCAGGTCAAAAACCACATATCAACTATAATTTAATTCCAGGTGTGGTTTATACTTGGCCCGAAGTAGCTGGTGTAGGTGCTACCGAAGAAGAATTGAAAAAAGCAGGAACTAAATACAAAGTTGGAAGTTTCCCAATGCGTGCTTTAGGTCGTGCCAGAGCAAGTATGGATATTGATGGTTTGGTAAAAGTATTAGCCGATGCTACCACCGATGAAATTTTAGGAATGCACATGATTGGTCCACGTGTGGCCGATTTAATAGCCGAAGCAGTAGTGGCAATGGAATTTAGAGCAAGTGCTGAAGATGTGGCAAGAATGAGCCATGCGCACCCAACCTATGCCGAAGCAGTGAAAGAAGCATGTTTGGCCGCTACCGATAACAGAGCAATGCACGTGTAGTTGATTGAAAGATTAGAAAATTAGAAAATTAAAAGATTTTTGAATCTAATATTTGAAAATCCGTTACAGTTTGTAACGGATTTTTTTTTGGAATAAAAAAACAAGAAACAGACGTAAAGCAACTTTAATTTCACTTTATTTGACAATGAATTAAAGAAATAATTTAGTAATGAAAAAAATATTACTTTTACTCTGTTTTATTCCATTTTATGCAAGTGTAATGGCTCAGGAAATGATGCTTTCTGGTGGTTTAACCACGCCTTTAAGTCCATACTCAGCGCAAGATATTTTAGATAACACAAACGGACATGCACTCAACGGCTATAACTTTAAACTCGATTATATTATTTTAAAACAAAGCAGCCTAAATTTTAGCCTAGGTTTTGTTTATTTCACCAATCCTTTTGATGTAGAAAATATCCAAAAGCAAAACAATACTGCCTTTAACCAAAAATCAGTTTATACTAGTTTAAAACCTTATACTGGTTTAGGATTTGGCGCAAGTATTTTCTATTATTTTACACCATTAAACAATAAAGTAAAAGGATATTCGAAAATTACATTAGGCCAATTGTTTGTAAACTCGCCTGAATATAGTAAAACGGATAGTGGCGAATATGTAAAAATATTGAGTAATGATGCAAATAGTATTTACTTGGGTATAGGAGCTGGTGTTGAATATGCACTTTCGGCTGATATTTCGGTAATTGGTTATGCTGAATATTTATACTCCAAGGTAGATTTTGGCAATATAAAAATAGCGAATGCTGCGGGGCAAACACAAACAATTCCTTCCAATAAAATTAATGAACAAACCCTTGGAATGCTTAACTTTAACTTGGGTTTGAGCTATAAATTTTACAAACAAACCGATAACCTAAAAAGGAAAAAACCAACCAATGTAACACCTAGTTTTTAAACTACTATTTTGTTAAAATTTCAACCAACTGCTCCATACCATCACTTGCCGTTGATTCAATAAAGGTAATATTTTGAGAACGTGTTACAGGTACTTTTTTAGGATCAATAACATAAAGTGGTTTAGCATTACTGAAATATTGAATCAAACCTGCAGCAGGATAAACTTGCAAACTGGTACCAATCACCAACATTAAATCAGCTTCTTGCACCAATTTTATAGCAGGTTCTATATTGGGAACGGCCTCTCCAAACCATACTATATTGGGTCTCAATTGCGAGCCATATTCACACCTATCACCCATTTTCATTTCCCACCCATTTATTTCGTATAATAAATTATCGTCATAAGTGCTTTTGGCTTGAGTAATAATTCCATGCAGATGCAATATTTTGCTACTTCCAGC
This sequence comes from Bacteroidia bacterium, assembly GCA_044239605.1. Lineage (GTDB taxonomy): Bacteria > Bacteroidota > Bacteroidia > UKL13-3 > UKL13-3 > JAAFJM01. Next base: position 58,524 of record JBIIBC010000002.1, on the reverse strand, counting down.
CCTTTCATGTAAGTTGTCTACATTTTGTGTGATGATTTGAATATCAAATTTATCCTCTAGCTGTTTTACTAAATAATGTGCTTTATTTGGTTCTGATTCTAGAACATTTTTTCTACGCATATTGTAAAAATCAAGCACCATTTGCATATCGGCTTGCCAAGCAGCCAAAGTTGCTACATCTTCTACTCTATAACCTTCCCAAAGTCCATCACTATCTCTAAAAGTTTTTAAACCACTTTCAGCACTCATTCCAGCACCACTTAAAATTACCAGTTTTTGTTTCATTGGAAATTTATTTAGCAATTTGCAGTATATTGTAAGATTTTGAAACCCTTTGATTATTGGTTTTTAAAACTACATAATACCAATTATTCTCAGGAATATCCACAGTAAAAATACTGTTTAAACTTTTACTTTTAATAGCTATTTCAAAGCTTTTTACCATTATTCCATCAGTAAACCAACCTAATTCACCACTTTTATTTGAATCCATATTGTAAATTTCAACCAAATCTTCAAATTTAGTTCCGCTATTGTATTTCGAAATAATTATATCTCGCAAACTATCAATTGAAGTTTTATCAATTAAAGCACCATTCAAATAAATATAACTTACTTTATTTACCTCAATATCAAATTCATTAATAATTTTATAAATAAAACTATCGGTTTTAATTATTTGTTCTGCTTTTATATTTTTGAGGTTAATTAATGTTATTGAATCCATAACAGAATTTAAACTATACACTGAACCATTCACTGATTTGTTTGATTTTAAAAAAGCATTTGCTTGCTTTAAACTATTTATTTTTTGCAACTTATTATCAATAGATTGTGCGAACAAAAATTGAGAAAAAATGCAGAAAAAAGCAAAATACGATACCTTCATAAGCCTTAAATTATTTCACCAAATTTGTTCATTTAATTTAAAATTACAATGGACAATTTTTAAAAATTCATATAATTCAATTTCTAACATTTTATTTATACTTGCCTTTATGAAAAGAATAGTTTTACTAATTGCTATTAGCTTAATTACGAATGTATTATTGGCACAAAGTTACGAATACCGAAGTGCTCAAAATCCATATTATTGGAAAAATCGCACGCCTAATGCTGCATATTGGCAACAAGATGTGCATTATAAAATAAAAGCCAGTTTAAACTATGAAACCGAAATTATTGATGCCAACGAGGAATTAACGTATTATAATAACTCGCCCGACACACTGAGTTTTGTATATTTCCATTTATACCAAAATGCATTTATTAAAGGTGCTTATTTAGAAAACTTAAACCTTGCCAATAATTTTAAACAAAAGTTCGGTAAGTACGAAGCTGCAGGAAAAGGAACTGAAGTTGAAAACATAGCTGTTAATGGTAAAGCTGTTAAAATTACATTGGATAATTCTATTTTAAAAGTGTATTTAAACGAGCCTATTTTACCTAACTCACAAATAACATTTAACATTAAATTTAAAACGTACTTTGATGGAGGTGGAAACCAACGAAGACGTATGAAAACATACAAAGACCGTTGGGGAAATAAACATTTTAACGGGGTGCATTGGTATCCACGTATTTGTGTTTACGATAGAAAGTTTGGTTGGGAAACCGACCAACATTTGGGTAAAGAGTTTTATGGAGATTTTGGTCAGTATGAAGTAGAAATGACCTTGCCCAATAATTACATAATGGATGGTACGGGCGAATTACAAAACGAAGCTGAAGTATTACCACCGGCATTAAGAGCCAAATTAGATTTAAAAAACTTTGAGAAAAAACCCTGGGAATCGGCACCTGATACTACTTTAATTCCAAGAAATGGAACCAAAACTTGGATTTTCCGCTCGGTTAATACACACGATTTTGCTTGGACCACCTCTCCAACTTATCGCATTGGCGAAGTGCAATTAAAATTACCTAATGATAATAACCGCATTGTTCGTTGCATCGCATTGGTGCAAGAAAGTCATGCAAGTGGTTGGCAAGATGCAGCTTTATTTTGCGCCAGAGTAATTGATATTTACAGTAAAGATATAGGAGTTTATGCCTACCCTAAAATGATTGTAGCTGATGCGGCAGATGGAATGGAATACCCTATGATTACTTTAGATGGCGGTCGCAGCCCTGGGTATTACGGATTATTTGCACACGAAATTGGCCATAATTGGTTTTTTGGAATGGTGGGAAATAACGAAACATACAGAGCCAGTTTAGATGAAGGTTTTACCCAATTTTTAACGCATTGGTGTATGAGTCGTTTAACCAACGAAAACCCAACGGTAAATACCAGTAACAAGTACATTAAAAAGTATTACAAACCAATGCCATTGCTTGATCAAAATGTGTACTATGGTTATATACGTGATGCCATAAACGATGATGATCCTGCATTAAACACACATAGCGATGATTTTAACGGGGCATTAAATCATGGTGGTGGATATGGAAATGTGTATTATAAAACTGCAACCATGCTTTATAATTTGCAATATGTGTTAGGCGAAGAAATGTTTCAAAAAGCCATGCAACATTATTTTAACCAATGGAAAATGGCGCATCCGTATTTTGAAGATTTTAGAGCAAGTATAATGCAGTATTCTAAAACCGATTTAAACTGGTTTTTTGACCAATGGCTTGAGACTACTAAAAAGATTGATTATTCGGTTGGTAAGGTTAAAAAGGTTGATGGAGTTGATAAAGTTAATGGAGTAACTGATTTTGAAATACAATTTGAACGTAAAGGACAAATGCAAATGCCAATTGATTTTACGGTTTACACCAAAGATTCAAATTATCAATTTGTAATTCCGAACACTTATTTTGTGAAACAAACTTCGGCTACAGTATTACCAACTTGGAAAGGTTGGGGCTTATTGAACCAAACTTATACAGCTAAAATTTCGTTGCCAAAAGGCAGCAAAATTTCTAATATTCAAATAGACCCAACTTATAAACTAGCCGATATTAACCAATTGGATAATAGTTTGAAATGCCCTATTCTATTTACGTTTGACCATCAATTAAATAACCCAATGGATAGAAAACATTATATTTTAAAATGGAGACCCGATGTTTGGTATAATAATTACGATGGTGTAAAAGTTGGCTTGCATTTTAATGGCAATTACATGAACCAAAAACATGTTTTTAGTTTCACCACTTGGTATAATACTGGATTAGGTACTAATTTTAAGGAGATTAATTATATAGAAAGCAGTAAGATTTATCCAATTCATTATAATTTAAATTATCGTCATCGTATTTCAAAGCAATTAGATTTAGATTTACAGTCAAGGGTATTAGATGGTTTAGTTTTAAATAAAATAGGATTTAATAAAACCATTCATAATACAATTTTTAAGATTAATTTTAAAAGCATGCGTAGGGTTCAATTATACTATTTACCGGCATTTGAAAAGGTTACTCTTAATGGACTTTCATTTCATCCTAAGCTATCATTAAATGATGAATGGAACAATACCCTAAATTTAGAATTAGAGCATAATTATAACAAAGGAATAGGAGCAGGGAGAGTAATAGTGGGCTTGCGTACTTCAGCTATTTTCAGTGATTTTGATTACGCAACCATGTATTTAAATATTGTTCAAAATAATAACTTACATAAATTGGAATTAAGAACGCGTTTGTTTGCTCAATACATGTCAGGAAATAATGCAGCACCGGAGGCACAATTATATTTAGCAGGGGCAAACCCTGAGGAAATGGCTGAAAATAAATTTACTCGCTCTGCAGGTATTTTACAAGCTGATTGGTTTAATTATGGTACCAATATCAATCATTTTCAAATGGGTGGAGGATTAAATATTAGAGGTTTTGCGGGTTATTTAGTGCCTGTTAATGTTGGTTTAAACCAATATTTTTTATACAAAGGTAATTCAGGAGCATCGGTAAGTTTTGAGTTAGATTATGATAAGTACTTTAATATTCCACCACGTGGATTATTTAAAAACTTACATTTAGATAGTTATTTATTTATAGATGCAGGCGTTTTACAGGCCAATAATCCTAATATTTCGGAAACTACTTTACCAATTGGTGTTACAAAAGTGAATACAACTCTTTTATCAAGTGCAGGTTCAGGCTTTGCTTTAACAATAAAACGTTTTGGCTATTTTGATGGTATTAAACCACTTATTATAAGATTTGACATGCCATTATATTTAAGCACCGCTCCTTTTGTGGACAATGAAAGTATAAAATTTAGATGGCAATTAGGAATTAACCGAACATTTTAATTTATTTGAATACACAAAATAAATAAGCAATATGAGTTTAGGATCAGAATTTAGAGAGTTTGCCATGAAGGGCAGCGTTATCGACTTAGCTGTCGGTGTGGTTATTGGAGCAGCATTTGGTAAAATTGTTGACTCGTTAGTTAATGATATTATTATGCCAATTGTAGGTGTTTTAATTGGTGGTTATGATTTTAGTAAATTATCGTATAAAATTGGCGAAGCCGAAATTAAATACGGTAACTTTATTCAAACCAGTTTTAACTTTCTAATTATAGCTTTTGTGCTTTTCATGGTAATAAAAGCCATTAATAATCTAAAAAGATTAGAAGAACTTAAATTGAAAAAATAAGACTTTAATTTTAAATAGATAATAATTAATTTGGTATAACTAATTATTAAGTTCGTCCTTAATTCGTGGAATGAAGGTTTCAATCTGCACTATTTTTGAATAAAAAAACGATGAAGAACACTGCAATATTAATTACATGCTTATTATTTAGTAAATTGAATTTACATGCACAAATTCTGCCAAAAGCATGGACTAAAAGCGGAACTTGGGCAGGTAGTTACAATATGGAAATTAAAGCCAATGAAGGTATAAACGAATCAAAAGCAATTATACTTGAATCAATTGGTAAAGATATTTATGGCTCGGGTGCAGTAATTCAAACCATAAATGCAAGAAACTATTTGGGAAAACGAGTTAAACTTTCAGCATTTATTAGAACAGAAAATGTTAAAGATTTAGCTTGTTTAATTTTGAGTCCACAAAATAAAATGGATGATTTTTGGAATAATAGTTTCAATAATTCTGAGGATAAGAAAACCTATTTACAAGGAAATCATGCGTATAAAAAAATAGATAGTTATATAAACGTAAGTGATAATGCAGGAAACCTAGTAATTGGAGCAATGATTAAGGGTGAAGGCAAAATTTGGATTGATAATATCAGTTTAGAAATTATTGAAAATTTGCCAGAAAATCCACAAGCACTGTCTAAAGAACCACAAAATATTGATTTTGAAGATAGTTTAAGTATTGCACCAAATAGTAAAATTGGCTACAGAGTTGAAAATAATTTTATAGTTTTTAGTTTTAACCCAACCCAATTTGAAGAAACTACAGATGGAATGACTGGTTGGCGAAAAAATTTAACTGATGAAAATATTAATCAAGTATATTTAGCTGGCGATTTTAATAAATGGGCGCCTAAAAACAAAGATTATTTAATGGAGAAAAAAGGCGATGTATACGAATTTAAAATACCTATTACTAAATTTACTGATAAAAAAATCCATGAATTTAAATTTGTAATAAATGGAAGAAAATGGGTTGAACCAAAACCTGACATGATCAATAAAACCCAATCGGGAAGCTGGATGGGAAATAATAATTTAATGATTATTCTATAAAATAAAAAATCCGCATTGAAAATTCAGTGCGGATTTTTTATTTATTTAGTTTAATTACAAACGTCTATTTACTATTTCTAAAGTACTTTTTTTCCAACGTACAAAATCACCTGCCAAAATATGCTCACGAGCTTCGGTAACTAGCCAAAGATAAAACGATAAATTTTGAATACTAGCTATACTTGCTCCTAAAAACTCATTGCACTTAATTAAATGTTTTAAATAGGCCTTTGAATATTGAGGAGTAAATAATTCATCTAAAGGTGAAAAATCGTTTTTCCACTTTTCATTTTTTATATTGATAATGCCTTTACTGGTAAAAATAAAACCATGACGTGCATTACGAGTAGGCATTACACAATCAAACATATCAATACCCAAAGCAATACATTCTAGAATATTTTCTGGAGTACCTACACCCATTAAATAACGAGGTTTGTCTTTTGGTAAAATATCGCAAACCAAATCCGTCATTTCGTACATCATTTCGGCAGGTTCCCCCACAGAAAGACCTCCAATGGCATTGCCTTCTCTTCCTTGGTCAGCAATAAATTTAGCACTCTCAACCCTTAAGTCTTTATAAGTAGAACCTTGAACAATTGGAAATAAAGCTTGTTTTTTACCGTATAAATCCTCAGTACTATCAAATCTTTCAATACAACGTTTTAACCAACGGTGTGTTAATCCCATCGAATCTTTGGCATATTTATAATCGCATGGATATGGAGTACATTCATCAAATGTCATCATAATATCTGCACCAATTTTTCGTTGAATATCCATTACCGATTCTGGCGAAAAGAAGTGTTTACTTCCATCCAAATAACTTCTAAACTCAACACCTTGCTCGCTAATTTTCCTGATTTCATTTAAACTGAAAACCTGAAAACCGCCACTATCGGTAAGCATTGGTTTATCCCAATTAATAAATTGATGGATTCCTCCAGCGTTATTAATTACCTCAGTTCCTGGACGTAAATAAATATGATAGGTATTGGCTAAAATTATTTGTGCTTTAATTCTATCAGCTAACTCGGTTTGGTTTACACCTTTCACTGTTCCTTGTGTACCCACAGGCATAAAAATGGGTGTAAGTATTTGACCTCTATCGGTTTCAATTACTCCAGCGCGTGCCTTTGAATTAACATCGGTATGATTAATAGTAAATTTCATAGGAAAATATTAAATGATACATTTTGATAATTGCCGTTGAGCAAGTTATTCAAAATGTAAACTTATTTGTATAAGTTGAGGGTAAATAGCCTCAATTGATTGCGTGTATGGATAGATATCTCTGTACAATGCATTACCAATTGTTTGACAAGTTTTTATTTCGGGAGAAAATTTAAAGTATTCAAAATAAATATCCATTCCAATACCTGCTTCCCAACCGTAAGTAAATGGAACTAATGATACCACAGGATTTTGAATACCACGTGTTTTGTCAACAGTGCTACCAAAATCAAAGCTAAAACGAGGTCCTGCAACAATATAAGTTCTTGTGTTTTTTCTGCGTTCAGATTTGTATTTTATCAATAAAGAACCATCACAATAAGCAGACTCCACTTTTACCACCTTTTGTGAATTATCAAAATCGTATGTTAAATTACGTTGCACAAACGAAATTACGGGAGCCATTAAACGAATATCCCAATATTTACCTAATTTAAAATTAGTAATTGCTCCTAAGCCTATACCGGGGAAATTTGCCACAGATAAATTTCTAAGCGTATCGCCTGCAAATGCATTTGGCCTAGTTTCTACTTGCATTCTACCAATATTGCTAGCTAAAGTAAAGCCAAAGTGAACTTTTTTAGCATCATATTGAGGCAAATTGGGTTGAGCAGTGGCCAACTTATTTTGAATAAAAGTAAATGTAAAAAAACAGATAATATATCTGAAATAAATACTAAATGATTTTATTTTTGAGCTACGTAAATTGTGCAAGTTCCGAATGTTAAAGGTTGTACAATTATATCGTTAAAACCGCAATTTTGCAAGTGCCTTGCAAATTCTTGTCCTTCAGGAAAATATTTAACGCTTTCAGGTAAATATTTATATGCATTTCCGCTATTTTTATTTACTAAACGCGAAATAGTTGGTAAAACAAATTGAAAGTAAAAACCAAAAATTTGTTTGAAAGGAAAACTTTTAGGATTAGAAAACTCTAATACTACAAGCTTACCGCCAATCTTTAAAACCCTATTTATTTCTGAAAGACCTTTATCTAAATTTTCAAAATTTCGAACTCCAAAACTTACCGTAACAGCATCAAAATAGTTATCAGTAAAAGTTAGATTTTCACTATCGCCTTTAACCAAAGTAATTTTACCTGAAAGCTTAGCATTTTCAACTTTTACGCGACCAACAGCTAACATTTGCTCCGATAAATCTAACCCAACAATTTTTGAAGGATGTAATTGCTTGTTAATTTCTAAAGCTAAATCAGCAGTGCCAGTGGCAACGTCTAGAATTATATTTGGATTTAAACTTTTTAAATGAGCAATGGCTTTTTTACGCCAAATAGTATCAATTCTAAGCGAAAGAAAACGGTTTAAAAAATCGTAACGAGCTGCTACGTTATCAAACATTTCTTCAACTTGTTGTTTTTTTGATTTATCAGAATTGTAATCAGGTTTTACTACTTTCATGGGTTTTTTTACGGGATGCGATATTAGCTAATTGAGTTGCGAACGCGTTGAAAAAATTCGCGTAAAGCAGTTGATTTATCTTTGTTCTCGTTTTTAACACGTTCTAACACATCAATTGCACCTAAAATATGGGTTAATTGTTCCCCTTCATCATCTCCATCTACCTCTATAGTAATGGGTTGTTCATTTAATAATTGCTCTTCAGCTTGTTGCAATTGCTCAAGTGTGTAAAGCTCAACTAATTGTTTAATTACGGGTAATTTCATTTTTAACTAATTTAACAAACCAATCATTTTTTCTACACCTTCTTCTTTTGCAGTTGTATCAGCGGCTACTAATTGTCCATCTTTAACAACCACAAAGTATGGTAAATTAGTTACACCACCAAATTTTCTTGCTTCTGGATTTTCTTCAGCATTTACATCTAAAAATAATACATCAGCATATTCTTCCTTATTTGATATTTTAGTAAATTTAGGTGAAAATAATCTACAAGTACCACACCAATTTGCAAAATACTTAATTATTACTTTTGAGTTGGAGTTAATTAATTCTTGAAATTCTGCATCTGTTACCTTCGTTACCATTATTGTATTTTTATATTTTAAGTTTGAGACAAAAAGCAAAAATAGCTTTTGTTATACCTTAAATTAACATGATTTTTATTGAATAGTTTTAAAATAATGAATTAAACTTGTGGTATGATAAAACGCGCTTTTGTTTATGGTGATTTGCTTTTTGAAAGTATGTTAGTTCAAAATAATCAAATTGAACATGCCCAGAAACATTATGAAAGACTTGTAAAGAGTGCCGTTATTTTAAAAATGGAACTCCCACAAAATTTTGATTTGGAACATTTTAAAAATGCCATTTATCAAGGGATTCAAAATTCGAGTTTAATTAATAAAAAAGATTGCCGAGCGAGGTTTATTCTACATAGAAACAGTTTAGGTTTTTACCTACCCGAAGCCAATTTAACAGATTATATCATTGAAACCTTTGAATTAGCTGATAATTGGAAACAACAAGCGCTAAAAACTAAAAAAGTAAGTGTTTTTACAGATCAAAAAAAAGCTATTGGACCCTATTCAAATCTTAAAACAGGTAATGCCCTCATTTATGTTATGGCCAAACTTTGGGCCAAGGAAAATGGATTAGATGATGCCTTGATTTTAAACCAAAACGGAAATATCATTGAAGCAGCAAGCTCTAATATTTACTGGAAAAAGAATAACCAAATTTATACTGTTCCACTCAGCGAAGGTTGCATAGCGGGAGTATCAAGGCAAGTATTTATAGAAAAATGCGCATTGCAAAACACACCAGTTATGGAGCAAATTTGTACCATAAACGATTTGGAAAATGCAGATGAAATACTAATGAGCAACGCAGGTAATGGCGTTTGTAAAATTGAATTGACGCTATAAAGCTTCAGCAACCACAAATGTGCTACCACCAATAAATATTAAATCATTGGTTTGGGCATTTAATTTTGCGGCTTTGACTGCATTTGCCACAGTATCAAAAGCTGAACCAATCAATCCAAAGTCTTTAGCTTTTTCTTGTAATTCAACTTCATTTAAAGCTCTTGGCAATTGTGCTTTACACCAATAGTAAATGGCATTTTGTGGCAACAATTTCAAGATTTTAGTAATATCTTTATCCTTCACCATTCCTATTACCATATGTAATCTTTCAAATTGCTGAATAGCAATTTGTTCAACAATGTATTCAATGCCGTTTACATTATGTCCGGTATCACAAATAATGGTTGGCTCTGTTCCTAAAATCTGCCAACGGCCCATTAAACCGGTATTTTTTACTACATTTTCAAACCCCAATTTTATTGAGTTAAAGCTATTAATTAATCCTAATTCTTGAAGTTTTTTGCAAGCTACCAATACCGTTTTAAAATTATTTTGCTGGTAAATTCCGCCAAGTGGACAATTTAGCGTAAAACTATGTTGTTGAAACGACTCCGCTATTTCACCATCAAAAAGTTTATTGGCTTTAAACTTAACAGCTACACCATTTTGCGTGGGTGTAAATTCTTCTATCTCAATATGATCTTGAACAAAAACTAAATTGGAATTACATTCATTGGCTTTATCAATAAAAACTTGGTTTATTTCTGGGTGTTTTTCACCCAATACAGCAGGTGTATTGGGTTTAATTATTCCTGCTTTCTCATACGCAATTTTAGGCAAAGTATCACCCAATAAATCAGTATGGTCCCAACCAATATTGGTAATAACTGAAAGCAATGGATTGATAATATTAGTAGAATCCAATCTTCCGCCAAGTCCAGTTTCTATAATGGCTACATCAATATTTTGTTTGGCAAAATAATTAAAACATAAAGCTACTGTCCACTCAAAAAACGATGGACTTATTTCATCAAAAATAATTTTATACTGAGCTACAAACTCCACTATTTCTTGCTTAGGAATCATTTCACCATTAATTTTTATTCGCTCTCTAAAATCTTTTAAATGTGGTGAAGTGTATAATCCAACTCTTAAACCATTTTCTTGCAAAATAGAAGCTAACAGATGGCTAGTAGAACCTTTTCCATTGGTACCTGCTATATGAATTGTTTTAAATTGATGTTGTGGATTATCTAATGCGTTGCAAAGAGCCACCGTATTGGTTATATCTTTTTTATAAGCTGCTGCACCAATGCGAGTAAACAAAGGCAATTGTTGGTATAAATAATCTAAAGTTTGTTGGTAGTTCATTTTTTTAGTTGATAGTTGATAGTAGTTGGACGATAGACCATAGCTTATTACTATGGACTATCGTCTATTTACTATGGTCCATTAAGCTATTTCATAAACTTTTCCTGGCAATGAACGGATAATTCCTTTAAACTCTAATTCTAGTAATTTAAATGAAAGCAATCCGTTATCAAAGCCCAAGTCAAAGGCTATTTCATCTATGGCTATTTTGTTTTTTTGTTTGATATAATTTACAATTTTGGTGCCCTCTGCGTCTAAATCCAAGTTTAAACTTTGCTGCTTTGGCTTTTTGATTTTCTTGGTTTCTAAATCCCAATTCATTAGTTCTAACAAATCAGCTGTTTGGGTAATCATGCTTGCTTTATTAGCTTTGATTAAATAATTACATCCTTGAGCATATTGGTCAGAAATTCGACCTGGTAATGCCATAATATCTTTGTTATAACTATTGGCTATTTCGGCTGTAATCATAGAACCACCACGTGTAGCTGTTTCCACCACTACCAACACATCGCACATGCCGGCTACAATTCTATTTCTTGCTGGAAAATTATTGGCATCAGGCCTGGTTTTACTTAAATATTCAGTTAAAAGTCCACCATTTTCTATCATTTGTTTGGCTATTGCTGCATGGCCTCTTGGGTAAATTTCATCTAACCCATGAGCTACTACGCCTACAGTTGGTAATTTTTGATATACTGCTGCTTTATGACTTTGAAAATCTATGCCATAAGCCAAACCACTTACAATTAAAGCATTTGTTGTTTTTAACTCTTCCACCAAATTATCGGTAAATGCTTTACCATATTCGGTAGCATTGCGTGTGCCAATTATAGACACAACTTTAGAATTATTTAAATCGGCATTGCCTTTATAAAACAATAAAGTAGGTGCATCTTCAATATCTTTTAATCTGTTTGGGTAATCTTTATCTAGATAAAAAAGCGGCTTTATTTTAAATTTTTCAATAAATAAAAGTTCATCTTCTGCACGTTTAAAATCTTTAAAAGTAGCGATACTTTCGGCTGTGGTAGCCCCAATTCCAGGTATTTTGAGCAATTTTGATTTGCTTTGTTTAAACACATTTTCAACTCCACCGCAGTAACTAATTAAAGTTTTAGCAGTAACATTACCCACATTTGGAATTTGCTTAATAGCTAATTGATAAAATAATTGACTATTAGCACTCATTTAGCTGGTAAAATTTAAATAATACGATGCTTCAAAAGTATCGCCTTCTGGTACCATAATAATTCCTTTTTTATCGGCAATATCTTCTTCAAAACCAACCTCATCAGCATAACCTAACCAAGGCTCTAAACACACAAAATTGTGGTTTCCCTTTTTTGCCCAAATGCCTAAATCGGTAAAATCATTAAACGAACACGAAACTTTAAAATTCGAATTTTTATGGTTTAAACTAATTGTTTTGCTAGCGCAATTTTTTATTACAATTGCGTCTTTATCAAATACTTCTTCGCTTAAACTCAACTTATGATCGATTAATGGTAACGTTTCGGTTTTATTATTAAACAAACCATCGGCTAATAAATGACGTTCAATTGAATTGCCTTCAAAAAAATCAATCTCAAACTCGTTTAAATTTGCTACAGGCAACATAAAACCAGGGTGGGCACCTATACTAAAATGCATTTCTAAAGCATATTTATTTACAATTTTATAAGTAACTTTTAATTGATTACTTTTAGCAGTAAATCCATAAATAATATATAACTCAAATTGAAACGGATATTTTTCTAACGTTTGCTCGTTGCTTTTCAATAAAAATTGCATTTCAGTTTCGGTTTTATTTACCAATTCAAAATTACAATCGCGAGCAAAACCATGTTGACCCATTTCATACAAACTATTGTTAATATGCACTTTATTGTTATTCAATTTCCCGACAATTGGAAAAAGTATCGGTGCATGCCTATTCCAAACAGCTGGATTGGCATTCCATATAAATTCATATTGATTACTCAATTGTAATACAGAAGCTAACTCAGCCCCCATTTTATTTACTTGGATTTTTAAATTACTATTTTCAATGCTAAAAATTCTGTTATCCATTTCAGTTTATTTTTATTTCAATAATAAATACATTTTCAAAAATATGTGAATAAGGCATAATTTTTTTTGGTTTTAAAAAAATATATTTGAAGTGTTTATAACTAGCCAATTAAATTATTATGTTCAGTATTACCCGATTTATAAAAGTAGTTGTAGTTACTTTTATACTAACTTACGTTGTTGTGGCTTTCCAATCAATAATTGATGGGTTTGACTTTACAGTTGAATCAATTGAATATATCTTAAAACCAATAAAAGCTATATTTAAGGGTTTGTAACCTTAAATATTTTGTTACATTTGCAAAAATTAATTTTAAAAAATACAACAATGGGAAAAGGTGATTTAAGATCGAAAAAAGGTAAAATGAAAAACAAAAGCTTTGGTAAATTACGTAGCAAACGTGCGTTATCAGCTAAAAACAGAATACATACCAAAGCTGCTTAAGCTTCTGCTTCGGTGGTGGAATTGGTAGACACGCCACCTTGAGGGGGTGGTGCTTGCAAAGGTGTAAGAGTTCGAATCTCTTCCGGAGCACTGTTTAAATAATATTTTCAAAGCAGCACTTTTTTATAAAGTGCTGCTTTTTTTGTAATATGCCAAAACATTCATTTATTTTAAATTTTAATATTGAAATTTGTTATGACCAATCAAATTATTGATAAAATAAAACACCTTGCAGAAAACAATCGTTCAAAGTTTATTGAAATGAGGCACCATTTACATGCCAATCCTGAATTATCCTTCGAAGAGTTTGAAACAAGTAAATTTGTGAAAAACCATTTGCTCAAAATTGGTATTACCGATATTGAGCATGTTGCCAATACAGGTTTAGTTGCATTAATAAAAGGTAAAAATCCTGAAAAGAAAGTAATAGCTTTAAGGGCAGATTTAGATGCATTGCCTATTTTGGAGCAAAATGATGTTATTTATAAATCAAATAATTTAGGAGTTATGCACGCTTGTGGCCACGATGTGCATACGACATGTTTGCTAGGTGCAGCTGAAATATTATTTAATTTAAAAGAAAGCTTTGAAGGCACTATTAAACTCATTTTTCAACCAGGTGAAGAAAAATTACCTGGTGGCGCTAGTTTAATGATAGCTGAAAATGTGTTAGAAAATCCAACACCTGAAGCTATTTTTGGCCAACATGTAATGCCTTTAATTCCAGTTGGTAAAGTTGGATTTAAAAGTGGGTTATATATGGCCAGTAGTGATGAGATTTTTATTAAAGTAATTGGTAAAGGTGGGCATGGTGCCATGCCTCATCTTAATATCGACCCAATTGTAATTGCGGCTCAAATTATCATTTCATTACAGCAAATTGTAAGTAGAATGGCGTCTCCAATTATTCCTAGTGTTTTATCGTTTGGTAAAATAAATGCCAATGGTGCAACAAATGTAATTCCTAATGAGGTTTTGATAGAAGGTACCTTTAGAACTTTGGACGAAAAATGGCGTTTTGATGCACATGAAAAAATGATAAAAATGGCTAATTTGATTGCCGAAGGAATGGGTGGTAAATGTGAATTTGAAGTAAAAAAAGGTTATCCTTTTTTAAGGAATGATGAAGATTTAACATCTTTGGCTAAACAAGGTGCAATTGAGTATTTAGGTAGTGAAAATGTGGTAGATTTGGATACTTGGATGGCTGCTGAAGATTTTGCTTATTATAGCCAAATTATACCAGCTTGTTTTTATAGACTAGGAACAAGGAATGAAAAAAAAGGAATAGTATCATCTGTGCATACACCAACTTTTGATATTGATGAAGATGCATTGAGTATAGGAGTTGGGTTAATGGCTTATTTGGCAATTAAAAAACTTTCTAATTAGGCTTTAAAATGATAAAAAAAATTATAGTTGTTGCTTTTTTTATTTTAAGTAAAATAAGCTATTCACAAAACAAATTACCTGAATTAACTTTTGAAAACAAAATACACAATTTTGATACTATTAAATACAATGAGCCAGTAAATTGTAATTTTAATTTTAAAAATACGGGGAAAGCTGATTTGCTTATTAAAAATATTATAAGTACATGCGGTTGTTCTGTTCCGGAGTGGAGTAAATCACCTTATAAGAAAAAGAGTAGGGGGGTAATAAAAGTTACTTTTAATGCAAGAACAAAAGGTAGTTTTTTTAAAACATTATTGGTTGAAACAAATGGTAAAACACCCAGCCAAGCTATTACCATAAGAGGATATGTAAAATAAAAAAGCCCCACAAATTTAATTTGTGGGGCTTTTTTATTTTGTGTTATTATAAATTATTCTTGAATCATTAATTTAACAGTTGCTGTTTGATTGTTACTGTTTACCACATTAACAAAATAAACACCAGCTTTTAATTCATTACGTTCAATTTTTAAGGTAGCTAACTCGTAGTTGTTGTAAGTACGAACTACTTTACCAGCTAAATCTAAAATGTTTACAGTATGAGATGCAGCATTATCACTGAAAGCTAATACTGAATAATCATTTGTAGGGTTAGGGTATAATTTAACATTATTAGCCAATACTTCACTTACATTAGTTCCAGGTATGAAACCAGCTGTACAACTATTGAATTGGTATGAAATTGTAACAGGTGTAGCTACAGTTCTTACAAAAGATCTATTAAATCCACCAACACCGTTTGGCTCAACACAACCGCGTGATAAACTATCTGGGTATGATTCTTCATTTGTTTTAACGGTAACGTCACCATTCATGAATTTATAAGAAATTTTACCTGGGCAAATTGAATCAATTGTAACAGAGTATACACCTGGTTTACCAGCAATTTGAGTTAACTCAACTGCACCTGATTGCCATTGTGGTTTAGTGAAATCACCAATTAAGAATATTTTAGAAGCAGGTGGTGGAGCTGTAGGGCTTGTAAAATCAACAATGAAAGTTACTTTTGAAGGAGCAGGTTTACTAGGGCAATTACCAACTACTCTTGAACCAAAACAAGTAATTTTAGTAGTATCGTTTTTAGTTAAAGGTAAAATTCTATTATCGCCACCTTCCCAATTTGTGTTTCCATTTTTATGGAAACGATATTTGAAATTAACTTCACCTGAATCTAAACCAGCAACAGTTAAAGCATATATTTTCGAAGTTCCAACTTGGTCCATTTTTAAACCAGCACCAAAGCCAGTTAATTTTGCACCAGCACCAGCAACTGTTACTGAGTCAAATCCACCATCACAATTTGAATTGCTCATATCTACTTGAAACATGTATGAGTAAGTAGGAATTGGAGCAGATGGACATGCACTGCATGAACCAAAGCAAATTCTAGCTAAAGCAGTTGATGCACTAGCAGCTTGGAAAAAACGATTTTGATTTCCATTACCTTTTTGGCAAGCAGATGGAACTGATTCGTTAAATGGCCAATCATTTCCATTCAAATATTTGAATTCAACTGCGTCTGTGTTGCCTACATAAGCAATGTATTCATAAACTTTATTTGAACCAAATAAATTAACCATTCTAGATTCATTTGGCTTCCAATCACCTGAAGCTCCATTTGAACCTTGGAAATTACCTGCAATGTAAACACCATTAGCACTTACTGCTGTTTCCTTTTGTAAATCTACTGCAAAACGTAATGCAATTTTACCAGCAGGTGCTTCTCCACCAAATAAAATAGCAGGTAAAATAGTTGTATCATTTTTTGATGAATCAATGTAAGCCCAACGATTACCGTTTTGTCCACCATTTGCAGCTGATTCAACTTTTGAAATTGCTGGAATAGACTCTTCTCCAGGTCCCCAGTTGTTATCATTTATAATTTTGAATTCGTACACAGCCATTGCTGGAATATCAACAATTACGGAATAAATATTTCCAGAACCACCATTAGTCATGGTAGTCTCACCTGGTTTCCAATTATCTGAAGCACCTGCTGCTTTTTGAAAATTTCCTGCAATGTGTACTCCATTAGGACTGATTGTTTTCCCAGTCATATCAACTTGGAATTTAACTTTTTTAGCAAATAAACCGCTTGTTGCGGCTATTGCTGCTGTCATTAGTAAAAACTTTTTCATTTTATATTTTTTTATATTAGTGTGAGCAATTTACAAATAATTTTAATAAAAAAACAAATGATATTGATTATTTTGTTAAATAAATGTATTTTGCAGTCAAAATTAACTAGTTAAAATATGAACAAAATAGTATTTAAATTCCTGAAAAATCAACTTTTACTTTTCATTGCCGTTTTTATTTGCGCTAAAGCAAATGCTCAAGTGGTAACCATTAATCCAACATTTGCAACTTCCGAAACCAATGGAGTGGTTTTAACCTTTAATGCAGATCAAGGAACAGCCGGTTTGTTAGGCCAATCAACCATATACGCTCATACTGGTGTTATAACCAATTTAAGTACTTCAAATAGCGATTGGAAATATGTATTAACCAATTGGACAACAAACCTGCCAAAAGCTTTATTAACTAGGGTTGGAAACACCAATGCCTACACTTTAAATATTGGTAATATAAGAAGTTTTTATGGTGTACCAGCTAATGAGCAAATTTTGAAAATTGCGGTTGTTTTTAGAAATGCCGATGGAAGCAAAGAAGGTAAAGCTACTGGTGGTGGCGATATTTTTGCTGATGTTAACCAAGGTGTTTTTCAAATAAAAATAAATAGCCCTGTAAAAGGAACTTTTTACAATTCAACCGATAATGTTACCATCAATTGTTCTTCATCTGATTTAGGTGATTTGAAGTTATTTGCTAATGGCAATTTGTTGAAATCTGTTACCAATGACAGTACTTTAAGCTACAGTGGTTTGTTTAATAATTTAGGAACTGGTAAAATAAAATTAGTGCTTGAAGGTTCTAAAGGTAATAACAAATACTATGATACCTCTTATATCATAAGTAGGCAAGCTTCTAACATTGCTGCTTCACCCGCAGGTATTCAAGATGGTATTAATTATGTAAATGACAACACAGTTATTTTACAATTATTCGCGCCAAACAAAAGTTATGTTTATGCGCTTGGTGATTTTAATAATTGGGAGTTTGATAATAATTACTTATTAAATAAAACTCCTGATGGTAATAGGTATTGGATTCAGATTAATGGTTTGACCAAAGGTAAGGAATACAGTTTCCAATATTGTATTGATGATGCACAAATGAGAGTTGCTGATGTATATGCTGATAAGGTTTTAGATCCTTTTAATGATCAATATATTCCAGCAATAACGTATCCTAATTTATTAAAATATCCTGTTGGAAAAACAACGGAGGTAGTGTCTATTTTACAAACAGGTCAAACCCCATTTAATTGGACAGCTCCAAGTTTTACAAAGCCTACAAATGATAAGTTGGTAGTTTATGAATTATTGTTAAGAGATTTTATTGGTCGTCACGATTTTCAAACACTAAAAGATACGCTATCATATTTACAACGATTAGGTATTAATTGTATTGAATTAATGCCAATTAATGAATTTGAAGGTAATGAAAGTTGGGGATACAATCCAATGTTTTATTTTGCCTTAGATAAATATTATGGAACTAAAGATGCATTTAAACAATTTGTAGATGAGTGCCACAAAAGAAAAATGACTGTAGTTTTAGATATTGCTTTAAACCACTCATTTGGTCAAAATCCACAAGTTAGAATGTATTTTGATAAAAATGCTGGTCAATATGGCCAACCAACTGCCAATAATCCTTGGTTTAATCAAGTTGATAAACATCCATTTGGTGTGGGATATGATTATAACCACGAAGCTCAACCAACTAAAGATTTTGTGGATAGAGTTATTAAATATTGGATAACTGAATATAAAATAGATGGTTATCGTTTCGATTTATCAAAAGGTTTTACTCAAAACAACACATTAGGTAATGTAGGAGCTTGGAGCGCATACGACCAAAGCAGGGTAAATATTTGGAATAGAATTAGAGGTGAAATTAATAAATATGCACCAGATGCGTATTTAATTTTGGAACATCTAGGCGATAATTCAGAAGAGAAAGTTTTAGCCAATGCTGGCTTTATGCTTTGGGGTAAAATGACTGAAGCTTATGCCGAAGCAAATATGGGTTACAATAATTCAAAAGCAGATTTTAGTTGGGGTAATTATAAAAATCGTCAATTTACATTTCCTAATTTAGTTACTTATGCTGAAAGCCATGATGAAGAAAGAATAATGTATTCCACTTTACAATTTGGAAACAATTCTGGTTCATATAGCGCAAAAGATTTAAATACGGCTTTAAAAAGAACCGAAGCCTACCATGCTTTATTAATTCCTCAGAAAGGCCCTAAAATGATTTGGCAGGGTGGTGAGTTGGGTTATGAAATTTCAATTAATACCAACGGAAGAACTGGAAATAAACCATTTAACTGGTTATACCAAAGTAATATTAATAGAATGTCAGTTTATAATTCAATAAGTAAATTGACTAAGTTAAAACAACATGTTTCATTTATTTCAGATGATTATTCATACAATGTGGCTGGTACCGGGAAGTTTTTAAAAGTTAACCATGATAGTATGAACAGTATTATTGTAGGAAATTTTGATGTTGTTAACTTAAACATTACCCCTGTATTTCAGCGCACAGGTTGGTGGTATAATTATATGACTGGTGATTCTATAAATGTAACAGATGTAAATAGAAATATTCCTTTAAGCCCAGGAGAGTATGTAGTTTATACTGATAAAAATTTAAATAAAATATCTACTAATAATGGTGGAGGAACCTCAATTGATCAAATGGTGATGAAAAATAATGTAAAAATTTATCCTAATCCTGCGGTTCAAAATGTTACAGTTAACATTGATTTTAAAAATTCATCTGACTTAGAATTAGCAATTTATGATTTAGTTGGAAAAAAAGTGTATGAATATCAAAATAAAAATCAATACTTTTATGGGGAACAAAAGTTTGAATTGAACCTGAATAATTTGCCAAAAGGAATGTATATTATCGAAGTAATTAATGCTGATGGTAAATTCAATAACAAATTACAATTGAACTAAAATTTCGTGTTTATTCACACTAAGTAACAGCAATTTCTAAGTTGCTGTTACTTTCACTAAATAATTTGAATTAAATAAATATATGAAGAGAAAATTACTATTAACAATCGTAAGTTTTTATCTTGTTACCCAAGTTTTTGCTCAAAGCATCAAAGGAAGGGTTGAGGATGAAAAAAAGATTCCTATTGTGGGAGCAACTGTTATTATTGAGGGAACAAAAAAAGGTTCTTTTACTGATGCACAAGGTACTTTTGAAATCAAGGAAGTTAAGGCAGGTAAATACAAATTAAAGATATCAAGTTTAGGTTCTAATACGGGATACAAGGAAGTGGAAGTTGGCGCTAATGGCGCATTTGTAAATATTCAACTAAAAGAAGATCAAAAAAAGTTAGATGAAGTTGTTGTTGTTGGTTATGGTGTGCAACGTAAACGCGAAATAACAGGATCTGTTGCTCAAATAAGTGGTAAAAGTTTAAATGACATGCCTGTTCCAAGTTTTGAATCGGCATTGCAAGGAAAATTGGCAGGTGTGAATGTTACTACAGGTAGTGGTTTGGCAGGTTCAGGCGCTGTTGTACGTATTAGAGGTATTGCTTCTATTGGTGCTGGAGGCGATCCATTATATGTTGTTGACGGAATTCCAATTACACAAGATTATTTTTTAAATGGCAATGGTGGTGGTATGAATAATAATCCATTGGCTACTATAAACCCCAATGATATAGAAACAATTGACGTTTTAAAAGATGCAGGAGCAAGCGCAATTTATGGTTCAAGAGGAGCAAATGGTGTAATTTTAATTACAACCAAAAGAGGCAAAAAAGGAAGTAAAAAAGGGCCTAATGTTAACTTCTCGGCTACGGTTGGAACTTCGCAACCTACAGCATTACCTAATATGTTAAACACCTCTCAATATTTACAATTACGTCAAGAAGCTTGGGAAAATGATGGTGGTACAGGCCGTGTTTGGTTACCTGGTTATTCATCTGCTCAATCATCAGCAGCAGCTCGTGAAGCTGCTTATAATAGGGCAAGTCAATACAATACTGATTGGGTTAAGTTAACTACAAGAATTGGTTTTAAGCAAAATTATGATTTGTCAATAAGTGACATGTATAAAAAAATTAGTTACTATGCTGGTATTTCATACAGTAATAACGAAAGTTATTTGGTAGGAAATAGCTATAATCGTTTGGCAGGTCGTTTAAATCTAGACTTTAGAGTTAGTAAAAAAATTAAAGTTTCAACAAATTCAAGCATTGCTCAAGGAAATAATTTTAGAGTAAACAGTGCTTGGGCAGGTGGATTAGGTTCAGCTATGAGTACTGCTTTACCAATTTACCCTGTAAGATACAAAGATGTAAATGGTGGAGATAGTGCTTATTTTAGAGGAGGTGATAATCCATTAATTGCTCAAGAACAAAAAGTTTGGAGAGTAGGTGAAACCAGGGTAATTAATAATGTGGCAATTGATTATAACCCAATCAAAAATTTATATTTTAGAGGTCAAGGTGGTTATGATTACATGCAATTATTGGATGACCAATATAATAGCCCACAATTATTAAATATTGCAGATTCTATTGGTGGAAATGCAAACAGAACTGGAACATTTACCAACAACTTAAATTATTTTGTTACTGGTACATATAATTACAACCCTAACGATAATAATAAATTTAGTTTTATGGTTGGTAATGAGTTTCAAAAATCAACAGCTTCTGTAAGAACTCAAAGAACAGAAAAGACCTCTGGTCCTTTTTATGATAAAACACCAGATTCATTATACCAAAATCAAGTATCTCCAGGAAGTGCTTGGGCCTTTTTAAGTTATTTTAGTCGTGTAAATTATTCATTTAAAGACAAGTATTTTGCACAGTTAATCTTACGTGCTGACTGGTCATCTCGTTTTGGTGAAAATTATCGTGTAGCATTTATGCCAGCTGTTTCAGCAAGTTGGGTATTAAGCGAAGAAAATTTTTTACGTAATAACAAAAGAATATCTTTCTTAAAATTAAGAGCCAGTGCTGGTAGAAGTGGAAACTCTAACATAAATGGCAATGCTCGTTTCTTAACCTACAGAACAGATGGATTATACAATCAACAAGCAATTACATACCCAACTCAAGCTGCTAACCCCAATTTACGTTGGGAAACATCATTTATTTGGGATGCAGGTTTGGAATTAGGTTTATTTAATGATAGAATTTTTACAACAGTTGATTACTTTGACAGAAGAGTATCTGATGCTATTATTGAAAACTTAGCTATTTCACCTTCAACAGGTATGGATAATTATACCGCTAATGTTGGAAGAATAACCAATAGAGGTTTAGAATTTGGAATTAAAACTAGAAATTTAGTTGGTAAATTTAGATGGAGTACTGATTTCAATATTACGAAAATTTGGAACTCAATTGATGATATTGGTGCTTATTCGCAAGATGCTGTGGGTGGTGGAACAAATGACACACGACCAATTATTGGAAGCCCTATTGGAACCAATTACCTAGTAAGGTTTAGTCATATTGACCAGCAAACTGGTTTGCCAGTTTATTTAGATTTAAATGGTAATCCAACAAGTAAATGGGATATTGCCAATAGAGTAGGTGCGGGAAGTGTTTTACCAGATGCTTCTGGTGGATTAACAAACACCTTTTCATATAAAGGGTTTGACTTAAGCGTTTTGATTAATTTTGTTATAGGTGGAAATATTTATGAATCATCTGCAAAACGTCAATTAGGAGTAGTAACTGATTGGAATATGAGAACAGATCTATTTGACAGATGGCAAAAACCAGGCGATAATGCTCAATTTGCACGTTTAACTTTAAATGAGGCAAACTATGGTTCTAACACCGTTTGGATTAATACTACACAGTTTTTACATGATGCTTCTTTCGCTCGTTTACGTAACATTACTTTAGGCTATAATTTACAACCTAAAGCAATCAAAAAACTTAAACATGTACGTTCTGTACGTATGGCTGTTATTGCAACAAATATTTTAACAGTTACCAAATACCCAGGTTTAGATCCTGAAATAGCTCGTGATTTTGAGAATGCTACTGATAGAAATATGAGTCCTAATATTACTTATTTAACTCCTCCTCAAGAGCGTACTTATTCATTTCAAATCAATGTTGGATTTTAATTAGTAAAGAAAGTAGAAAATGAAACATACATATAAAATAATATCAGTTTTAAGTTTAATTATATTTTTCAGTTCATGTACTAAATGGACAGAAATTAAGCCAGAAGGATTTTTACTTGAAGATGAAGCCGTTAAAAGTGGGCAAGATGTTAAACGTATTGTTAATTCAACATATGATGCCTTGTCAAATCGTTTAAATGGAAATGCTCAAATTTATAATGATTTACTAGGTGATGAGTTAGCTGATTATAATATTACTGGCGATAGACGTGAAATGTATACAAGAGGAGTTATTCCTTTTAACAGCACTTCTAATGATAATTTTAGAGGAATTTATCGTTGTGTATTTAGAGCAAACACTTGTTTGGATTATATTCAAAAATTCAATGATTTATCGGCAACTGAAAAAAGTACATTAGAAGGTGAAATAAAATTTATTAGAGCACTTTCGCATTTTGAAATAGCAAAATTATATGCACATCCAATGGGTAATTCATCATTGGTTAATCCCAATGCTTCTCAATCAGGTATTCCTTTAAGAAAAACAGTTACCATAGATCCTGTATTAAGAAGTTCAATAGCAGAAACTTATGCTTATATAGCTGAAGATTTAATTTCAGCAATTTCTTTATTACCTGAAAATCATCCTTCAAATACTACCAAAAAAGTATATGCAGATAAAGACGCAGCGAAAGCACTTTTGGCTAAAGTTTATTTTCAAAGTAATCAATATCAAAAAGCAATTGATGTATTGAATGGTTTGTTAACTAATACAAAATATAAATTAAGTGATAGCTTAAATCATTTTGATAATGCAAGTTTTAGTGGTGAGTATTTATTTCAATTTGTAAGTACCGGAACTGGAGATAACAGAGCATCGGCATATACTGGTAACTACAGATCCGATAATGTGGCTGTTCCAAATTTACAATTATCAGCTTTGGCATACAATTTCATGAAGCAAGATACAACAGATAAACGTTTAGGCTTAATTAAAGTTATTAATAAAGGTAAGCCGGAAGAGGTGTATGGTTCAATGAAATTTAATAAAGATTTTTTTGATGTACCATATTTGCTTTTAACTGATATGTATTTAATGAGGGCTGAGGCACTAGCTATTACTAATCAAAATTTGCTTACCGCTGCCGAAGATTTGAATAAAATAATCAATCGTTCGTATTTGAATGCGACCACAAAAATTTTAACAGGAGCAGAAATAGCAGATGTAATTAAAGCAAGAGCCAGAGATGAGCGTAGAAGAGAGTTTTTGTTAGAAGGCGATAGAATTCAAACCTTTAAAAGAATTGGAGCAAATGGTGAAATACAAGTGCCAAACACTATGAGAAATGCTGCTTTTAATTGTAATGGATTAATTTTCTCATATCCTCAAACAGAAGTAACAATTGGTTTTGCACAAAACCTATTACAAACTTGTAACTAATTTAAATATTAACTAAAAATGAAAAAAGCAATAATTATAGCAAGTATATTTTTAAGTATAATAGCTTGTAAAAAAGAAATAAAAGAAATTGGAACTCCATCAAGTAAATTAGATGGAATTCAAGCAAAATGGGGATTAACTAGTTGCACCATGATTGATGAACTTTCATTGGTTAAAGAAGCAACTTCAATGGGCGAGTTTCTTACTACTAAAAAAGCACCAAATATTACTTTTGAAACTGTAGGTGGTATTAAAAAATATACTGTTGATACAGCAAATGTATTGGTTAATTTTTTCCAAGCACCTTCAGGTACTTGGAGTTTTGATAATGATGAATACCCAACAATGGTTAAGTTTATACCTGACGGAGGAGTGGAATTCAGCCTTCCTTTAGGAGCTACTGTAAGAACTGTTGACACTTTTTTAAAGTTGCGTAAACCAGTGTATTGCGGTGGAGAACTGAAGTTTTCGTATGTATTGGAGTTTGAAAGAAAATAAATTATAGGAGAAAAATAAATGAAAAGAATACTAACATTAATTATAGGCTTTAGTTTAATTTCTGCTAAAGTTTTTGGACAAGCTAATTGGATTGAACCTGAAAATCCAGATGTAACAAAAAAAATCAGAATTTATGTTGATTTAACAAAAACCACCAATAGAAGTTGTGCTGATAGTACAGGTCCTTTTTATATTTGGACTTGGTTGCCTAAAGAACATCCGGTGGGACATCCACTTAGAAATGGATCTGGTGAAAAAGAATGGCAGAATTCAAATGATGCATTAAAAATGACCAATGATGCTGCTAAAGGTCCATTGGTTTGGTATTACGAAATGGTACCAACTGAATTTTATGAAGTGCCTGCAGCTGATGTTTATAAAAAAGGAATATCACTTTTGGTAAAAACTAAAAATGGTGGAGGTTATGGTGCTCCAGATGTAAAAACTGAAGATTTGAATTTTACAATAGAACCGCCAAAAACTGATAGAGGAGCAATTTATTCGGCACCTAGTTCAATGGCTTTAAATGAAGTTGCCAATATCATCTACGATAATAACTTTGAATTAAATGACTCTATGGCAAATGTTTCAAATGATGATTTGTATGCGTGGGTTAGTGCATCAATTAAGGATACAGCAACTAGCATTACCAGGACTTTTGCACCATCTTCCTTTTTTAATGTAGCTTCTAACCCTGACTTGAAGTTAATTAAAGTAGATTCAAAAAAATACAGATTATCTTTTATACCTAGTAAATTATTTAATGTTACTTCTAATAAAGAGGTGATTACTCAAATTGAAGTTACAGTAAGAAGAGGTAATTATACTGGTCCAAATGACAAAAGTGAAGCACAACCTAAGTTGAAATTTGCTTGTCAGTAATTAATTGATAAAAAATAAATTATTTAAAATGCAACTTCCAAAAAGAAGTTGCATTTTTGTTTACTGAAAATTCTATTAAATATTGAAACAATTCATCAGACAAAATAGTTGGTTTATAGTTGGTTATTTTGTGGTTCTAACCATAGCTTCATTGTTTTTATTATTATCAAATAGCGAAACAGTTACTTTAAGCATAAACCAAATACATGGTGTAGCTTTAGATGAAATATTTAAGTTCACCACTCATTTTGGTGAAGCTTGGTTTGGTGTTCCTATTTGTGTTTTTTTATTTGTTAAAAATAAAAGTTGGGGAATAACAGCTAGCATTGTTGGTGTTTTAAGCACTTTAATCACTCAATTTAACAAACACTTTGTTTTTGATAATGCTTTGCGCCCTTCGTTATTGCTTAAAGATTATAAGTTAAACTTTGTAGAAGGTGTGGAGGTATTGCAATACAATAGTTTTCCTTCAGGACATACCACCTTTGCTTTTGCTATTTTTACTTGCTTGGCATTGTTTTACAAAAAACCTTGGCAACAATTGTTCTTTTTATTTTGTGCGGTGGCTGTTGCTTTTTCGCGTATTTATTTATTACAACATTTTTTGCGCGATACTGTTGTTGGTTCATTAATTGGCTTTTTCTGTGCTTTGGTTTGTTATTGGTTTATTATTGAACAAAAAAGCAAAACCATTAAATAGTTTACTATGATAAAAAACCTAATTGCTAAATATTCTTATTGGTTTGTAACACTTTGGGCTGTTATGCTATTTATTCCTTTTTTGGGTAATGTGCATCTTTTTGATTGGGATGAAATAAACTTTGCTGAAAACGCCCGCGAAATGCTGTTAACTGGCAATTACCAACAAGTTCAAATTAATTTCCAACCGTTTTGGGAAAAACCACCTTTGTTTTTTTGGTTACAAACCATCAGTTTTAAAATATTTGGTATCAATGAGTTTGCTGCACGTTTGCCAAATGCTTTGGTAGGAGTGGTGGTTTTAAATATTGTATTTTATTTAGGCAAAAAGTATTTCGATACCAAATTAGCTTGGATTTGGGTACTTTGTATTACTGGTAGTTTTACGCCTCATTTGTACTATAAAAGTGGAA
This sequence comes from Bacteroidia bacterium, assembly GCA_044239605.1. Lineage (GTDB taxonomy): Bacteria > Bacteroidota > Bacteroidia > UKL13-3 > UKL13-3 > JAAFJM01. The sequence continues at coordinate 31,302 of JBIIBC010000002.1, read as the reverse complement.
TTATTGATCCCATCTATAATTTATTTATTTCAGGAACTGTATATCAGTTTTTTTTAATTGCCACAGGCAGTGATGCAAAGAAAAAGAATTTAAATGCCCTTTATGCAGGTTTGTTTATTGGCGCAGCTATAATTACCAAAGGACCCGCTGCATTATTGGTTTGTTTGCTTTGTGTATTGGTATATTTAGCATTGCATAAATTCAAACCATTTTTTACCTTTAAGCACATTATTATTTGCGCTATAACTGCTTTATTGGTTAGTGCTACCTGGTTTGGATTAGAGGTAATTAAAAATGGCCCAACCTTTTTATTAGAGTTTATTTTATACCAAATTGATTTGTTTAAAAACCCTGTTGCAGGCCATGGTCAGCCATTTTGGTACCATCCTATAGTTTTGTTATTGGGGTGTTTTCCTATTTCTATTTTTGCTTTAAATGCCTTGTTCAAACGCAAATTTGCCCACGATAACGAAGTTCAAATTCAGTTTTTCAAATGGAGTCAAATACTGTTTTGGGTAGTATTGATTTTGTTTAGCATAGTAAAAACTAAAATAGTGCATTACTCATCTGCTTGCTACTTGCCATTAAGTTTTATTGCTGCGCATACCATTTATAATTATTTGTTCGATAAAAAAGGCGTTGAAAAATGGAAGTTGGTAGCTGTATATATTTTTGGTTTAATATTAAGCATAGCCTTAGGTGTATTGCCTTTAATTGATTTATTCAAGGAAAGCATTATTCCATTTATAGATGATGATTTTGCAGTAGCTAGTTTAAGCATAAATGCCAATTGGCAAGGTTTGGAGTTTATAATGGGTTTTATATTTTTATCCATTACTAGCATTGCTGTATTTTATTTATGGCGCAACGAGTTGCAAAAAGGCTTTTACACCTTATTGGTTTTTATTTCGTTATTTTTACCTATTTATTTATTATGGGTAGTTCCTAAAATCGAGCAATACAGCCAAGGGCCTGCCATTGATATGTTGCAAAAAATTAGCCACGAAGATTGTTATATTTCCACTTTAGGTTACAAAAGTTATGCGCATTATTTTTATGGCAATGTAAAACCTTATACCAACGATTCTGCAAGAGATAACAATTGGCTTAAAGTAGGAAAAATAGATAAGCCTGTTTATTTTTTATTGCATGTAAACGATACTCAAAACCATACCAACCCTCAAATGCATTGGATAGAAACGCAAGGCGGTTTTATGCTGATGAAAAGAGAACGGTAGAATTTTGAATTATGAATGTTGGATTTTTAATTATTGCGAAATGCGAAATGACAAAAATGCGAAATGAATATTGAATAGGCAATATGCAATAGATAATTAGCAATAAGCAAATTTTCAATTAGTTCAGTGATTGAAAACAATTAAACAATTACACAAAGCATATTAACAATACAACAATATAACAATTACGCGAAGCGTATTAACAATACAGCAATTCAACCATCCAACAATCATGCGAAGCGTGAAAACAATCAAAAATCAAACAATTTGAAATCCATCATACTACTCTGCTTATTCCTTTTTGGAAATGCGCTAATGGCGCAAGTGCCAACTAGTAAAAGATCGGTTACTGCTTATAAGCAAAACGAAGTTACATTAAAGCAAAAATTTGCCGATAAAAAGTTAAAGTGGGGTAGTGCTGTGTTTATACGAATTTACAAACAAAGCAACGAACTACAGTTATGGGTTAAACAAAACAATCAGTTTGTATTGTTTAAAACTTATGCCATTTGTTATTACTCTGGCACTTTAGGTACTAAAACCAAAACAGGCGATGGGCAAGCTCCTGAAGGTATTTATAAGGTTTTTCCGCAGCAAATGAATCCTTATAGCAGTTATCATTTATCGTTTAATATAGGTTATCCTAATGCTTTTGATAAAGCCAACGGTTATACAGGTAGCCATATTATGGTACATGGTAGCTGTGTTTCTATAGGCTGTTTTGCCATGACAAACCCCATTATAGAAGAAATTTGGACATTGATGGAAGCTGCTTTTACCCAAAAACAAACATATGTAAATGTGTTTATTTTTCCTTTTAAACTAACCCAAGCAGCTATTGAAGCCAAAAGTAATAATGCTTCGATAGGATTATGGAAACAGCTTTTGCCCATAGACAATGCCTTTGACCAAACACATAAAATACCAAATGTAACAGTTAAAGGTAAAAAGTATGTTTTGGTTGATTAGCTTAGTTTAAAAATCAAATCTTAGTAATAGAAGGATAATATTCCTCAACTATTCACAAAAATGTATTTATTTGTACTGTAACTATTTTAAGTATGGTCTCGAAAAAAAATATTTTAATAGCAAGTTTGGTAATAGGCTTCTCAATTGGTTTTAAGCAAGGTAATGCCCAAACCGATTCAACCAAGAAGGTCAGCTATTCGCTATTGCCTGTATTGGTTAGCGATCCCTTTATAGGCTTTGGGTATGGTGTATTAACCAACGTAAATTTTTTATTAGGTCCTAAAGAAACTACCCGTTTTAGCAATGCACAAGCTTATGTAATTAATACCACTAATGGACAATTTGCTGCGCAGTTTAACCATCAAATATTTACAAAAAACGAAAACTGGATTTGGCAAGGTAAACTCCAATATTTAAAATGGCCCGAAAATACTTATGGTCTTGGTTCAAACACCAAAAACGAAGTATCAACCGATAAAGAAAACGTGGCTTATAAAGCCATAGAACTGGAGGAAAGAGTTTTGCGTAAGCTAAAAACACATCATTTTTTAGGATTGCAATACCGTCTTTATAATTGTTGGGATTTAAAATCTGATAAAGATACTTTGAGCTTTTTTGAAAACAATGCCATTGGCACCAAACAGTTTACTGCTTCTACACTAGGTGTGCACTATATTTTTGATAGCCGAGATAATGTTCAAAATGCATACAAAGGCAAATATTTGGAAGTAGCAATTAATCCTTATGCCAAAGTATTGGGCAGTACACAAAATTGGATAAACATGCGTTTAGATGCACGTTATTATTATCAATTTAAAACTACTCGTAATTTGGTTTTTGCTAATAGAATAATGGTAGAACAAGCGCTTGGTGATGTGCCTTATATGATAATGCCTCAAACAGGAAGACAATTTACAACTCGAGGTTATGTGCAAGGACGTTATCGTGGTAAATTATTTCTGCATTACGAAGCTGAACTAAGGGCGCAATTATGGAAGTTTATTGGTGGGGTAGCATTTGCTGGAGTTAATACTTTAAGTGAGCCTAACGATGAAATAAAATATATTAACCCAAATATAGGCGCTGGATTAAGGTTTAATATCAATAAATCGCAACGCACTAATATTAGAGTAGATTATGCCTTTGGGTTAAATAATAACTCAGGGTTGTATTTTCAAATATGTGAGGTTTTTTAGACGATAGTTAGGAGTTCTTAGTTCAGAGTTCAAAGTACGAAGTTCGAAATGCTCTTCAACTAATTAACCCCATTAACTTAATCAACCTATCAACTCAAAAATAAAAAAAGGAGCGGAATAAGTGGTGTGGGTGGATGTCCACTAAATGCGCGAAATTTTAATTTTTCGGCTCAAGTGGCGATGGGAAGTGCGAAAGAAAAATTGAAATTTGGATTTGGTGGTGGGCTTTTTGCTTTACTTTTTGCCCAAACAAAAAGTAAAAAGAAGTTTGTGTTTATTTAGTTTTTAGTTCGAAGTACAAAGTTCCGGGTTGAGTAGTTCATATCAACTCATTAACCAGGCAACTAAAATTATAGTGAAATAAAAAACCACATAGATACAAAGATTACATAGTTTATTAGCTATGTTTACTATGTGCCTATGTGGTTTAAGTATAGTTTTTTAGGTATTCAGACGGTCTTTTTTTGTGAATGTATTTTTTAGAAATTACATATCGAAGCCTAAAGCACCTAGGTATCTTTCAGCATCTAATGCTGCCATACAGCCACTGCCTGCAGCAGTTACCGCTTGTCGGTATATTTTATCTTGCGCATCACCACAAGCAAATACACCTTCTACTTTGGTTTTGCTTGTTCCTGGAGTGGTAATTAAATATCCTGTTTCATCCATATCTAAATAATCTTTAAATATTTGTGTGTTTGGAGTATGGCCAATTGCCACAAAGAAACCTCCAATGGACAAAGTAGTAAGTTCGCCAGTTTGGTTATTTTTTATTCTAACACCTTCCACTTTGTTTTCACCTAAAATTTCATCAGTTTCCGAATTGAATAAAATTTCGATGTTCGGTGTGTTTTCAACTCTGTGTTGCATAGCTTTTGAGGCTTTAAATTCGCCTTTACGCACTATCATGTATACTTTGCTACAAATTTTGGCTAAATAACTTGCTTCTTCGCAAGCTGTATCGCCTGCACCCACTATGGCTACATCTTTACCTCTAAAGAAGAAACCATCGCACACAGCACAAGCCGAAACACCATGACCATTTAATTTATTTTCGCTTTCAATGCCTAACCATTTTGCGCTAGCGCCAGTTGAAATAATAACAGTATCGGCCAGCACTTCTTTACTTTCATCTACTTGAATTTTGTAAGGCGGTTTTCCACTAAAATCAACTTTGGTAACCATACCATAACGAATATCGGTACCCAAGCGTTCTGCTTGTTTTCTAAAGTTTTCCATCATTTCTGGTCCCATAATTCCATCAGGGTAACCAGGATAATTTTCTACATCGGTAGTAATGGTTAGCTGTCCACCAGGTTGAGGGCCAGTGTACATAACAGGTTTTAAATCGGCACGCGATGCATAAATAGCTGCTGTGTAACCAGCAGGTCCACTCCCAATAATAAGGCAGTGTATATGTTCTAATTGTTCTGACATTTTGCTATTTTATTTTTTAATGGTCAATTTACTTTAATGATTAAATTAACCACAATTTATTCAAGAATTAACTCGCTTTAAAAGCCTTAGCTGCTTCAATAATTTTTGGCATTATTTCAAAAGCATCACCTACTATACCGTAGTCGGCTGCTTTAAAGAAAGGTGCTTCTGCATCTTTATTAATTGCTACAATAACTTTACTTGAACTAACACCAGCTAAATGCTGAATAGCACCTGAAATCCCAATTGCAATGTATAAATTAGGTTTAATGGTAATTCCAGTTTGACCAACGTGTTCACTGTGTGGTCTCCAATGCATATCGCTTACAGGTTTACTACAAGCGGTGGCAGCACCTAATGTATTAGCTAAATCTTCCACTAAATGCCAGTTTTCAGGACCTTTTAAACCACGTCCACCACTAATAACAATTTCAGCTTCAGTTAACGGAATTTTTCCTGTTACTCTATTTATTTCTACCGATTTTGTTGTAAAGTCAGCATCACTCAAGCCTGCTTCTGCGTTTGCAATATTTACTGCTTGTGCATTTTCAATAGTGTTAAATGTGTTTGGAGTAATAGCCAACACTTTTACAGCTGTAGTTAAGTTTACATCAGCAAATGCTTTACCTGAAAATACACCTCTACGAACAACAAAACCCGTACTTGTGTTTGGCATTGAAATTACTCCACTTGCAATTCCTGCTTTTAAACGAGCAGCTACACGAGGCGCAACTGATTTACCAGAATAAGTGTTTGAAATAATTACAATGCTTGAACCTTCGGCCGATGCGGTGTTGCAAATAACTTTAGCGTAAGTTTCAGCATTAAATCCATTTAAATTATCATGTTTAATACTAACTATTTTGTTAGCACCAAATTTTGCCAATTCGGCTAATTTATCATCGGCTACATTACCTGGCACTACTGCAGTAACTGTTCCATTATGTGCTTGTGCAATTTGGCTAGCATAACTCACGGCCTCAAAAGCCGATTTTTTAAAGCTACCATCAATTTGTTCTGCAAATACTAATATATTCATATTTTTTGCTGCTAGCTTCTGGCTTCTGGCCTCTAGCAATTTTTTTTAATTGTTAAACTTTTTTATTCTTTTTTGCCAGCTGCTAGAGGCTAATTGCCAGCAGCCCATTTTTAGATAATTTTCGCTTCGTTATGTAAAATGCTGATTAATGAACCTGCTTCTTCTACCGAAATTAATTTTACTGAACCTTTAGGAGCTGGTAATTCAAAACCAACTGCTACACTTGTTAATTCATTAGCTATTGGTTCTAACACTTTTAAAGGTTTGGTTCTTGCTGCCATAATACCACGCATATTAGGAATTCTTGGTTCGGTTAACTCTTTTTGAGCACTAACTACCAAAGGTAAATTGGCCGATACTTTTTCTTTTCCGCCATCAATATCGCGTTCCATGGTAGCTGTTGTTCCATCAATTTCAATGCTTGTTATTACATTTACCGAAGGTAAACCTAACATTTCAGCTAGCAAACCACATACTTGTCCGCCATTATAATCAATGCTTTCGCGGCCAGTAAAAATTAAATCAAAATTTTCGGCTTTGGCATAAGCAGCAATTTGTTCAGCTACAAAATAAGCATCTGTTGGAACTGCATTAATACGCACTGCATCGGTTGCTCCAATGGCTAACGCTTTTCTTATACTAGCTTCTGTATCAGCCAATCCTACGGTAATAGTTGTAACTGTTCCACCTAATTTTTCAGTTAATTCCAAACCACGAGTTAACGACAATTCATCGTAAGGATTAATAATAAACTGAACACCCGCTGTATTAAATTGGGTATTGTTTTCGGTAAAAGTTACTTTTGTTGTGGTGTCGGGCACATTGCTAACACAAACTAATATCTTCATATAATGATAATTTTGTTGTTAAAAAGAGCAGCAAAATTATCTAAAAATTGTTTTTAGCCTAATGCAAAATAACAGATTATTAAAACTACAAGAAATGTTGGCAGAAACGCCCAACGATATTTTTTTAAATTACGCTTTGGCCATGGAATACAAAGGACTTAGCCTAATTGATAAAACCATTGAACAGTTGAATAAGGTGCTGCTGCTTGACGAAAATCATGTAGCTAGCTTATACCAATTAGGGGTTTTATTAAGCGAATGTAATGAAAATGATAAAGCCATTTTATTTCTAGAAAAAGGTATTGAAATTGCCAAACAACAAAAAGATTTAAAAACTACCAATGAATTTAGGGCTTTAATTGACGAAATTTTATACTAATGACTTTAACTAAATTTTACCAAACCAAAGTATTAGAAGCTGGCTGCGATGAGGCCGGTAGAGGCTGCTTAGCAGGACCTGTATATGCAGCAGCAGTTATTTTAGATAAACATAAGCGCATTAAATATTTAGACGATTCGAAAAAGTTAACCCATAAACAACGTGAAGAGTTAAGGTTTGAAATTGAAGAAAAAGCTTTAGCTTGGGCGGTGGCAAGTTTTACAAACGAAGAAATAGACGAAGTAAATATTTTAAAAGCTTCGTTTTTGAGTATGCATAAAGCCATTGATAATTTAACTATTAAACCACAGCATTTAATTATAGATGGTAATAGGTTTATTCCTTATCCTAACCTAACACATACTTGTATAATTAAAGGTGACGCGAAGTTTCAAAGCATTGCAGCTGCATCTATTTTAGCCAAAACACATAGAGATGAATTGATGCTTCAATATCATGCTGAATTTCCTAATTACGCTTGGGATCAAAACAAAGGTTATGGCACACTAAAGCATAGAGCAGCTATTGAAAAACATGGCATTACACCTTATCATAGAAAAACATTTAGGTTATTAAAAGAGCAGTTGGAACTGTTTTAAAACAAAAAAACTCTTACCTTTTGAGTAAGAGTTTTAAATATTTGAGTTTTATATTTATTTATTTTTGGTTAGTACTTGCATTTACAAATGTATATTTAGAACCAGTTTTTTTCCAAATTACAAATAATACTTCCATGTTATCTTTGATATAATTTTTTGGTATAATGGTAGTGTATGTTTTATCAATAGTTTTACCAGATGTTGGGTTTGTAGCAGCTAAATAGCCATAATTTAAACCTTCTAAAGTTTGTCTTAACACATGATGATGCTCAACACCAACAGAAGGTGTATGTCCTGATTGTTTTCCAATTGCTTTGTTTTCCAATAAATAACAACCTACATAATATTCACCACTATTTTCTTTAAAAAATTTAGTTCTTGAATTGATGTTAACTGTCCAAAAACCCTCTGCATCTTGAGACCACGATGTAGTAAATCCAACATTTGCTTGAACTGCTGCAGCTGAATGTGCATCAATTGCAGCTTTACATTTAGCTTTTTCTGAGGTTGTATTAACTCCACTAGAACGGTCTAATTGTAAAACATGATTTACAGCGAAAGTAGGGTAGCCTGTAACTCCTAATTCATCATCCCAAGCTGATGCGGTAGGTGAAATAAATTCTTCTGCAACAAAGTTTTGACTAAATGTACCTACATAACATGCTTTGGGAGAATAGTCAATAAGTTCAATTGCCATATCCCAACCCCAACTTCCACAAGGTCCGCATTTTGAACCAGTGTATTTGTTAATTACAGATGTGTTTGTTTCTGACACAGCAATTCCTGTGTCTGCAGGGGTGGTTTTTGAAGACTCTTCCTTGCTACAGCTTGCTAAAAATAATGATCCTGCTGTTAAAGCAAGCATTGATAATTGTAAAAATTTATTTTTCATTTTTTTGTTATTTAATTTTATGCATTATAAAAATAATTTTTTAAAATACAAACTATCAATTGTAAAATTATTGAGTAAATGTGTATTGCAGTAAATTTGCACCCATTTTTAAGGCTTGAAGCCTAACGGACTCAGGGTCGTTATAAATATCTTGATCTTCCCAACCATTTCCTAAATCACATTCGTAGGTATAAAAACATACGACTCTACCCTTATAAATTAATCCAAAGCCTTGCGGTGCCTTGCCTTCATGCTCGTGTACTTTGGGCAATCCTTTGTTAAAGTCAAATTTTTGATGGTAAATAGGATGATTCCAAGGTAATTCAACAAACTCTAATTCAGGAAAAACTTTTTTCATTTCTCTTCTGAAAAATAAGTTTAAACCATAATTATCATCGGCATGTAAAAAACCGCCAGCTATTAAATAATTGCGCAAATTTTCTGCCTCTTGCTTATTAAATAGAATATTGCCATGCCCAGTTAAATGAATGAATGGATAGTTAAAAATATCTTTACTACCCACTTCTACTATATCTTCCTCGGGCACCAAACCCATTTTTAAATTATCGTTACAAAACTTAATTAAGTTGGGCAAAGAAGTTTTATTGGCATACCAATCGCCACCACCATTGTACTTAAGTTTAGCTATTTTTATGGTTGGCTTTTGTACAAAAGAAAATGCAATGAATAAAAGACTAAAAAAAAGTATGGCTTTAAAATTATGTTTTATCATGTTTAACAATTGAATTTCAAAAATAAGGAATTATACTTTACCTCGTGGATGAAAATTTGTAATCACTTCATGCAAATATTCTTTACTAATATGCGTGTAAATTTCGGTAGTAGTAATACTTTCATGACCAAGCATTTGTTGCACAGAACGCAAATCAGCACCTGCCTCTACCAAACTGGTAGCGAAAGAATGGCGCAAAGTATGTGGACTTATATTTTTTTGAATTCCGGCCATAGCAGCCATTTCTTTAATTACTAAAAAAATATAAACCCGGCTTAGTCTTTTACCTCTTCGATTTAAAAAAATAATATCAGTACAATCTTTATCAATGGTCAATTTATTTCTGATGCTATTGGTGTAAATATCAATTTCTTTCAAAGCTCTTTCAGAAATAGGCACCAAGCGTTCTTTATTGCCTTTCCCAATTACCCTTATAAATTCATCAGCAGCATATATATCGGTAAGTTTTAAATTAATTACTTCACTCACACGCAAACCACAACTAAACATGGTTTCAATGATAGCATGATTTCGGGTGGCTTCATCCTTACTTAAATCTAATGTGGCAAGCATTAAATCTATTTCATACACATCTAAAGTATCGGGTATTTTACGAGTAACTTTTGGGCTTTCAATTAAAGTAATGGGATTATTTTTAATTAAATCTTCCATTTCTAAAAAATGAAAAAATGCTTTTAAACCGCTTATAATCCTAGCTTGGCTCGTATTATTTATTCCTAACTCATTTATAAATTTTAAAAAATCTCTGAAAATAGAAATTGTGAGTTCATTAGGCTGTAATTCAATATTTTTTATATTTAAATATTGACAAAGTTTTTCTACATCTCTAACATAAGCTTCAATACTATTTGTTGCTAGCGATTTTTCTAACTGTAAATAAGCCTTAAAGCCTGTTATGTATGAGTTCCACACTTTTAAAATTATGAATTATGAATGTTGAATTATGAATTATGAATAAAATAGATTAATTATATACACCTAAAAATATAAACACTTAAACACTTTTTAAACTAAGAAACTTTCAAACTCAAGTCAATACTTTTAGCTGAGTGAGTTAAAGCTCCAACTGAAATAAAATCAACGCCTGAAGCAGCAAAATTAGCAATGGTTTCTTTGGTAATTCCGCCACTGGCTTCTGTTTCGTACTTTCCGTCAATTAAAACTATTGCTTCCTTAAGCAATTCAGGTGTAAAGTTATCAAGCATAATTCTATGCACTCCACCTTTATTTAACACCTGATTCACTTCATCTAAATTGCGGGTTTCAACTTCTATTTTTAAATCAAGATTATTTTCTTTAAGGTACTGGTGTGTTTTTTCAATGGCTTGAGCAATTCCCCCAGCAAAATCAATATGATTATCCTTTAGCATAATCATGTCATAAAGTCCAATTCTATGGTTAAAACTACCACCCACTTTTACTGCATATTTTTCAAATAAACGCATACCTGGAGTGGTTTTTCTGGTATCTAAAACTTTGGTTTTATAATCTTTGATTAAATTACTAATAAACCTACTTTGAGTTGCTACACCGCTTAGGCGCTGCATAAAATTTAATACCAAACGCTCCGCAGTTAAAATTGAGATAGATTTACCTTCAACTGTAAAAACGATATCGCCTACTTTTATTTCATCACCATCATTAAAATTTGGCTTGAAAATTAAAGTGGAATCTACTTTTTTAAAAATGTATTCAGCTAAAGGTAAACCACAAATAATACCATTGTCTTTAGCTACACAATATGCATTTCCTGCTTTTTCTGAGCTAATACAAGCCAATGAACTATGGTCGCCTGAGCCAATATCTTCCCTTAAAGCAATATCAATATATGCTTGTATATCAGGGTTTCGTAATAAATTTTCCATGGATATTTTAATTGTATAAATAAAAGATTTCTACTAGTTATCTTTTATAATTTCTAAAAAGGCTTTTTAATTTTAAACTTATTACACCTAAAATGGCTTCTTTAAAAATACCTTTGCTCATTTTTGATTCACCTTGTGTTCTATCGGTAAAAATAATTGGAACTTCCACTATTTTAAAACCATATTTAGATGCAGTATATTTCATTTCAATTTGAAATGCATAACCTCTAAATTTAATTTGGTCAAGTTCTATGGTTTCTAATAAATTACGTTTGTAACAAACAAAACCTGCCGTGGTGTCCCTTATGGTCATGCCTGTAATCATTCTTACGTAAGAACTTGCGTAATAACTCATTAATACTCTGTTCATGGGCCAATTTACTACATTCACACCAGTAATATATCTTGAACCAATTGCTAAATCAGCTCCTTGTTCGCATGCTTTATAAAGCCTAATCAAATCATCAGGATTATGGCTAAAATCAGCATCCATTTCAAAAATATAATCGTATTTATGTTGTAAACACCACTTAAAACCTTCAATATAAGCAGTTCCTAATCCATTTTTTTCCTTGCGTGAGAGCAAATGAAGCCTATTAAATTCTTTTTGTAAATTTATAACAACATTGCCAGTGCCATCTGGCGAATTATCATCTACAATAAGTAAATCAAACTCGGGCTGCAAACTCATTACTTTTCTAATGATATTTTCAGCATTATCAATCTCGTTATAAGTTGGTATAATTACTATTTTGTTGTTCATAAATTTTTTCAATAATAATCTTAAACGGATTATTTTACAATTTACATTATTATTGAAGCAAATTTTATTACAAAATAGTTTTGAACAAAGCAGCTTTTTTTGACCGTGATGGTGTGTTAAACCTTGAAATTGGGGACTATATAAAACAATTTAATGATTTTAAGTTATTACCTCATATTTATGGAAATTTAAAAAAATTACATGAAAATGGGTATTTACTATTCGTAATTACCAATCAAGGAGGCATCGCAAAGCAACAATATGACCATAAAACTTTGGCGGAAATGCATGATTTTTTGCAAGAAGAAAGCAAAAAAAATGGTTTTGAATTTACTGAAATGTATTACTGTCCTCACCACCCTGAAACGAGTACTTGTCTTTGCAGAAAACCAGGTAGTTTAATGGTTGAAAAAGCCATTGCCAAATACAATATTGACCCAAGTAAAAGTTTTATGATTGGTGATAAAGAACGCGATGTTACTTGTGCAAATGGGGCAGGAGTTAAAGGCTATTTGATTGAACCTAACCAAGATTTTACATTCATAATAAATCAAGAAATTGATCATAATTAAAATAAAAAGTATTTGTAGAAATGAAAAATAAATTTTTAAAAATTGGCTTTTTAATTTTTTTATGTAATTGTTATCTAAGCATTTTTAGTCAAAGTTTTACTTTACATGATGGCGATACTATTAATGTTACAATTGATGGTAAAAAGCAAGGTTTTTGGCGCTATTACTGGCCTAATGACGATTTGAAATACGAAGTTTTTTACGAAAATAACGAAAAGCAAGGTATAGAAATTAGATTTTTTGATGCTCAAGATTGTATGGAATTGAGTAATACCTTTAAGCACGGGGTATTAGATGGTCCAAGTGTTTCTTTTTTTCCAAACTGTAGTACAAAATGTGAGGAAGTATATAAAGATGGATTGAAAAATGGGTATGAACGTTGTTATGATGAGGCTGGTTTTATGCTTACTGAAGGTAATTTTGGTAAAGGTGAATTGATTGGTTCTTATGCACATTTTGATAAAAAAGGATATGTTACATACGAAGCACCTACAAAGGAGGCTGTTACTACTATCAAATTTGATAAATTTTTATCTGGTGAATACAAATTAAAAGACTCCACCATTTTTAGGGCATTTAAACGAAATCCAAATTGGAAAAAAATATCACTAGTGGTAGATATGACAGGAAGTATGTTTCCTTATATTGGTCAGTTATTAATTTGGTACAAACAAAACTATGAAAGCGAAAAAGTAATGTATTATACTTTATTTAATGACGGTGGAGAATTAGCTGATGAATTAAAGAAAGTTGGATTGGCAGGAGGGGTTTATAGTTTTGAAGCCAAGGATTTTAAAAAGTTTAAGAAAGATATAGATGAAACCCGTAAAAAAGGTGGTGAACGACAAGGAGGCGATGAGCCTGAAAATGATTTAGAAGCAGTTTATAAAGCCATTACAACTTTAAAGAGTTATGGCGATATTGTGCTAGTAGCTGACGACAGTCCTGTTAGAGATATGACACTTTTAAAACGAATCAAAAAACCCATACACGTAATTATTTGCGGAACTGCTAAAGGTATAAACTCTGAATATTTAAAAATAGCCTACCAAACTAAAGGAAGCATACATACAGCAAATGCTGATTTGGACATGAAAACAGTGGTTAATGGGCTTGAATTCACAATAGATGACGACATTTTTTTATTTAAAAATGGTGAGTTTGTTTGGATGGATACTGTGGTGAAATAATTATTTATTTTATTCAATAAGACTTATCGGAACCGGTAACTACTTTAAATTGAATAGGCAAGATTTCAAATGAGTTAAAAGTGAATTGGTGATAACTTCAATCATAGACAATAAAGAGTTTGAAAAGCAAATAATTGATAAGACAAAAGAGATATTTAAAAATTAAATTATTATGTTTAAATTAATTATTAAGCATTCAGTGGTTATATTTATTGGGTTTCTATTGTTGTTTTTAATTGCATTTTTTCAAAAAGATGCTGGTGATATAATTTTTATTTTACTTTCAGTTTTATATGCTTTTTGTTACTTGATTTGCATCATTCTAGTTTATAGAAAAGATTTAAAGAAAATGTTCATTGCTAGTATTTTACTTTGCTTGTCTTTATTAATTATTGGAATAATATTTATTCAGATAAATAATGCTGGAGAAAAAGGAGAAGAAGTGAAAATGATAGAAGAAAAACTTTAGTAATGACTTCTCTATGACTACTGCACGAGAAATTAAAGCATGTTTGATGTGCGTCTGAATGCTTTCGGACTAGGGCGTGGAAAAAGCCAAAAAAAGAAAATACCATCACGTAAGTCCAGACCAAATGGTGGAATTACTATATGAGTAACCAGATTTTCTCTATGTGAACCTGTTTTAAGAGGTGGCAGTTATTTTCCTTCCTGAGCTCTTTTTTTAAAATTAGAGTTTATCACTTTATTGTTTTGAGTTAGCTGTCCTACAAAATCCTTTAGATGGTTTAAAAATTCCTCTGAACCTAGAACGGTAATTTCATCAAGTAAACCAAGAACAAAGCGTGTAATTGGTTTTGGGTTGTTTACTTCTAATATTAACCTATAAGTTTTGCTTTTGTTATCTAATTTAATGTATGGAATAACCATTGGATATTCCTCTATTAAAATCACATAAGCTCTCAGATTTAAAATTAAATCTACTTTTAGTTTTTTGTTTTCAATATTGGCAAAGCCAAAGGCATCAGGTTTTTCAAAACGATGAAATGGAGTGAATTCGAAACTTTTAGACGTTGTTAAAACTGAACTCATTCTTTCTATCGAAAAAAATTTATTTTGTTTACTAGCTAATTCATAAGCGCAAAGCATTTGATAATCATTAGTAAATTGAATTGGTTCAATGATTCTATTGCTGATATTATTGGAATTAGCCGAAAAATATTTTTGCAAAACTACTTGTTTTTGATTTAATATGGCTTCATTAATTTGAGCTACTAATTTACTATTATTTGTATTAATTATATGATTTGCCTCCAAATCCATCTCTGATTTTACAAATAATTTTTTAATAATGCCTTCCTTCAATACACTGTTTTTGGCACTAGTTAATAGTAATTCTTTTATAAGCGAAGCTTCTTCAATTGTAAAATATTCATTAGCACCTTCATCATCATGTTTTATTGAATATTTATTGTTTTTGTCCTTATTTACCTCAAAGCCAATTTCGTTAATCAAATCAATATATCGATAAACTGTACGTTCAGTAATATCAATCATTAACGCAATATTTCTAGTAGATTTTGCAGGGGCTTTTTTCAATAAAGAAATGAGTTTAAACACTCTTAAAATTTTATGTTGATTCAGCATAATTTTTCTAAAAAAAATTTGTCAAATAAGGTCAATAAAAACAGAAGCACCAAAGTATTGACCCGAATTGACAAAAAAAAATAGTCCCTTTGCTACTTATAATAAATAGTGGTATTCAGAACCCACCTTAAAAAACGGGGGGTAATCTGTAAAGCCTTAAGAGTTGAAAAAAAAACATAAAAAATGAAA
This sequence comes from Bacteroidia bacterium, assembly GCA_044239605.1. Lineage (GTDB taxonomy): Bacteria > Bacteroidota > Bacteroidia > UKL13-3 > UKL13-3 > JAAFJM01. Next base: position 15,767 of record JBIIBC010000002.1, on the reverse strand, counting down.
ATAATTATAACAAAATCAATTCTAATTTTTACACTGTGCACAATTAGTATGGTAGCTTATTCACAAGATGTGATTACTAAGAAAACAAGTGAAGACATCCTAGCAAAAGTGATTGAGGTAAATATTAGTGAAATTAAATACAAGAAATTTGACAACCCAACTGGACCTACATTTACAATACTTAAAGCGGATGTTATAATGATTCGATATGAGAATGGCACAAAAGATATTTTTAATGAAAATACACCTGTTAAAACCACACCAATAGAAATAGAAAATTATTTTTTAAAAGGTCAGAAAGATGCAACAATCAATTACAAAGGATATAAAGGAGCCGGTACGGGAACATTAATCACTAGTTTACTATTATCACCTTTGGTTGGACTTATACCTGCTTTAGCTTGTTCATTAACACCTCCACAAACACAGAATTTAAACTATCCAAATGAAAAACTATTCAGTAATTCAGATTATCAAAATGGCTATACACAAAAAGCGAAAAAAATAAAGTCGAATAAAGTATGGACAAACTGGGGTATTGCTTTAGGTATTAATACAATTCTAATTTTAACTCTTTCAAAATAAACAATATGACTCACTCGCATTAACAGCGAGTGAGTAAATTAAACTATTTGAATATTGGTTTTTAGGTCTATTATAGAATCCAACTAATGCAAAATGGATAAAAAAAATACGCTGAATTAATATTTTTATTAATCTATCTTTGAAAACTAATCTTAGATTCAAATTACTTTGAAAAATAATAATTTTAGCTCATATGTTTTATTTTTTTTAAAAAATTTATTATTAGGTAATTCCTTGAATTAAAACGTAGTAACCATAAGATACATTGAAAAATAATTGTTTCTAAAAAAGGCACTTATAATTCCAAACATAAAACAATAAGCCTTTGAAAAAAATCATTACCATTCTATCATACTTATTCATAAGTATTAGTATATCACAAGCTCAAAATCCAATTGCTTCATTTACTTCTTTGCCAATAAAGGTTAATGATACCATTACTATATGTGCTGGCCAAACCATTACATTTATTAATACTAGTACCGCTACTATTGTTGGAACAACTTATTCATGGACTTTTGGTGTTGGTGCAAATCCTTTAAGTTCTAATTTAACAGGTCCTATAATAGTTAAATACACCATTCCTTCTAACTCAATTATAGCAAGCCTTGCGGTTAATAATAATAATGGCAGTTTAATTTCTATTTACAATATGGTGGTGGTGGTAAAACAATCTCCAAATTCAATATTAACACTTACTAGCTCTGGAAATGGATTTTCTACAACTACCCAAAACGGCAATACTGTTTTCAAAAAGTGTAATGCAGCAGATACTACATTATTTAATTTTCAAACAAATTATAACAATAGCTTTTTGCAAAATTATACTTGGGGCGATGGCACGATAGCTAATCAGGACTCTATAATTGGAAATCAAATAAAACACAGATATGCCATAGGACAAAATTTATTAACTCACAATGTTACTTTTGCAAATGGATGCAGCCAAAGTAAAGATTATATTGTTTTTAATGGAAACGCCCCTATAGTTACAGTATCTGGCTCAAGTCAAAACACATGTCTTCCACTACCTTATTCTTTTCAATTAGTCTCAAATAAAGTACCTATTTCTTACCAAGTTTCATTTTCTGATGGAAGTGCTGCTAATAATTTTACAACAGTTTCAGATACGACAGTTTCTCATGTATTTAATACCTCATCATGTGGGGTAGATTATCAAATTGCTCCTAGTTTACCCCCCATTAAAAACGCCTTTTCTGCTACCATTATAGCGCAAAATTTCTGCTCAGTTAATGGTATACCTACTGTTTTAACAATTGGACCAATATCAATTTCTACAAAATCCAAATCTGCATTTAATTATGCTCCAATTTCTCCAATTTGTCAAAATGAAACGGTTAATTTTATTAATGAAACTAATAAAGGAATTACCATTTCATCATTGGGCTGTGATGCTAATTATTCCTTTTATTGGAAGGTTGTTCAAACTTCAGGTTATTCTATAGTAAATGGGAATACGGGAAGTACGAATGGATTTATAGGAAATAATTATGATTATACCAAATGGACCAATGGAAGCAGTTTATTATCTTTAAAATTTGACACACCAGCTACCTATCAAGTTTGGTTGTTTACAGCAAATTCTTGTGGTATTGATTCTACCATGAAAGAAATTATTATTAAACCATTAGCAAGTGTAAATATTTCAATGGCTAACCAAACTATATGTAGTGGAGATAGTTCAACAGGTTTTACTTTAACATCTACAGTTGCTGGATACCGTATAATTTGGGAAGTAATCGACACCTTAAACATTGACAAAGTACCTATTCAAAAAGGAGAAGGAATTAGTCCATTAGTTTTTAAACCAATTAGATTATTTAATAATAGCACCCAATCTGGATATTTAAAAATTAATGCCACTGTTGGTTGTACCAATGTGACTAAAACTTTTCATACCATAAATGTAAATCCAATAGCACAAATTATTGCAAGCCCTATGCAGTCTTTTTTATGCAGTGGTGAAGCAACTAATATTAATCTTTTAAGTAGTTTAAATACTGGAAATTTTTCATGGACAGTATCAGTACCAAGTTCTATAACTGGAGCCATTGCTGGCAATGGAAATAAAATTGCTCAAACCCTTTTGAACAATGGCAATAAAATGGATACAGTAAAATATACTATCTCAATGAGCGGTGTAAATTGTCCTGGTCCTAAAATAGATGTATTTGTAATAGTACAACCTCCTTTAACCATTAAAAACCTTTTAAATGTCTCTGTTTGTTCAGGATCGTTTTTAAAACCTGACACATTCGCAACCATTCCAAGTGGAGCGAATTTTAATTGGGTAAATTCAAATCCTGCTATTGGTATTTCTAATATAGGAAATGGTAATATTAATCCATGGTACGCACCTTTAAATAATGGAAGTATTCCTATAATAGGTGAGATAACTATTACCGCAAAATTAAATAGTTGCCCCGTAACCACCACAAAATTCACGGTGACTATTAATCCTAATCCAAAATTTCAAGCCACGCTCAGCCCCTCATCTGGTTTAGATTGTATTAGTAATCAAGGAGAAATTATCGGAAGTACAATTCCTAGTAATTGCAAAGTTTTTTGGAATGGTCCACTTATTCTCTCAGGTGATTCTACCTTAACTCCAAAAGTAGGCTCAGCTGGGATTTATAAAGTAAATATTACTGATAATTTAACAGGTTGTATAGCTAATGATAGCGTTAGGGTAAGTCCGCCAACACCCATAAAAATTACATCAATAAATAAAAAAGATGTTACATGTTTTAATGGTTCAGATGGTAGTATTTTAGTTACGACAGATAATGCACCAATGGGTTTAAATTATACTTGGAACCCAAGTGTATCTATTAATAATCAAGCAAAAAATTTAAAGGTTGGAACTTATCAAGTTGTAGTAAATAATATCGATGGATGTAAAGATACAAGTAAGGTTATTATAATTCAGCCAGATGTCATAAGTGTAAATCTTTTAGATACTATTTCAGGTGAATGTGGTGAGGAAAATGGTAGCATTTTCATAAACGCTTCAGGTGGGAAAAGTGGATTCAGTTATTATTGGAATAATGGAAAAATAGGTGACCACATTTATCAATTAAATGCAGGAACTTATATAGTAAATGTTAAAGACCAAGTAGGTTGTAGTGTAAACGATACCTTTGTATTAAACTGCAAACCTTTAGTTCCAATCATAGTTCCTCAATTTATTTCACCTAATAATGATGGTAAAAACGACTTATGGATTATTGAACATTTGGAATTGTATCCTAATAATAAGGTACAGGTATTTAACCGTTGGGGAAATTTAGTATTTTCAGCTTCTCCTTACAATAATGATTGGAATGGGCACCAAGAGGGTAACAATGAAATTTTGCCTGCTGCTACGTATTTTTATTTAATTGAAACCAATAAAAAATCACAAGAACCTTATAAAGGTTTTTTAGAAATTCAACCTTAATTAGATATGAAATATATAATAAGCATCTCATTTTTTTTATTATCGCTATCTCTTTTTGCGCAGCAGGACCCGCAGCATTCTTTTTATTTTTTCAATCCACTTTTATTTAATCCTGCTTATGCAGGAAGTAACGGAGTGCTAAATATTACTAGTGTTTCTAGAGTTCAATATGTAGGTTGGGATGGTGCACCAAAAACGCAATTCCTTTCCATTCAAGCACCCATTGCTCGAAAAAGAATTGGATTGGGTGCTACCATTAGTTACGATAAAATTGGTGCAAGAACTGCCTTAAATTCAATGGCAAATTTTGCTTATCATATTCAATTAAATGAAGATAATTTAAAACTTTCATTAGGACTTTCGGGAGGTTTTGCTCAAAATGCTTTTGGATTTTCGGGCTTAGTAGTTACCGACCCATCTGACCCTAATTATTTATCCTCAAGTAATACACTTACACCAAATTTTGGATTTGGTACATACTTATACAGTAAAAAGTTTTATGCTGGATTATCGGTTCCTAAATTATTGAAACAGTCTATTGACAATCAAATTGGAAATTCCATTAACCAACCTCATTTATACATGATGGGAGGATATGTATTTCCTATAAATAGTGTGATTGATTTAAAGCCTTCCATTCTTTTAAAATACACCGAAAATGCACCTGTTACTGCCGATTTAAATGTATCCGCTTTTTTTTACAAGCAAGTTTGGTTAGGTGTGATGTATAGAATGAACGAATCGGCTGGCTTTAACGCTTCCTGCCAATTACCAAATGGATTAATGATTGGCTATGCCTTTGATTACCCCATTAACGGTATGCGCTTAAGTCAGTTTGGAAACCATGAATTGGTGATTTCAATAAATTTATTCAATACGAAAAATGCTTTTATAAGCCCACGTTATTTTTAAAAAATGAAAGTAAAAATTATACTCATATTGTTATTTATGATTCGTTTTGCTTTTGCTCAAGGATTCAAAGAATCTTATGCGCAACAGCTTAGCAATCGGCTTGAATTTGTGGCAGCTTACCCCGTTTGGGCTGAGCTTTCTACTACTTTAATTAACAAGCAAAAAGGAAAATGGGACTACTTGCGCATGGCAACTGAGGCTGCTTATAAATCCGAACAATTTGAAAAATCATTTTATTGGGACAGTATTTTAATAGCTAAAAAACAAGCTACTGCCCAAGACATGATTGTGTTTTTTGACCTCTTATGTTTAAATAACAAACATGCTTTATTAAGCCATTATATCGATAGTGCATTGTTGATTTTTCCGAAGGATAGCCTCATTCAAATATGGAAACAAAAAGCCCCTATTGTTATGGGTTTGTTAAACAATAAAACAGATTATGAAGTTAATCTAATTAGGCCAAAAGCCAAGGGTGAAGAATATGGTGCTGTGCCTTACAAAAGGGCTTTATTGTATGTTAGCAATGAATATAATACTGGTTTTGTAAATACAACTTATGGACGCACTGGACAAAATTATTGCAATATTGGTTTAATTGAAGATGCCAAAAATCCAAGCGTTACTAACGACTTTTGGAATCAAATTAATAATAAGGATTTATGGACTGAAATTCCTCCTATCAAGGCGCATGACGGACCTATTTCCTTTTCAAAAGACTACAAACAAGCATTTGTTACCAGTAACCAAACGACAACTAATGAGAACAATAAAATCAAGTTTTCGCGTTTACAATTAAAAATATACATCCGGACAGCAGATGGATGGAAAGAAGATAAAACTTTTGATTGGAACAGCCCCGATTTTTCAACTGGTCACGCTGTTTTAGATGCTGATAAAAATTTAATATTTGCTTCTGACAGACCAGGTGGATTTGGGGGTGTTGATTTATATAAATGTATCTGGAAAAATGACCACTGGGGGAACCCAGTTAATATGGGGCCAAGCATTAACACTTCCCAAAACGAAATGTTTCCTTTTGTGTCTAATAAAGGTAATTTATACTTTTCTTCTAACGGTTGGCCAGGATTAGGTGGACTTGATATTTTTAAGTTGAATGTTAAAGATTCTTCGCTCACACATTTGGGAATTCCAATTAATTCAAACGATGATGACTTTGCTTTTTATATCAATCAATTAAATAACAGTGGTTACTTATCATCGAATAGAAACAACAGGAAAGACCAAATATACAGCGTACTTAAAATAGTAGAAGGCATAGAACTACAAATGAATACCATTACTTGTAATGAAAATACGGTAAGTAATATTCCATTAACTATTACTGATAAAACCAAAAACACCACACAACAAGTTATTACTGACGAGAATGGTGCTGCAATTATAAAAATGCAAAAAGGCCATGATTATTTGATAGCTTTTGAAGGCAATGAATATAGCTTTCCCGACTCATTATTATACCATGCCAAAACGAATGGCAGGTTTGAAAAGAATTTGAAAATACGTTTAAAAAACCAAGTAACTAGCCTATTGGTTCAAAACGAAAAACTGCAACCACTAGAGGGTGTAATGCTTAATTTTTATAACAAAAAAAATGCAGTACTTAAAGTGTTGACGCCTGCCAATGGGAAATATGCTTGGACTAATGTGGGCAAAGAGTTTAAAGATTCCGTGTTTGCCAACTATATTAATCACAACGATGTGGCAATGAAAATTACCAAACCTGGCAAAGACCGTTGTAACGATACCTTGGTTATTCCACTTACATTTATAAAAAAACAAGCGGATGAATTCATTAATTTGGATTTGATATTATACGATTTTGATAAATATTTTTTAAGACCTGAAGGGAAATTTGAGCTTGAAAAATTGGTTAAATACATGAAAGCTAGGCCAGAGTTAATTGTAGAATTATCATCCCATACCGACTCTAGAGGTGAGTATGATTATAATATTACTCTATCTAATAACCGTTCTCAAAGTTGTATCGATTATATCATTAGTAAAGGAATAGATGCTAACCATATTATAGCCAAAGGTTATGGAGAAAGCAAATTAGTAAACCCTTGCGCTGATAATGTTCCATGTACAGATGAGGAACACCAGCAAAACAGAAGAACGGAACTAAAATTATTAATTAACACTAGCAATTAAAAAAAAATTACCATTACAATAATGCGTTTTAGAATAAATTTATTTCAGTTTTGTACTTTTAATGGCAATAAATTTTTGTTGTTGCTGCCGCTGTTTTTTTCCTTAAAAATAGTTAACGCACAAACCATTTCAATTACCGGAAGTATTCCAAATAAATGTTTTGGACAACAATTAGTAGTTAAATTTACTAAAACTGGAAGTCCCTCTAATCCTTTATTTGTCGAATTGTCTGATAATTTAGGAAGTTTTAGTACTGTGAATAATATTGGCACTCAAATTACACCGTTTCCTGATTCTATTATTGCAATAATTCCTTCTTCAACGCCAAACGGAACAAATTACAGAATTAGAATAAGGAGCAGTTCGAGTATAATTTATAGTGATACGTCTAACAATTTTACAATTGGTAATCCAAATCCAAATTTTACATTTTCACCTAATTATTCATGTGCTGGAACCAATGTTTTATTTACTAATACCTCTAGTGGTGTTGGAAGTTTAGCATATACTTGGGATTTCAGTGCTACAACAGGTGCACCAAGCTCTACAAGCACTGCAAATCCAACAGTTTCCTTTAACCCTGCCAATGGAAGTAGTATTGCAAATTACAATGTTATTTTAACCGCTACTGATGCTAATGGTTGTACAAATACAACAAACAATACCGTTACTGTTAGACAAAAACCCGTACCTGCTTTTACATTTAATAACAATGCTTGTGCGGGAACCAATGTGAGTTTTACAAATACTTCTTCTGGAGCTGGAAGCCTGAGTTATAGTTGGAATTTTAGTGCAACGGCAGGTGCGCCAAGTTCTCCAAATACAAATGCAAGTCCTGTAGTACAATTTAACCCTGCTGTTGGGAATTTAGTGGTACCATACCTTACCACTTTGACAGTTACTGATATTTATAATTGTATTAATAGTTTAACTAATAATGTATCAATAAGTCCTTTACCCCAAGCATTAATTACCCCAACAATACTATCGGGTAATTTTACTGCTCCATTGGGATCAACTAATTTATTTAGAAAGTGTACAACAACACCGTCAAATACACTTACTATTAACAATTCATCTTCTACTACAACTTCTAATTTAAATTATTCTATAAATTGGGGTGATGGGAGTAGCATATTTACTTCAACTACATTACCTAATAGTACAACACACACTTATTCAACATTAGGTAGTTATAATTTAAACCTACAAGTTGCAAATTCATTTGGATGTTCAAATTCAAATACATACAGAGTATTTGCAGGTACTAACCCGCAATTTCCATCAATAACAGTTCCTGGAGGTTCAACTACGGGTTTTTGCGTTGAAAAATCATGGAATTTTCAAATTTCAAATTTTAGCACTAACACCCCAGGTACAATTTATAATATAACTAGTAATGATATTGGACCTGAAACTAGTTATGTTCACCCTCCTCCTTCTAACTACCTTAAAAACTACACCTTTAATTCTTGTGGTTACAGTTATAATACTGGCTCAACAATAAAATTAAACTCATTTTTTCTAAAAATTGAAGCTGTTAACCCATGCGGGGTTGGAGAACAATTAGCAGGTCCAATACAATTATCTTCAAAACCTATTGCTGATTTTATATTTAATCCAACTACTAAATGCGTAAACCAAACAATATCATTTTTCAATACTTCAATAAAAGGAAGATATATAGACCCACTGTTTTCAAATGTTTGCGATACGACCAGTTTTCCTGAATGGGAAATAACTCCTTCTACAGGTTGGGTTGTTAATAGTGGAGTATTATCACCAGCTGGAAGTGCAACAGATAATATTAGTATATTATTCAATACAATTGGAACATATTCAATAAAATTGCAGGTTCTCAACCCTTCTTCGCCATGTGGTATAGACTCTATCACCAAAACCATCTGTATTCAACCAATACCTGTTCCAAATTTTACATTTACAAACAGTCCATTAAATCGCTGTACCAATAATACATTAACCATTACCAATACTTCCAATACCTTAACGAGTTGTGGCACTACAACTTATAATTGGATAATATTAGATAGTTTAACAAATACTCCAATTAATGCAGGAACAAGGTTTTCTTATGTATCTCCAAGCACAGCCAATAGCATTAATCCTGTATTTTTATTTACCCAATCAGGTATTTATAAAATAAGGCTGCAGGTAACAAATGGTTGTGGTACTTTTAATAAAGATACATTTATAATTATCAAAGATAAACCCATTGTTAGCCTCCCAAGTGCCCAATTTTATTGTGGTCCGCAAACCATTCTTTTTAGCAGTACAATTGTTAACCATACTCCTTCATTTAACTCCAATTATGGAACAATTAGTGCTAATAGTTGGTCGGTAAGTCCAGCAGGTTCTTCATTTACCTCTGGAACAGCAAGCAGTGCAAATCCTACCATTTCCTTTCCAAATACCACTACTTTACCGATAACATATACAGTAACTTTTACAGCCACCAACGAATGTGGTGTATCTAATATTGCTACTCAGAATATCACCATTTATCCAAAACCAATCGTTACTGCTACCTCATTACCTGCCGATACTGCCTTTTGTTCCGGTGATAGTACCAATATAGTACTAAGTAATAATTTGCCAAGTGGAGTAACTTATACATGGCGGGCTTATGCTAGTTCATTAAATTTAAGTGGTTATTCAAATCAAACAACTGACGTAACTGGTCCAATTGTTCAAACTTTAAGTAACAAAGGAAGCACCATAGAAACTGTTACCTATAAAATAGCTGGTAAACAAGGAGTCACTATTTGTAGTGGCGATTCAACCACTGTTATTATCACAGTTTATCCAATTCCTAGAGTTATAACCACCTCTCAAACCATTTGTTCAGGTTCTCCTACCAACTTAGTTTTATCGTCAAATGTTTTATCTACATTATTTACTTGGACAGCATCAACCATTGGTACAACAACAGGTTTTTCAAATCAAAATACCGCAGTTACAGGTCCAATTGTTCAAACATTAACTAATATTTCAGCTATTATTGATACGGTTCGTTATAGCATTAAGGCAATAGCCAACGGTTGTAACTCACTAGATACAATTATAAAAGTTGCAGTAAAACCAATACCTCAAATTAGCAATACGATATTGACACAAAGCATTTGTTCGGGTGCAAATGCTATATTTTCCCCAACATCATCTGTTGTTGGTACTACATTTAATTATACTGCAAGTTTAATTAGTGGCTCTGCCTCTGGCTTTATAAATGGCAGTGGAAATATTTCACAACAGTTATTTAACACAGGTTTAGTACCTGCAGTAGTTCGTTACAGTTATACACCTAGCGGTGGAGGAACTCCAAATTGTATTGGAAGTTCTGTAAATTTTGATGTAACAGTTAAGCCAATACCAAGCGCAACTGCAAATCCAACAGCTGCATTTTTATGTAGTGGTGCTCAAACAAATATTGTATTAACTCCAAATATTATTGGTACTTTATATACTTGGACTGCCGTTTTAACAGGTACAGCTACCGCTGGTTTTTCAAATAACGCTACACCGACTGCTGGTCCTATTGCACAAACCATTACTAATTCAAGTACAGCCAATTCAGTAGTTACTTATACAATTACACCTATTTTAAACGGATGTGTAGGTACACCATTTACAAGTGTAATTACTGTTTATCCGGGCACAACTCCAGGTACAGTTAGTGATTCGGCTACTGTTTGTAGTGGAATAAATACTGGAACATTAACATTAACAGGAAATACTGGAAATGTAGTAAAATGGGAATCAAGTGTTTCGCCATATAGCACTTGGGATGCAATAACAAATACTACTACTTCTTTAATTTATACAAACCTAACGCAAAGTACTCGATATAGAGCTGTGGTTCAAAGTGGAACTGTGGGAAGTTGCAGTCAAGTTGCAACCAACGCTGTTTTAATTACGGTAGATTCAGTAACAATTGCAGGTAATTTAACAGGAACAGATACAGTTTGTACAGGAACAAATTCTGGAATACTTACACTTTTAAACAAAAGAGGAAGTATAGTAAATTGGCAATTGAGTAATACTTTACCAACTTGGAATAATATAGGAACTACCACTGTAAATCCTTATACTTTTAATAATTTAACACAAACTACTTGGTATAGGGTATCAGTAAAAAATGGCGTTTGTCCTGCAGCATTTTCCGACAGTGTGCGCATACAAGTAGATGCATTACCATCGGCTGCAAATGCGCCAAACAGAACTGCCTGTGCTAATTCAATTTCTATAGGTATCAATGATAGCTTAATAGCCAATACTATTACAAGTGGCATTGGTTTATGGACTTATATATCAGGACCAAATACACCATCCATTACAAGCCCAAATGCTACAACTAGTTTAATCAATAACATGGCAATTGGCACACATTTAATTCAATGGAAAGTGAGCAATGGTAAATGTGCTGCTAATAAAGACACACTTTATTTTACAGTTTATGCTCCTTTGTATGATAGCATTGCTAGCAATCAAACTATTTGTAGTGGCCAAACATCAAGCCAAATAACAACAATAACTACATCAGGTGGAAATGGCAACTATACTTTTCAATGGCAAAGTAGTCCGAATGGTTCTTCCAGCTGGACAAGCATTTCAGGAGCAACATTAGCAAGCTATTCACCTGGATCTCCAACTGCAACTACCTATTATAGAAAAGTGGTTACATCAGGTAATTGTGTAGTGCCAAGTAATACTATTTTGATAACTGTACTGCCTGTTATTTCCAATACCATTTCTAGTAATGCAAGTATTTGCTTTGGAGACACTGCTTCAATTATAGGTAATAACGTTGCAACCGGTGGAAATGGTTCTTATAGTTATCAATGGCAAGACAGCACGAATGGCTCTAGTTGGTCAAATATTTCGGGAGATACTTTATCAAATTATAGTCCTGGTGCATTAACAGTCACTACATTTTTCAGAAGATTAACCAATAGTGGCCCATGTACAAACACTAGTAACACAGTTACAATTACAGTAAACCCTTTACCAAACGTAAATGCAGGTGGAGATTCTTCTAAATGTCAAAATCAATTAACCTATCCTTTATATGGTTCTCCTGCTGGTGGAATTTGGAGTGGAACAGGAGTTTCTAACAATACCTTTAATCCTTCTGCCATGCCATTAGGTAACTATACTTTAGTCTATACTTTTACTAATGCCAATGGTTGTATAAATAGAGATACCGCAATAATAAAGGTAATAGCACCACCTACTGTAAATGCTGGAAACGATTTTTCTATTTGTGAAAATGCTGCTGCCATTCAATTGACAGGGACAACTCCTGCAACTGGTGGTAGTTGGAGTGGAACTGCGGTAACTAGCAGTGGTATGTTTAATCCTACTGCTGCTGGTGCTGGTACATTTAAATTGTTTTATAATTTTACTGCTGGAAGTGGCTGTGGTGGTTTAGATTCATTACTTGTTACAGTAAATCCGAAACCAAGCCCTAATTTTACATTACCTCCTCAAATTTGTCCTAACAATTCCATTACGCTTAATACTACTACCAATAGTGTGGCAACAGTTACTGGCTATAATTGGACGGTGACCAATAACGCTTCTGTGTCGAATACTATTTTAAGTAGTTATAATACTGCAAATCCGTTGGCTTCTTTCCCTGAGAACAAAACAAATACAGACATTACCTATAATATCAAACTTATTACTATCACTAATAATGGGTGTATTGATTCTGTTTCAAACCCCGTTTTATTATTAAAGAGACCATTAGCACAATTTACAACAGGAAGTAATATAAATTGCGGACCTGCTGTTTATACTATTACCAATGGTACAAGTAATGTAACAAGCAGTTATTTATGGAGTACCAACCCATCAGCTTTTGTAAATATAAATACGAGTACTTCTATTGCCCCACAAATTACATTTCCAGTTAATACTTCTGCCATTGCTTTAGCATACAATATTCAATTAATAGCAACTAGAAATGATGGGATAGCAAGTTGTAAAGATACTGCAATAGTGCCAATAACAGTTTATCCAAAACCAATCATTAGTTTTAATGCTTCTCCAAACGATTCAGGTTGTTCGCCATTATCTGTAAACTTTAATAATGCTTCCAATCCGCAAAATTCAGAGAATATGAATACCATGAATTTCTTGTGGAATTTTGGAATTTATGGAACAGATACTGCTAGAAATCCACAAAGAACATTTACTAATACTGGCTTTTTAGATGAAATTACAAATGTAAAAGTAATTGGAACATCGAAATGGGGATGTAAAGATTCAGCAACTAAAATAATAAAAGTTTATCCATTCCCTAAAGCAGATTTTGTTTCAACAATTTATTCATCATGTGCACCATTTGTAATTAATAATAGTATTGTTACACTTACACAATATCCAATTGCAAATGACTTGTATACATGGCAAATACTAGATAAATTGGGTGCGGTAATCAGTAGTTCTACTGGTATAAATATTCCTCTTTTTACAATCAATACGCCAAATGATACTGTTTATTACCGATTAATTACGAGTCATGCTCGTGGTTGTAAACCCGATACTCTTACAAGAATGTTTGTTACCATAGCTAATCCTATACCTAGCTTTACCATGAGCGATACCATTGGTTGTTCACCACTTGCCGTTAACTTTACGAATACTTCTACTGCTGGAGTAATTAGTACTTGGACTATTAGCAACGGTTTAATTCCTGCAAGTACTAATCCTTTTGCGCTAACTTTTACAAATTTATCTAATACAGACAACAAAATTGATTCTGTTAAATTAGTTGTTTCTGCTGGTCTTAATGGATGCAAAGATTCCATTACAAAATATATTACAACTTACCCTAAACCTAAAGCCATATTTAATTTACCAAATATACTTTGTGCCGATACAACAAAAACTCCTACTAACTCTTCTGTTTTTAAAGCACCAAGTGTTATTTATGGATGGAAGTTTATAAACCTTACTAATAATTCTATCAACGATACTACACTGGCTACGCCTACCTTTACTTTCATTAACAACCAAACTGGTATTGATAGTAATTACACCATTCGTTTGCGTGTTACTAGTGTAAATGGTTGTATACATGATACAACTAAAACCATAACAATTTTAAAGCGACCATTGGCTGTTTTTACAGTTCCTCAAACACGGTGTGGACCCGCAAATGTTTTAATTTCAAACGCCACTTCGTTAACTTCAACTTGGAATTGGAGTAGCACGCCTGCATTAGGTTTTACAACTGCAACCAGTCAAAATCCGAATGTTTTATTTCCATTAAATGTTACAAACGATTCAATAAATTACCGTATACAACTAACTGCAACAAGGGTAGGGTCAACTTGCGTAGATACCGCTAGCAGATTAGTAACCATTTATCCAAAACCAAAAGCCAATTTTACTACGATTACAAAAGACAGTTGTGGACCTAGGTTGGTTAATTTCACCAATACCTCTGATGCTAAAAATGGGGAAATTTTAAGTAGCATGAATTATTTATGGACATATTTAAATAAAAATATTACCACAATAAATACCACCGAAACCTTTACCAATAATGGAGTTATTGATAGTATTTATAATACAAGATTAATAGCCACAAGTAAACATGGATGTAAGGACACATTAAATGATTCAGTTATTGTTAGGCCAAATGCCAAAGCCAATTTTACTTATACAATAGCCACATCATGTGCTCCGTTTGCAATAACAAGTTTAAATGTGGTAACAAATGTTTACCCTAATGCGAATCTTAGTTATAAATGGTATGCAAATAATAATTTGATTGGAATTGCGAGTACCTTTCCTGGTTATACCATTACAACTGCTAATGATAGTGTTTTAATAAAATTAGTAACAGTTAGCAAAAATGGTTGTTTAGATGATAGCATGGAAGTTTGGTTTAAAACCATTCCAAATCCGGTGCCTAACTTTACCATGATAGATAGCATTGGATGTACACCTTTAACAGTAAATTTCACGAATACCTCTACAGTTGGAGTAATATCAACTTGGACAATGAGTAATGGAGTTACACCAACAAATACCAATCCTTTCAATGTTGTTTTCAATAACCTATCAAATACAAATGATGCTACTTACACTGCTAAATTAGTAATAACAGCAGGAACAGGTTGTAAGGATTCAATAACCAAAACCATTACAGTTTATCCTAAACCGAAAGCCATATTCAGCCTTCCAAGTGTAATATGTGCTGATACATTTAAAACTGCGACCAATGCTTCTATTTTTAAAGCACCAAGTGCAACTTATGCCTGGCAATTTATTACTAATACCAATAATAGTATTAATGATACCACATTATTAACCCCAACATTTACGTTTATCAATAATCAAACTGGAAATGATAGCACAAATACAGTACGTTTAAGAGTAACAAGTGTAAATGGTTGTATACATGATACAACTAAAACCATAACAATTTTAAAGCGACCATTGGCTGTTTTTACTGTTCCTCAAACAATGTGTGGTCTAGCAAATGTTTTAATTTCAAACGCCACTTCGTTAACTTCAACTTGGAATTGGAGTAGCACGCCTGCATTAGGTTTTACAACTGCAACCAGTCAAAATCCGAATGTTTTATTTCCATTAAATGTTACAA
>JBIIBC010000066.1:0-5927 GCA_044239605.1 Bacteroidia bacterium | reverse complement strand
GCATTGGTTTAATAGCCTCACGTTTTAGTGTTGAGGGACCCATGAAAAAAGGTAAAAGCAGTTTTTTAATTGCAGCCCGTAGAACTTATATTGATATTTTAGCTCAACCTTTTTTACCCAAAAGTGCCCAAGGAAATGCCTATTATTTTTATGATATTAACTTAAAGATGAATTGGCAATTGGGTGCTAAAGATAAATTATACTTTTCAGGATATTTTGGAAGAGATATTTTAGATTTTGTGAGTCCAACTAATAAAAGTGTAAACCTTAATTTTGGTTGGGGAAATTCAGCAGCTACACTGCGTTGGAACCATGAATTTAAACCTAAATTATTTAGCAATACATCAATAATTTATAACCGTTACGATTTATTTAACGATTTTAAATTTGGCACAAATGGTTTTAGTGTGCGTTCAGGTTTGTATGATTGGAACTTAAAGTCAGATTTTACTTGGTTTGCAGCCGATAAACATTTGGTTAAATTTGGGTTCAATTATATTTTCCATACGTTTACTCCGGGCATTGCCAGTGGGGCTTTAGGTACTATAAAAATTGATGAAGAAATTAGTAAGCAATATGCACATGAGTTTGCTTTATACGCACAAGACGAATGGCAAATAAGCCAACGTTGGAGCCTAAATGCTGGCTTGCGAGCTGTAGCTTTTAATAGAGTTGGTCCTTACACACAAGAAATATTTGACAATAACAATCAAAAAACAGGAGAATCTATAAAATACGGTGCCAATGAAAGTATTGCGTTTTATCCAAGGTTAGAACCAAGGTTAAATGTCAATTATTTAATTAATGAAGAATCATCCATAAAAGCATCTTATACTAAAACATATCAGTTTGTACATTTAGCTACTACAAGTGGTGCTCAGTTTCCTGTTGATTTATGGGTGCCTAGTTCTGCCAAAGTTAAACCTCAAGAGGCCAATCAAGTGGCTTTGGGTTATTTTAGAAATTTTGAAAATAACAGATACGAAGCTAGTGCCGAGGCTTATTATAAAGTAATGGATAACCAAATTGAGTTTAAGCCATTTTCACAATTGTTTTTCAATGCCAATTTAGAAAATGAGATGGTTTTTGGGCAGGGAAAAGCCTACGGATTAGAATTATTTTTAAAGAAAAAGGTAGGCAGATTAAATGGTTGGATTGGATACACTTGGAGCCGAGCTTACCGACAGTTTGATCAATTAAACAATGGAGATGCTTACTTTTTCAGGTACGATAGAACGCACGATATGTCGTTGGTGTTAAGTTATACTTTTAATAAAAAATGGACAGGAACTTTTGTCTTTGTTTATGGAACAGGCAATGCTGTTACCTTACCAAATTCTCGTTATCCATACAGAATTGGTTATGACCCACAAACAAACGAACCTAAATTCACTTTTATTGACGTATATGATAAAATAAATTCATATCGGTTACCGTCCTACCATCGTGCAGATTTAAGTTTTGTTTATACCCATAAAAAAACTAAAAATTGGGAAAGCAATTGGAATTTTAGTATTTACAATATTTACAACCGTGCTAATCCGTATTTTATCTATTTTTTACCTGATTTAGATAAGTTAGAAGTAAAAGCATACATGGTTTATTTATTCCCCATTTTACCTTCTGTAGCTTGGAATTTTAAGTTTTAAAAAAATGAAAAAAATAATTATACCAATATTATTAGTCATCACACTATTTTCTTGCGAAAAGGAAATCACTATTAATGTACCACCAGGTAAATTGCAATATGTGGTGGAAGCGAGTATTAACAATCGATTTCCATTGTTAAACTATGTATTTATTAGCACTACCATTGATTATTTTAAACCAGATTTATCGCTAAATGGTATTAAAAATGCGGAAGTTTATATTACACCTGGGGTAATAATTGGAAATGATACAATTTACAATAAAGCTAATCGAATCAGGCTTTACTCTGTTGATTCTTTATCAAAAATAATTCCCGAATTAGATAGCATGGTAAGCTCATTTTCGGGTGTGTATATGAATCCATTTGAACTTATTGGAAATGTGAATACTCCATATAAATTAGATATTTTGTTAAACAATGGGGCTACAGCCATTACTGCTAAAACATTTATACCGCGTACAGCAAATATTGATAGTATAGTTTACCAAATAGAACCAAATGAAGATAATGATACTTTTGGAAAAGCTATTACTAAATTTTGGTTTGTAGATGGGCCTGAAAAAAATAATTACAGATTGGCAGTAAATGTTAGTTCTGATTCTATTTTATATGGTTGGGGAGCTTGTAAGTTTTACCAAACTTTTGACGATGAATTTGGAAACAATGGAAATAGACCTTACGATTTTTTCAGTCCCTTTAATCAAGGTGACACATTGAATTTATACCTTTCGCATATTGGCAGAAAAGAGTTTTTGTTTTGGGAGTCGTTTGAAAATGCTGAAAATAATGTTGGGCCATTTGCCACTCCAGGTAATGTAAAATCAAATGTTAGCGGTGCAATAGGTTCATTTACTGGTTATGCAGTTGATTATAAACAAATCATTCTGAAGTGATAAATTATTATATAACACCCAACTATTAATTAATAATTTCCTATTACCGAATGTGACAAGTTTTTAAAACCTGTCTCGTCTTTGTGTAGGAAAAAAATACTTAAATCAAATAAAAGCAAGTTGGATGATAATTAACAAAAAGTGTTTTAGTTTAAAAAAAAGAGAACAGTTACTTTAAGCCAACTCAAAAGCTATGGTTTTGTAACACAATAAATGCAAGTTAGCGGCCATTTTAACACACGAATGATTGCTGATAAAAACCAATTAATAATACAAGATATGACCCAAGACGAACAAATAATTGAATGCGAAAAAAGACTTTTAGAGGCAGTTAAAACTTGCGATATCCAAGTCCTCGATGAACTCCTGCACGACAATTTGATCTTTAATATTCCAACCGGACATACAATTACCAAAGAAATGGATATTGAAAATTATAATTCTGGTATTATGACTGTTTACGATATTTATACAAGTGACCAAACAATAAACACAATTGACAATATTTCAACTGTTGTAGTTACTGTTTATTTAAAAGCAAAATATGCAGACCAAATTATTGACGGAAAGTTTAGATATTTAAGAGTATGGAAATTGTATAATAATTCTTGGAAAGTAATTGCAGGAAGCGGATTTCAAATTCAATAGAATGACCAATATAAAAATAACAACGAATTGCTAACAAGGGTTTTCATCAGGCGCAGCTGTGTAGAAATAAATTGCTAGCGTCAAATATTAAGTCCGTTTGATGATTTTTAAAATATTTATACATTGCAAAGGCTAAAAGTATGGTTTTTATCATACATATACACCCAATAATAGGTAGCTATGTATGATAAAGTCATACATATATACAAGTTATAGGGCATTTTAAAAAGACGACAGTGAAACGAGTATTTTACATATTGACAACAATACTTGTTCTTACAGCTTGTAATCAAAGTGGTCAGACAAGCAGTGCGGACAAACAAACTGAAATAACAAACTCAGACAAATCAGCAAACAAGACAACCGATAATATCCAAGAGCGAACGGCCAAACGACTTTCATTTAAAAATATATCAGAAATAGACACGTCATACGCAATTTGGGTTGAAAAGCAAAAAAGTGATGCATATTCACTTTCATTGCATTTTATGTACAAGGACACCTTAGCTGTTGCGTATTCGCCAGAATGTTGGTTAATGTATCCGTATAAAATTGAAAACAATAAAATGTTTGTTTATTGGGACACTTACATTGACACAAAATATGAGTTTGATATCGTGAAAGCTATTGACAAAATAGACACGAAATACATTGGGAAAAATTTTATGACATTAGAGTTAGTTAATGATACAACATTGAAAGCGACTTACCTGATAGAAGAAATTCGTAAAAAAGTAAATAGTTGTAACAAGGAAAGAAAATTTTTTCCTGACAAATTTAATTTAGTGCAAGACGGAGAAATGTATGATTGAAAAAACGCCCTATAACAATACCTACCCAAAAGTGGCGGGGTTTCGTGTTCCAAAGAAAGTTTGGTGGTTAATCAAACATTAGCTTTGCAAAGACTATTTTGTGATGAAAGTACTGCCCTTCTTCGACTCCAATTCATAATCAATACTAAACGTGACAGTTTTAAAAACTTGTCACGTTTTTGTGTAGGAATAAATTGTTAGCGTCAAATAAAATCCTGTTTGATTATTAAGATTTATTAAAAAATAAGTATGTTTGAAAAGTATGCAAAAATGCATCCTTTATGTACCTAAATTGGAGGTAAAAGGATGCAAAAAGCATCCATATATACTAGTTATAGGGCATTTTAAAAGACGACACAAAATCAACATAAAAATAAGAAACAATATGAAACGACTGACAACAATACTCCTTTTAATTCTTAGCATAACAGTTTATGGACAAGATAAAGACAAACCGACTTTAAATGTTACAGGTGTGGCAAGAGTAACTGTAAAACCAGACCTTGGAGTTTTAAATATTTCCGTTTCAGAAGTCAAACCAAAGATGGGTGATGCCATAAAAGCACTTGGTGATAAATCAAATTATTACAATGATCTGCTAAAAAAAATGGGGTTTAATGAAAAGGATGTAAAAACAACAAGTTTTACGGTTTCAAAAAACCAAATATATAAGGAGAATGAATACATTGACAGTGGATATGTTGCTTCTCAAAATATTCGACTAGAATTTGTTTATGACCAAATTACACTTCAAAAAATAGTTTTTGAATTTTCAAAAAGTGATAAGCCAATTAACTTCAGCTTTGACTTCGAACTATCCGAAGAACTAAAACAAAAAGTTCAAGCACAAATTATTGACTATGCTGTTAAAGACGGAAATGAAAAGGCTAAAGGGATAGCAAAAGCAGCAGGACTAAAACTTGTAAAAATAAGTGACATCACATACGGAAGTTGGGGTCGTGAAAGCGGAATGGATTTAGTTGAAAAAAGACATAGCTATGCAGCGGCAGCAATGGCATCGGGGGACGGCTCCACATCATTTAACTTTACTCCAGACGATTTAATTTTCAGAGATACATTGACAATTATATGGATTGTGGAATAAGAAAAACGCCCTATAACAGCACCTACCCAAAAGGCGGGGTTTTGTGCTATAAAGACAGATTTGTGGTGAACGAAACTTTAGTACTTTTATTCAAAATTTGTGGTGAATCGCCCGCCCTTCGGGTAGCTGCAAAACGTTATGTGCTATATTATGACGACCCACAACTAACAAACAATTGACAACAATGAAGAAAATAAATCGACTACTTTTTGTAACACTTTTGACACTTTGCTTTGGGACATCTTTTTCTCAAACTGTTGACAGTTTAAATGTATTTCCAAACCCATTTGCAAGTTCAACTGCAATACATTTTGACATTGTGCAATCAGACACAATTACACTTCGGGTTTTTAACCCACTTGGACAAACTGTTAGAACTTTTTTTCAATCGACAATTTTGCCAAGCGGTTCTTACAACATAAACTTTGTTGGCGACAGTTTAGCAGACGGTATTTATTTTATTCGGCTTGACATCGGCTCGACAAAATCTATAACTAAAAAGGCTGTTAAAAGTGGCTAGACATCAATCGTTGAAGACAATAGAGTGGTTAATAAATTAATCGTTTTTCCCAACCCGACAAATGACCACATTACAATTCCAATAAATGGTAACAAGACAATTATCTTAACAGACCTTAATGGTAAAATTGTAAAATCATTGACAACAGACCAACAAATGATTTCACTTTTAGACATTGTGGCTGGACAATATTTTATTACTATCTTGACCAACCAAAACGAAAAAATTACGACACAAAAAATACTGAAGAGTGAATAGAAATACAGCACATAACAGCACATTGGCAATAGGCGGGGTT
>JBIIBC010000033.1:0-34281 GCA_044239605.1 Bacteroidia bacterium | reverse complement strand
AAGTATGAACCGAGAGAAATAGCTTCTGGCAACTAGCAACTGGCTTCTAGCTTCTTACCGCTGACTTTTAGTATTTGAAAAAGAAGATTATTTATAAAACAAAATTGAAAATGGCCAGAGGCTAGAAGCCAACAGCCAGAAGCAAAATATGAGAGACTTTAAAAAATACGACATTTGGAATGACAGCATGAACTTGGTGAAATTAGTTTATCAATTTTCATTGAGTTTGCCTAAAGAAGAAAAGTTTGGATTAATTTCTCAAATATGTAGGGCTGCGGTTTCAATACCGTCTAATATTGCGGAAGGCACAAGTAGAAATAGCGATATTGAATTTAAACGATTTTTAGAAATAGCAATCGGTTCTTCTTTTGAATTAGAAACCCAACTCCTCTTGTGCAAGGAAATTGGTTTTGCAAACGAAGAAACCATCGCACCACTTATTAATGAGATAAATAAAATTCAAAAACAGATAAATAATTTGATTTTGAAGATAAGACAAGACAATAAGTAAAGAGCCTCTGGCCTCTGGCAACTAGCTTCTGGCTAGATGCTAGAAGCCAGCTGCTAGAAGCAAAAATAAATGAACAAAGATTATACATTACGCCTTTCGGGCTTAGAGCCATTGGTAATTACTAAAGATACCAATTTTGTAAATGTGGGAGAAAGAACCAATGTAACGGGTTCTAAGATGTTTTTACGTCTTATTCGTGAAGGTAATTTTGAAGAAGCCTTGGCTGTTGCTCGTCAGCAGGTAGAAGGCGGTGCGCAAATTATCGACATCAATATGGATGAAGGAATGATTGATGGTGTGGAATCAATGGTTCGCTTCTTGAATTTGATTGCCTCTGAGCCAGATATTTCTCGTGTTCCTATCATGATTGATTCTTCTAAATGGGAAATTATAGAAGCTGGATTAAAATGTGTGCAAGGCAAATGTGTGGTAAATTCTATTTCACTGAAAGGTGGCGAAGAAGAATTTATACGCCAAGCAAAAATTGTAAAACGTTTTGGAGCAGCAGTAATCGTAATGCTTTTTGACGAACAAGGACAAGCGGATAACTACGAACGCAGAATTGAAATTGCTGAAAGAGCTTACAGGGTTTTAACTGAAAAAGTTCATTTCCCTGCGGGTGATATCATTTTTGATCCAAATATTTTTCCAGTAGCTACCGGCATGGAAGAGCATAGAAAAAATGCACTCGATTTCTTTAACGGAACAAAATGGATTAAAGAAAATTTGCCAGGTGCAAAAGTGAGCGGTGGTGTTTCCAATGTTTCTTTTTCGTTCAGAGGAAATGATAAAGTGCGTGAAGCCATGCACTCAGCGTTTTTATTTCATGCCATCAATAACGGAATGGATATGGGCATTGTAAACCCAAGTCAATTGGAAGTTTACAGCGAGATTGACAAAGAACTGTTAGAACATGTTGAAGATGTTTTATTAGACAGAAGAGACGATGCCACCGAACGTTTATTGGAGCTAGCAGAACGTGTTAAAGGAAAAGGAAAAGAAAGTATTGTAGATGATGAGTGGCGTAAAGGAACGGTTCAAGAGCGTTTGAGTCATGCATTAATAAAAGGAATTGTTGAGTTTGTAGAAGCAGATACCGAAGAGGCAAGGTTAATTTACGACAAACCACTTGAAGTGATTGAAGGCCCGTTAATGGCTGGAATGAACATTGTGGGTGATTTGTTTGGAGCAGGAAAAATGTTTTTACCGCAGGTAGTTAAAAGTGCACGTGTAATGAAAAAAGCCGTAGCTGTTTTAATGCCTTATATGGAAGAAGAAAAACGTAAAAATGGCAACATGACCACCAACCAAGGCCGTATATTAATGGCAACTGTAAAGGGTGATGTGCATGATATTGGTAAAAACATTGTAGGTGTGGTGTTGGCTTGTAACAATTACGAAATAATTGATATTGGGGTAATGGTTCCTGCCGATAAAATTTTGGAAACCGCCATTAAAGAAAATGTAGATGTAATTGGTTTAAGTGGATTGATTACACCAAGCTTGGATGAAATGGTGCATGTAGCCAAAGAAATGGAACGTTTAGGAATGAAAATTCCTTTGTTAATTGGAGGTGCTACAACCAGCCGTGCGCATACAGCCGTAAAAATTGACCCAGTTTATAGCGGACCAGTTGTGCATGTGTTAGATGCAAGTAAAAGCGTACCTGTGGCGGCAAGTTTAATTAGTCCAGACCAACGAGCAGCTTCGGAAAAAAAGTTTAAAGACGAGTACGAACAATTTAGAATAGATTATAAAAACCGTAAAAAAGATAAAAACTCGGTTGATTTAACAAAAGCAAGAACCAATAAAATTCCTGTGAGTTTTGACAATATTGTTGCACCTAAATTTTTAGGCACAAAAGTATTTGATAATTTCCCGTTAGAAGAATTGCGCCAACGAATTGATTGGACTCCTTTCTTTTTAACTTGGGAATTAGTGGGGCGTTATCCTGCTATTTTTAATGATGAAATTGTAGGCATTGAAGCCAAAAAATTATTTGACGATGCCAACAAAATGTTGGATAAAGTAATTAACGAAAAACTACTTACCGCTCGCGGAGTAATTGGTTTTTATGAGGCAAATGCTGTGGGTGATGATGTAATTGTAGAGACGTTGCATGCAACGTCTCTACCAGAAACAACCTTTAATTTCCTTCGCCAACAAGGCGAAAAGGCCGATGGACAACCTTACTTATGTTTGGCTGATTTTGTGGCTCCAAAAGAAAGTGGTAAAAAAGATTATTTAGGCATGTTTGCGGTAACTGCCGGAATAGGAATTGAACCTTTGGTAGAAGCTTACGAAAAAGACCATGACGATTACAATAGCATTATGATTAAAGCCATTGCAGATAGATTGGCCGAGGCTTTTGCTGAAAAAATGCACGAATTGGTTAGAAAAGAATATTGGGGTTTTGCACCAAACGAACAATTAACCGATGATGAGGTAATAAGAGAAAAATACAACAGTATTCGTCCTGCGCCAGGTTATCCTGCCTGCCCAGACCATACCGAAAAACGTAAGCTATTTGATATTTTGCAAGCAGAAACAAATGCTGGTATAACATTAACGGAAAACTTTGCAATGTATCCAGCTTCGGCAGTAAGTGGTTTTTATTTTGCCAACGAGGCAAGTAAATACTTTGCTGTGGGGAAAATTCAAAAAGACCAAGTAGAAGAATATGCCAAACGCAAAGGCGTAAGCATTGATTACGTTGAAAAATGGTTAGCTCCTAATTTGGGGTATGATAATTAGTTGGCAGTTGATGGTTGTTAGTTGCTAGAAATTACCGTCAGACGATTGCGTTAAGGTGTGCGTTGGCAAGGAGTCTGACGGTAATTTGAATAGGAAATTCGAAAAAAGAAATTCGAATAACATACCATTAGACGATTGCGTTAAGATTTGTGTTGGCAAGGCGTCAGACGTTTACAGCGTTAACAGCTCATTTGGGTTAAGATAACAACTATTTAAAAATAAAAACCGCTTTAGCATAAGACTAAAGCGGTTTTTTTGTAATATTATTTTGTTGTTTGAACGCGTCAAAGACTTTTACAAGCCTTTTAATGTTGAATTGCGCATGCAAGGCACGGAAACTATCGCCATTGCGAGGTACGAAGCAATCTCAAGTCATGTGTATAATTACTCGCTTGAGATTGCTGGTTATTGCTCTCGCAATAAATGTTCGCAATGACGTTTGCTGATATAATTTCTCCTACAAAAAAATGCGAAAACTAGCGCATTGCGAGGTACGAAGCAATCTCAAGTTATGTTAGGCAATTGTTCGCTTGAGATCGCTTCTCACGCTTTAGCGTGATCGCAATGATGTTTGTTGCTGATTGATTGAAAACTTTTTCAAAGTTTATGTTAATTTATTAAAGGAATATACTTACAGCATAAACGAATGCGAAGTTCGGAATATAGATTGCAGAGTTTAAATACAGCTACAATTTGCTTTTATACATTCAAAAAAATATTTATTTCCCTTTGCGGCTAATTAAATTCAATAGTGTATCCAACTTGTCGGTTGATACCGATACTTGGTGTTGTTTATTTACCAATGCATATCCTCCATCATTTCTTACATATTCGGTTATGTAATTGATATTAACTATAAACGATTTATGACTTCTGAAGAAGAAAGCAGTATCAGCTAAAATATCCTCATACGTTTTAAGGCTTTTACTTGCCAAAATTTCGGTTTCATCGTTTAAAATAATGCGTGTGTAAGCACCATCGGCTTTAAAAAACAATATATCGTTTATATCAATAAATTTTATGGACCCAGTAGTATAAATAGCTAATTTCCTTTGTTGTGTGGTGTTTGATAAGTTATCTTTTAAAATACCAAAATTTTGCTTGTGATTTTGTTTTCTAAAACGTTCCAGTGCAGTTTCTAAATCGGCAATCTCAATAGGCTTTAGTAAATAATCAATAGCCGAAAACTTAAATGCTTGAACGGCATATTGGTTATAAGCTGTGGTAAAAATTACCGAAAAATTTATTTCCTCATCGTTAAAAAACTCTAACAATTCCAAACCGCTATGTCCCGGCATTTCTATATCTAAAAACACCAAATCAGGATTGAGTTTTCGTATTGCTTTTACACCATTTGGTAAATCTTTACAGCTTTCTACAATGGTTATATCTTTACAATATTCATTAAGCATGCCTTCCAATAAGGTGCGAGCCATTTTTTCATCATCTATAATTACAGCTTTGTACATGTATTAGTTTAAAGTTAGGGGTATGGTTAGTGTTACGGTAGTTCCTGTGGCATTTCCAATTTCGTTATAATTATCGGTAATAATTACAGCTACTAGTTTGTTTTTACTTTTATTTAAAATTTCTAAACGTTTTTTATTGGCCTGAGTGGAAAAAGATTGATGCTTATTATCCTTTATTTTATTCAATTGCTCAGAACGTTTTCTTCCCACTCCATTATCGTTAATGGTTATCACCAAATTGTTTTCAATACAATCAAATAAAACGGATAGGTTTTTCTTTCCTTCCTTATGAAGCAATCCATGTTTAATGGCATTTTCTACATAGGGCTGCAACAACATGGGAGGTATTTTATCCATTTCTTTGTCTATTTCAAGGCTTACTTTTATTTCAAAGTAAAAGTCGTCTTCAAAACGCATTTGTTCCAAGGCAAGATAGAGGCTTAGTGCTTCAATTTCTTCGCCTATGGTAATGGTGTCCTTTTCGCTCATTTCAAGTATCATACGTGTTAGTTTCGAAAACTTAGACAAGTAATTGCTTGCATTTTTTTTATCGTTAATAAAAATATACGATTGAATGGTATTAAGTGCATTGTAAAAAAAATGGGGATTCATTTGCGACTTGATAGAAGTTAATTTTGATTTGTTTAACTCATTTTCCAAAACCATTTTTTCGGTTACTAGATTATTCTTTTTTATTAATAACCCAATTTGCCATTTGTAATAACCAAATCCTGAAACTGTCAAAATAGCTACTATTAACAACAAAAACCACCATTTTAGCCAAAAAGGTTTGTTTACTTTAAAATTTATAATTGCATCAGTAAGTACGGTATTATTAATTTTAAATTGAATGGTATAATTACCTGGCGAGAGCGAAGCAAACTGAAGAGAACGCATATTGGGCATGGTATTAACCCAATTTTCGTTATTTATTTTATAAGCAATATTTTGATTTTGAAATTGAGTATAATTAAGCAAAGCATAATTAATAATTATATTGTTTTCCTGGTACGATAATGATTCGGTTAATTTTGCATAAGGCTTTCCCTTTACTTCATAATTTTCTATTACAAAATTGGGTTTTATTTCAAGTTTATTTAACCCATCAGTAGTTACACTAATTATTTTATTATTAGTTAAAATATGAAGGCGATTTTTCTCTAAAATAAAATCATTTATTTCGCTCGTTTTTAATGGTATTGCTAAATGATAGGTAGTTCTATTTAAATTATCAGTATCAATAATTACAAATTTGTCGTTACCCAAAATGCACAAATAATTGCCAAAAGCTTTTATTTTTTTTACTTCTTTTATATTAATATTGGGTAGGTTATTTAGGGAATTAAAAATGGTATCTTTTGTAATGGTTATTAACTCACCTTTGGTGGTTAATGCTAATATAAACGATTTACAAGCGATTAGCTTTGAAACAAAAACACTTTGATTGTTTTGCTTTATTTCAGTTTGACTATAAATGGTTTGCTTATGAAGCCCAATATTTGAACCACAGTAAATAGCATTTTGGCTTGGACTAAATGCTACTGTTTTGGCCCTAATACTACTAATAAATTTGGCCACATTTTCATTCCCTTCTTTTAGTTTATTATTGTAAAACGCATCCCACTTTGATGGAATATTTTTTTTGGCATTTGGCGAAATAACTAAATTAGCGTATCCACTTATAGCTTGTGCATAATATTTATGATCAATTTTTGCAATTGATTTTAAAGCAAAATCTTTATGTTTAATTAAACCAAATGGCTTTGATTTAAAAATACTTGTACCAAGCGAAGAAGTATATAATAAATCTAAAGTCGAATCGTAATAGGTATAATAAATAGATGCATTGCTTGGATTTTGAAATAACTTTTTTTGTGGTTCAAAATTATTGTTTAGTGCCACCACCTCATTATTTTGAGTAAAAAGTAAATACCCACTTTTTGTTTTTTCAAACAAACTAGGCACATAATTTTCAATAGAAACAAATGTGGTTTGCAACGAAGGAATGATAAATATACCTTTATTAATGGACGATACCCAATAGTTATTATCTCTATCTTTTATAACACAAGAAATACTTTGATCTTTAAAATAATGTTTGTTTCCATTTTTGCCAAAAACATAAGCACCATTAGGAGCTAAAACCCAATAATCATTATCAATTAAATGTAAATTTTGAATGAGTTGTGGCCCTCTTATTTTAACAGCAGGTTGCAACTTGTCTTTTTCAATAAAATATAATTGTTCGTTTTCATTTTCTCGAGAAGTTAATACCAAATTTTTATTGGTGGCATATATTTGATTGTTTTTTTCATTGCTTACAATTTTGGCATTAGTGTATACAAGAGTTAAATTGGAGGTAATTTTATAAAGTATTTTATTTGCTGTAAAGTAATAATTATTATTAAAACAGGCCGTGTTATTAAAATCCAAGGTATTGTTTAAAAATGGTATTGTTTTTATTAAATGTAAAGTCTTAACATCATAAACATCAACACCTTTACTTTGAAGCAGGTATAAATAACTATTGGTTATTCCAAAAGCAAAAAACCCAATAGGCTTGTTTTGCTTTAAAGCATGTAATGAATCGTTTTCTATATAATAACAATAACCATCAAAATTTTGATACCAAATTCTTCCCAAACAATCTTCCTTTAAGTTACTACCTGATGCTGAGGTTTGTTTAGGGTTTTTGTATGTTTTAAAATTAAATCCATCATAGCGACTTATTCCCTCTTGGCTTGCTATCCATATATAACCCTTTTTATCTTGTAAAAGACTATATACATTGTTGGAAGGTAAACCCTTTGTATCATTTAACACCGTATAATAAGGCTGCTGAGCCCTTATTAAAATTGGCATTACAAAAGATATAATAAATAAAATCGCTCTCAAATTTTAGTTTTAATAGTTTACAAATATAGTTTGATGTAATAAAATAAGGATTGGTGTTTTACCAAACCTAAAATAAAACCAATCAAATTGCTAATGTAGTTAATAAACCTAAAATATTACTTTAGACAAAAAGTTTTAACGAATTGGCTATCAAAAACTCCTACCATTAAATAAAATTATCTTTTATTTAATAGATTATAAATTTGATTTATAATACTTTACCAGCCAAATTAGGCTTTTCGTTTTTAAAATAATTGGTTTTATAAACTTGCTTTATTTTAAACTAATCCTTATTTCATTTGTGAGGAGATAAAAAACATCAGAAAATAAAAAAATTACTAATACCCTCACTCGCTAGCGAGGTAATTCGGGTGGTAACTCAAAAACGAATAATATTTAAAATATGAATAGTAAAATAATCAACTTCGCAATTGAAGCACACAATAATACAAACCAATTGTACGATGGTAAACTAAAAAAGTGCGGGAACAATCGTCATTGCGAGGAACGAAGCAATCTCAAGTTATGTAGGTTAATTGTTAGCTTGAGATTGCTGGTTATTGCTCTCGCAATAAATGTTCGCAATGACTTTTGCTGCTTTAATTTCAATAGCGAAACGCTAACAAGTACTTACCTCAAAACAAATAATTTTTCACATAATTTTATTTTTTATTGAAACTATAATTTGCAGCCCATTTTGGTTCATTATATTGCGCTCCAATAAATATGATTAAATTTTTATCCCAATACACCACCAAACAAGCATGGCTGCAAGCACTATTGCTTTTGGTATGTTTTGGAATTGGGTTTTACAATTTCCCGTTAAGTTTAGTAGAAACCAATTTTAGCTATTTGCCAGGTGATTTAGGCGATGCAAGGTTTATAAACTTTGTGTTGGAACATGGCTATCAATATCTAATAGGCAATCAACCTTCGTTTTACGATGCTACCTTTTTTTATCCTGCTAAAAACACCTTGGCTTTATCGGATAATATGGTGGGCACTTTACCCATTTATGCCATTTATAGAGCATTGCATTTTGATAGAGAAACAGCTTATCAATGCTGGTGGTTAAGCATATTTGTATTAAATTATTTTATAGCATTTTATTGTTTTTATAAAATTACTAAAAATAGTTATGTGGCCATTTTAGGAGCCTATTTGTTTACTTTTTCTATGATCATGTTTGGGCAATGCAATTTTACCCAACTCAATATCCGTTTTTTATTGCCCGTAATAGTTTTAGCAGCTTACAATTTAGCTACTCTTGCCAAACCTAAATACTATTATTATTTGGTATTAGCTGTTGCATTTCAATTTGTTTTGGGCGTTTATTATGCTTTTCTATCAGTATATTTATTGGTAATATTTTTTGCATGTTATGCCCTCATCATGCGCAAGTTTGATTTTATAATACAACTGTTTATTAATAAAATTCAAAGTATAAAAACCATTGCTTATGCCATAATAATTGTTGGTTTATTAGCACTTTACATGCAAAATTATATTGAAGTTTCTAAGCATGTTAACTTACATAAATTTAGCGAAGTATTGCACCTAATGCCCACTTTTACAAGCTATACTTTAGCTAATGATGCAAGCATTTGGGCCTTTACCAATAATTACGGGAAAAACTTATTAGCAGATAGATGGTGGTTAAATGAGTTTTTTATGGGAGTATTTTCTATTGGTTTATTAGTTAGCTACACCTTTTTTACTTTTAAAAACAAAGATTCAAATAAATTTTTATTAGTAGCCATTGGTATGGCTATCATTTGCAGTTTATTGTTTGCCAATAAATACAGTATATTAGCCATTTTTTATTATTTACCTGGCTTTGGTAGTTTATCGGTATTGGTGAGGGTAATTACAGTAATTTTTACTTTAATAGTATTTGCCAATGTGCTATTTTTAAATGACTTATTTTTTAAATACAAAAAATGGAGTTTGTTCATCTTTATAAGTTTGTTTACCCTTCTATTTATCGATAACAATGTAGATGCAAGCAAACTAAACAGAACAAAAAAAGAAACCATTTTAAACAGATACAAAACCATAGAAACTCAAATTGGCAATCATAAAAAACCTATTTTAGCCATAGTAAGCGAAGGCGATGATTGGAAAAACTTTAAATTTCATTTAGATGCGGCATTGTATGCGCAAGCCCATCAAATGAAGAGCATTAACGGCTATTCGAGCAATGCTCCGCAAAATTTTGGAAGCTTTTGGGAAAAACATAACCGAAAAACCTTGAATGATTGGTGTATTTATAATAATATTGACACCAGTAAAATAATAATAATTGATAATATAAACCCAGTAACTTCGTTTAATAACGAATAATAAAACTATGTTAGATAAATTTGGCATTGCAAAACGAATTGCAAAAGAATTAAAAGACGGATATTATGTAAATTTAGGAATTGGCATTCCTACTTTGGTGGCAAATTATGTTCCTGAAGGAATTGAAGTAATCCTGCAATCAGAAAATGGACTTTTAGGAATTGGACCTTTTCCATACGAAGAGGAAGTGGATGCTGATTTAATTAATGCTGGAAAACAAACTGTAACTACTAAAAAAGGTTCAAGTTTTTTTGATAGTGCCATGAGTTTTGGTATGATTAGAAGCGGAAGAGTTGATTTAACCGTATTAGGTGCTATGGAAGTAGCCGATAATGGTGATATAGCCAACTGGAAAATTCCAGGTAAAATGGTAAAAGGAATGGGCGGTGCTATGGATTTAGTGGCCTCAGCTAAAAATATTATAGTAGCCATGCAGCATGTAAATAAAGCTGGCGAATCGAAACTTTTAAGCAAATGTTCTTTACCTATTACTGGCTTAGGTTGCGTTAAAAAAGTAGTTACCGAATTAGGTGTTTTTGAAATTACCGAAGAAGGTTTTAAACTGTTGGAATATGCACCAGGTGTTACCATTGATTATATCAAATCGAAAACCGAAGGACGCTTAGTTATAGCCGACAATGTGTTTGAAATGAGCATTTAATTTTTATTTTTAAATGAAAAAATTTTATCAAGAACAACCTTTAAATGCCATATTGATTGTGGCATTTTTAGTTAGATTAGTAGCTGTAATTTTTAGCCAAGGTTATGGCATGAGCGATGACCACTTTTTAATTATTGAAGTGGCTCAAAGTTGGATAGATGGTAGAGATGATAGCCAATGGTTACCAGGCCCTATGAATCCCAATGCAGTTGCCACAGGTCACGTACTGCTTTACACTGGTTTTCATTATTACTTCTTTAAATTTTTAGCGCTTTTGGGCATAGTAGAGCCAAATACCAAAATGTTTATTGTAAGGCTTTTTCATGCTTTGCTTTCATTAATTGTGGTAAAATATGCTTTTAAAATTACTGAAAAACTAAGCAATGTAAACGATGCCAAGTTAGTGGCTTGGTTATGTGCATTGCTTTGGTTTATTCCTATGCTAAGCGTAAGGAATTTGGTAGAGGTAGTTTGCATTCCACCATTAATTTATGGAACTTGGTTAGTGGTAAGTAATGATAACAAAAAAGTAATGCAATATTTGCTTGCAGGTTTTGTTACAGGTTTGGCATTTTCTATTAGGTTTCAAACATCTACATTTATAGCTGGTTTAGGCTTAGTAGTTTGGATTCAACATCAGTTCAAAAATGCATTTTTTTATGGCGTTGGTGTTGTTTTATCGTTATTGGTTTTTCAGGCCAGTGTAGATATGGTAATTTGGGGTAAACCATTTGCTGAGTTTTTAGCTTACTCGGTTTATAATGTTGATAATGCTTATAATTACATAGTTGGTAATTGGTATAATTATCTGCTTTTGGTAGGTGGTATTTTAATTCCACCGGTTAGTTTGTTTTTAGCTTATGGCTTTGCTTTAAGCTGGCGCAAATATTTGGTATTATTTTTACCTGCATTGTTGTTTTTTGTTTTTCATTCATCATTTCCAAATAAACAAGAACGCTTTATTTTACCAGTAATTCCGTTTATAGTAATGGCAGGTGTAATTACCTTTAATCAAGTAAAAGAAACCAATGCATTTTTACTTAAAAACAAAAAGTTTGTGGCAGGCAGTTGGAAATTCTTTTGGGTATTTAACACCATAGTTTTAATAGCTTTAACACCTTCATCTACCAAGTTAAGCCGTGTAGAAGCCATGAATTATTTATCGAAAAAAACCGATGTAAACTCATTTATTTTAGAAAGTAGTAACTCAGGTACTGTACTAATGCCTCGTTATTATTTACAAAAATGGGTTCCATATTATAATGTAACCAAAGAAATTCCAGCCGATACCTTGCTTACACAATTAAAAAACGGAAATGAGGAACTGCCCAATTATTTGGTAATTGGCGAAGCAGAAAAATTGGTAAACAGACTTACACCTTGTATAAAAAGTTTTGGTAAAGTTGAATATTTAACCACCATAGACCCAAGTTTTTTAGACAAATTTATGCATTGGTTAAACCCTTACGGTAACGAAAACCAAACTTATTATATTTATAAGTTTGATAGGAAACAATAATTATAGTTAGAATTAAATTCTAAAATTCCATTAACACGGTGCGTTGGGCCGGCAAAAAAGCGGGCCAGCCTAATCCCGATAGCTATCGGGATGTGCGTGGAAGCATTTTTTTGCCTTGTCCCGCCTTGCGGGATTGTTTCTTTTTCATCTAAGGAAAAAGAAAGCAGAAAAAATGATTATAAAATTAAATTTTATACTTTTTGTTGGTTATTATTTAACTCTCAAATTAGGTGATAATCCAAGATTAAAGAAGAAATTATGAGCCAATACATCAATTTACACACCCACAGAAAACCACGCGTAACGGAAGAAATAGCTATTAGAAATGGCTTTTTAAAAACCATTGATTTTAGTAAAGTAAATTATCCTGTTTCAATTGGTTTGCATCCTTGGAATGTGTATAAAACCGATTTAAATTGGGCATTACAAGTTATTGAACAAAACCAAAGTAAAATAATTGCCATTGGCGAATGTGGGCTTGATAGAGCCATTAAAACCCCTATTGAACCACAGTTATTGGCTTTTGAGAAACAAATAAACTTAGCATTGCAATACCATTTACCTGTAATAGTACATTGCGTAAAAGCGTATGCCGATTTTGCAGCTTTTGCCAAACAAAACAGCCAAGTTAATTTTGTGCTACACGGTTTTTCGGGCAATGAAGAAACCTTGCAACAGCTTTTAGCTTTTAAGAATGTGTATTTTAGTGTAGGTAAATATTTGTTTAACCCGCAATCAAATGCTAGTTTGGTATTGAATAAAATTCCACTAAATCGCTTATTTTTAGAAACCGACACTACCCCACTTTTAATTAATAATGTTTACGAAAAGGCATCACAAATTATTGAAATAGAAGAAACTGTTTTAAAAAATCAAATCTTTTCTAACTTTGTGCTCCTTTTTAAAAATAAAAGCTTTTAAAACATGAAAGAAGTACAACCCTGGATGGGAAGAACCGAGCTTTTGCTTGGACCTGATAAGTTAAAAACGTTAATTAACGCTAATGTGTTGGTAGTTGGTTTAGGTGGTGTGGGCGGTATTTGTGCCGAAATGATAGCCCGTGCAGGTGTTGGAAAAATGACCATTGTAGATGCTGATACTGTTGACCCTACTAATAGAAACAGACAAATTCCAGCTTTAAAAAGTACCGAACATAAAGTAAAAGCCGATGTATTGGCAGAACGTTTATTAGATATCAATCCTGATTTGGAGTTACAAGTTTTGCCGGTTTATTTCCGCGACCAAATAACTGAAGAAGTTTTAAATAACAACAAATTTGATTATGCAGTTGATTGCATTGACACGCTTTCGCCAAAAGTTTATTTTATAAAAGCTTGTATTGATAGAGGTATTCCAATAGTAAGTTCGATGGGTGCAGGTTCAAAGGTTGACCCTACTCGTTTGAGAGTGGCAGATATTTCGGAAACATACAATTGCCATTTGGCAAAATATGTACGCAAATATTTACACCGCTTAGGTGTTTACAAAGGCGTTAAAGCAGTGTTTAGCGATGAACAACGCATGCCCGAATACCAAGTGGTAGAAACGCCTAATGATACCCGCAAAAAATCGGTAGTGGGAACTATAAGTTATATGCCAGCCGTATTTGGTTGCACAGTAGCCAGCGTTTGCATTCGCGATTTGTATAATAGAAAACTATAATGTGTCCATTTACAAAATAAGTGTATCCTAAAAAGTGTTTTATTTTATGGAAATGGATACACTTAATAGAACACACTACAGTTTAGCAACAAACAATAAAAATACAAACAACTAAAAAACAGTAATTTAGAAAAATATGTCGCAATATTGATACTTTTGGCACAGTGATTGCTAAATACTAATCAATAATACTTTTTTCTAATTCATATAAAGTAAAAACCCTTGATTATAGCTAATCAAGGGTTTTTCTATTTTAATTCGTTTATTTATTCGTGAAACAGCATTTATATTTGTTCCACAATTATTTTATTAACTATTAGCACTCTGCAAAATTAAAGCTCAGTTATCAACACCCATGTTGACAAGGAGTGCATATGTTACCTTATGATTTGGCGTTATTTGGTAGGTATAAAAATATAAAACTAATAGGTTTAAAATATAAAACTAATTAGTTAAATAAGTAATATATTTATTTTCAAACAAATATAAAATTAAGTTGAACAAATACTTAGCATGGCAAAAATAATAGCAATAGCAAATCAAAAAGGTGGAGTTGGTAAAACTACAACTGCCATTAATTTATCGGCAAGTTTAGCAGCTTTGGAGTTTAAAACCTTATTGGTAGATGCAGATCCACAAGCAAATTCGGCTTCAGGTACAGGATTTGATCCACGTGAAGTTTCTACTGGTTTGTACGAAGTAATGGTAAATGAAACTCCAACCTCCAATGCAATAGTACATACTGAGTTGCAATACATGGATTTACTACCATCAAATATTGATTTGGTTGGAGCTGAAATTGAATTAGTTAACTTACCTAACAGAGAAAAGTTGTTAAAATTTGCCTTAGATTCTATTAGAAAAGATTACGATTTTATCATTATTGATTGCTCCCCAAGTTTGGGTTTAATTACTACCAATGCTTTAGTAGCTAGTGACAGTGTTATTGTTCCTGTTCAGTGCGAGTATTTTGCATTAGAGGGTTTAGGTAAGTTATTAAACACCATCAAAATTGTACAACAAAGTTTAAATACCAATTTACAAATTGAAGGTATATTATTAACCATGTACGATATGCGTTTACGCTTAAGTAACCAAGTGGTTGAAGAGGTTAAAATGCATTTTCAACAATTGGTTTTTGATACCATTATTCAACGTAATACTAAGTTAAGCGAGGCTCCAAGTTTTGGTAAACCTGTAATTCTTCATGATGCAGAAAGTCGTGGCTCAATTAATTACATGAATCTTGCAAAAGAATTATTAGCAAAAAATGGCTTAATTGAGGGTTTTAATAATCCAAATTCAGACACGCAATCATTAAATTAGTAGTCAAAAAAAAGTAGTAGAAAGATATAAAATGAGTAACCCACGCAGAAACGCATTAGGACGAGGATTAAGTGCATTACTTGAAAATGCCGCAACTGATATTACAACAACCGAATCGAAACCGGTTAATTCTATCAGTGAAGTTCCTATTTCGCAAGTAGAAGCAAATCCATTTCAACCTAGAACCGATTTTAAAGAAGAAGAATTAAACGAATTAGCAGAAAGTATCAAGGTACATGGAGTAATTCAGCCTATTACTGTTCGTAAAATTGGATTTGATAGGTACCAATTAATTAGTGGGGAACGCAGAACGCGCGCCTCTCGTATTGCAGGTTTAGAAAAAATTCCTGCCTATATTCGCTTAGCTGATGACCAAGGAATGCTAGAAATGGCATTGATTGAAAACATTCAACGCGAAAATTTAAACGCTATGGAAGTGGCTTTAAGCTACAAACGCCTTATGGACGAATGTAAATTAAACCAAGAGGAATTAGGAGATAGAGTTGGTAAAAACCGCAGTACTGTTAATAATTACATGCGTTTATTAAAACTTCCTGATAATATTCAAGCCGCTTTGAGAGATGATAAAATTTCGATGGGACACGCACGTGCCATAATAAATATTGACAATGCCGATGAGCAACAATATTTATTTAACGAAATGGTTTTAAAAGATTTATCGGTTCGTCAGGTAGAAGCTTTGGTACGTGAAGCTAGTGAAAGAGCCAAACAAGATCAATCGCTTATTGAAGATGAAAAACCTAAAAGCAAAAAAGTTTCAAAATTACCTTTAAGTGAAGTAGTAACTGAATTTCAAAAACTATTAACTGATAAATTTGGTAATAAAGTAAAAATTACCAATGATGAAAAGGGAAAAGGAAATATTACTATTCCTTTTAAATCTGAAACTGATTTGAACAAAATTTTAGATATGCTATCTTAATAGTAATTAGATAAAAAAAGCCAACTTTAATAAAGTTGGCTTTTTTTATCTAAAATTCCCATCATATGCTGTCAGGATAATTTTTATTTATTGTAATTACCTCTCCAATTAATGGCGTTGTTATAGGCATTTTCATTTCTTTGGCCTTAGCTGTTACTTTTTTTATAGGTTCATTCCAAGGATGCAAAGCCAAAGTAAATTTACTCCAATGAACAGGCATTAACACGCTAGCTTTTAAATCAATAGCAGCTTGAACAACCTCGTCAGGCATCATATGAATATAACCCCACATTTTATTGTATTGACCACATTCTAATAAAACCAAATCGAAAGGACCATATTTTTGTCCAATTTCCTTAAAATGAGTATCAAATCCACTATCACCTCCTAAAAATATTTTTTCTGTTGGTGTTTGTAAAATGTATGAAGCCCACAAACTTTGATTTCTTTTGAATTTTCTGCCTGAGAAATGACGACCTGGAGCGGCTGTTAGAATAATATCATCAGTTACTTTTAATGATTCCCACCAATCAAATTCAGTAATTTGTGAATCGTTAATACCCCATAAATTTAAATGAGATCCAACCCCTAGCGAAGTATAAAAATGTTTAGTTTTATTTTTTAACTCCATTATCGTTTTATAATCCATATGATCATAGTGATCGTGTGTAATTATAACCATATCTATTTGAGGGAAATCGCTTATTTTATATTCATTGCTACCGCTAAAATTTTTTCCAAAAAAACTAACAGGCGAAGCATTGCCACTAAAAACTGGATCTACCAAAATAGTCAAACCATTGGTTTTTATTAAATAACTTGAATGTCCAAACCAAATAATTTGCGTTTTTTCTGTATCAAGGTTATATAAATTGGTTTTTATAAAAGGTAATGAATGTGGAGGTTCTGTGTTTTTAGGTTTATTCAAATACGCTTTTAAAATATCCCAATAACTTGTTCCTTCTGCTAAATCAGGCGTAAAATGTTGGTTTTGGAAAGCCCCATCTCGGTAGTTGGGTGATTTTTTTATTCGTTCCAATCTGTGTCCAGTTGGCAGTTGTCCAAATTGTTTTTGTTCTAAAAACAAATAGCTTCCTGTTGATAAACTTAGTAAAATTGCAATAAATATTATCATCCGTTTTTTATGTTTGACACTTGTTTAATGTTTTATAATTTACAAATGAAACCAATTATTAGTTTCAATTAAACCTTAGTTTTTAATATCAACCGAATTATTATTTAAACGGAAAATTATCGATACAAATTATTTTCATCTATAAATTCTTTTACAACTTTTGGCACCAAATACCTGATTGATTTACCTGCTTGTAATGTTTCTCTAATATAAGTGGATGAAATATTGAGCAAAGGAACTTCGTATAAACTAATTTTTTTGTGGTTGGCTAATAATGGATTTTCATGAAATCCAGCCCTGCGGTAAACGAATAGCTGATAGTTTTCTAAAATGCTTTCGTAGTTTTTCCATAAATGAAAACTCTGCAGATTATCGCCACCAATAATGGGAGTAAATTGGTGTTCAGGATATTTTTCGACAAGCGTTGTTAGGGTTAAATAGGTATAATTAGGTTTGGGCATTCCAAATTCAATACTGCATGCTTCAAATCTGTTATCATCGGCTATGGCCATTTCTATCATTTTTAAACGCAAATTTTCATCCAATAACTCATCGTTTACTTTAAATGGATTTTGCGGACTTACCACAATCCAAATTTTATCCAACTCGGTATATTCTACCATGTAATTGGCTATTAATAAATGCCCTGTGTGAATGGGATTAAATGACCCAAATAACAAACCTATTTTCATTATCTATTTTCCTATAAAGTCATTTACCAATTGTTCTGCTTTTTGCAGTGCTTCAGGTAGGTTTTCGTTTAATAACACCGTTTCAAACTTATTTTCGTAAGCCAATTCCAACACAGCTTTACCAATTCTAACTTGCAATGTTTCTTCAGTTTCAGTAGAACGTTCTTTTAACCTTTGCGCCAAAATTTCCACACTTGGTGGTTTTACAAAAATGGCCAAGGCTTTATCTTCAAAATGCTTTTTAAGGTTTAATCCACCCACTACATCTACATCAAAAATTACTACTTTACCTTCAGCCCAAATCCTATCAATTTCCGACTTTAAAGTACCGTAAAAATTACCTCCATACACCTCTTCGTATTCTAAAAACTCACCATGAACCAGTTTGTTTTTAAAATCTTCGTGTGTTAAAAAATAATAATCTTTACCATGCACTTCATTGGCTCTTTGCGCGCGTGTACAAGCTGATACTGAAAAGGCCAATTGCTTATTTACACTTAATAAATGTTTTACAATGGTGGTTTTTCCGCTACCACTTGGCGCACAAAATATAATTACTTTATTCATTTATTCTATTCTATATCACCCGCAGATTTCGCAGATAAACGCAGAAATTGCCGGTTACTTTAATTATTATTTTAACAAATCAATCAAATTTTCTTTGAAATCTTTGGCTAAAGTACTTAGCAAATATTATTGATTTGTTCCTTAATTTTCTCTAATTCATCTTTCATTTCTACCACCAATCGCTGCATATTGCTATCGTTGCTTTTGCTACCAATGGTATTGATTTCTCTGCCCATTTCTTGAGCTATAAAACCTAATTTTTTACCATTAGTATCTTGTTTTAAAGTTTCTAAAAAGAAAGTGCAATGCTCGGTTAACCTCGATTTTTCCTCGTTAATATCCAGTTTTTCGATATAATAAATCAACTCTTGTTCAAAACGGTTTTTATCAATTAAATCGGTTTGCAAGCTACTTAACTCCTTAGCTATTTTAGCCCTTACATTTTCAATTCTTGCAGTTTCAAAAGGTGCTAAAGCAATCAATTTGTTTTGAATACTTTGGCATAAATTAATCAATTCAGTGGCTAAAATTTCACCTTCGCGTGTTCTAAATTTATTAAACTCAACCAAGGCATTATTAACTGTGTTTACTATTATTTTCCAATCATCTTCATTGGTGCCTTCATCTTCCTTACTTTGAATAATTCCAGGAAAATCAAAAATTGATTTAAATAGTTGACTACTTGGTATATTAGTTTGTGTAGAAAGGTTACTTATTTGAGTTAAATAAAATTGCGCCACATCTTGATTGATAGGTAAATATGAATCGTTGGTATTTTTGCTTGTAATATTAATACTAATGCTAACACTGCCTCTTTCTAGCTTTTTCGATAAATCATTGCGCAGCTCCAACTCCTTATTTTGCAAATTGCGGGGCATACGAATATTAATATCTAAAAACTTACCATTTAAAGCTTTAATATCTACTTTGCATAAAAATTGGTCTGTATCGGTTTCAGCTTGCCCAAAACCCGTCATTGATTTTATCATATTTTTCAAAAAAAAGAAGGCGAAAGTAGGGTAAAATTATGAATGTTGAATGATGAATTTTGAATGGTGGACACTGAGCTTGTCGAAGTGTTGTTTCTTGATAAATGGTAAGTAAGTTATAAATGCAAAATCCCCTTTTAAAAATTTCTTTATAATCTGCGCAATATGTGGCTTGTTATAATTTTCTAATCTTTCAATTTTGCAATCTTCTAATCTTGTAATCATTCAATTTAGCTTATATTTGCCTTTCATGAAATCAATAATTTTTGTAGCCCTTGG
This sequence comes from Bacteroidia bacterium, assembly GCA_044239605.1. Taxonomy (GTDB): domain Bacteria; phylum Bacteroidota; class Bacteroidia; order UKL13-3; family UKL13-3; genus JAAFJM01. Next base: position 14,536 of record JBIIBC010000033.1, on the reverse strand, counting down.
AGGTGCTTTGGGAGCGGTTTTACGCTATTTGTTTTCTGTATTGCTAAAAGATTACACCCAAGTACAGTTTCCAATTAACACCTTTTTGGTAAATGCCATAGGCTGCTTTTGCATTGGTTTGTGTTATGCTTTATTTTTAAACAATAATCATTTCGATACTATCAAATTGCTACTTATTATTGGCATATTAGGTGGTTTTACTACATACTCATCATTCGCCTTCGAAACCATTACCATGTTCAAACAGCAACTTTTTAAACAGGCTTTTGCTTATATTTTATTAACCAATTTGGTATGCATTGGGTTTGCATATTTAGGATTTTCAATTAAAAGCTAATGGAAGGAATTGTTGTAAAATCAACGGGAAGTTGGTACGAAGTAATGAAACCCGATTTGCAAATTGTAAATTGTAGGTTAAAAGGTAAGTTTAGATTGCAAGGTTTAAAACACACCAATCCTGTTACAGTTGGCGATAAAGTAAATTTTGAAATGGAACCCAACAGCGAAAATGGTGTGATTTTTTCAATTGAAAATCGTAAAAATTACATCATTCGTAAGGCTAGCAATCTTTCAAAACAAACACATATTATAGCCAGTAATATTGACCAAGCAATATTAATGGTAACTATTGCTTTTCCTACTACTTCGCTAGGTTTTATTGATCGTTTTTTAGCTACGGCCGAAGCTTACCATATTCCAACTACCATTATTTTTAATAAAGTGGATTTATGTACGGATATATTGGAAGATGTATTGAACGATACTATTCATTTATACCATAATCAGGTTGGGTATAATTACATAAAAACTTCAGTGAATGACCAAATAGGTTTAAATGAAGTAAAGGCTTTATTGAAAGATAAAACTACCTTAGTTGCGGGTCATTCGGGTGTAGGAAAATCATCGTTATTAAACGGAATTGAGCCTAACTTAAACTTAAAAACGGGCGAAATTTCAAAATCGAGTTTTAATGGGCAGCATACCACCACTTTTGCGCAAATGCATCCTTTAAGTTTTGGTGGATTTATTATTGATACACCCGGAATTAGAGAGTTTGGAGTAGTGGATTTAAACAATGCGGAACTATCGCATTATTTTAAAGAAATGAAACCCTATATTGGTAAATGCAGATTCAATAATTGCAAACACATGAACGAACCTCAATGCGCGGTTTTAGAAGCCATTGAACAAGGTATTATTCCTGCCGAGCGTTACCAAAGCTACCTTAGCATTATGGCTAACGAAGATGTGTTTAATTAGGGTTGTATGAAATGACTTTTGAAGAATATTTTACCTATTTAAACCAACTTGTAAAAGTTGAAAATATTCAGAGTGAATCATTTTCTGAAAATTTGATAATACTCTTAAAAGCATTTATTGACAATAAAACTAATTCTTCAATTATTGAATTCAAAAAGTGCGGGCTGTTAAATTCCCCTCAAAAAGAGGGGTGGTCGAAGACCGGGGAGTTAAAAAAGCCATATAGGGTTATTGCTATCAATGATATTATTTTAACTCAAAATCCAATTACAGAACTGCCTTTTAACCCCAATTTGAAAGAAAAAGCAAAGCAGTTAAGGCAAGCTAGAAATTTATCGGAAGTATTGTTTTGGAAACAAGTAAACAAAGGTGGTTTTCATAATATTGACTTTGATAGGCAACGAGTTATAGGTAACTATATAGTCGATTTTTATGTTAAAAGATTTGGGCTGGTTATTGAAATTGATGGCTCTAGCCACGATAGTAAAGTGGAGTATGATATTGAAAGAGAAGCATTTTTAAAGCAGTTGGGCTTAAAGGTTTTTCGAATTAAAGTAGTTGATGTTTTTAAACGTTTAACTTATGTGATGCAAGAGTTAGAGAATTTTTTTATTGAAAATTATGCTGATAATTTTGATGAAAATACATTGATTTTGCCACCCCGGTCTTCTACCGATAATTATCGGTACACCCCTCCTTCGGAAGGGAATTTTGTTCCCGAACAATTTTCACAAGAGCAGTTTTTTAAAACCATACCAAATAACATATACAATTATAAAATAGGTAAGTTCCATCCAATAATTTATTGGTTTGAGTTAAATAAAAACAAGAGTTTTACTCATGATGATTTTTTACATTTTCAAAAAATTATTATTGCAATTGAAGAAACGAAAAAGACATATAATAACTAACCCATGCGCATTATTATCCAACGAGTAACACAAGCACAAGTTCAAATAGATGGTAAATTATCTTCTGAAATTGGAAATGGATTATTAATTTTATTAGGAATTGAGGATGCCGATTCCGATGAAGACCTCAATTGGTTGGCACAAAAAATAGTAAACCTTAGGGTGTTTAACGATGAAAATGGCGTGATGAATATTTCACTCATTGATGCCAATGCTGATATTTTACTAGTAAGTCAATTTACACTCTTTGCTTCTACTAAGAAAGGAAATCGACCTTCTTATATCAAAGCAAGCAGGCCCGAATTTGCAATTCCTTTGTACGAAAAAATTATTGCAAAACTGGAAGAACTTTTGGGCAAAAAAATAGCCACAGGAACATTTGGTGCCGATATGCAAATCAGCTTAACCAATAATGGTCCTGTGACTATAATGATTGATAGTAAGATGAAGGAATAGTTTTTGGAGTAGTTGATAGTTGTCAGTTGATAGTAGTTTATTTAGTCAATTCAAATAAATCACTGAATGCATCTCGTAAACTACCATAACCACATGGAAGATAGAATAAATTATAATTCTTTTCGTATTTGACTTTATCTCTTTTTCCTTCAAAAATAAAAGTATTACAATCCAAAAAAGTATCATCATTTTGATTGTTTTCCAAATTCCAAAAATAGCTATTAAAAATTTTATCCTTAAATTCCAACCAAGCTTTTAAACTAATTTTTTTAGTTTCGAATTCAATTAAAGAGTCTATTTTAACAGGTAATCCATTATTCCAAATAAAACATTTTTTGGAAATGGTTATTGTATCGTTTATTTTTTCAATAGTAATGATTAAGCTTAATTTTGGATTTTCATTTAAAACCCAAACACGGTAAACTTCACTTTGAGAAGAATCTATTCTTAAGTCTTTTTCATTTATAGTTTTATCAATAGGATAAATATAGTTTTGAAAAATTACTTTTTCTTCTATTTCGTTTTTAAATAGCCTAGTTGTTTTATTATTACTACAACTAAGTAAGCTAATACATATGAATGCAAAATAGGTGTAAGTAAATTTCATTTTTTTCTGACTCATTCAAAATAAACCGTCACGTTTATTACCATATAATCTGTATTTCTCTCCAAACTCAAGTTCAAGTCCAATGCGTATTAGCCCCTGAAATGAAAACCAAAATCCATTCTCAATTTTTAGTTCGAGGTTGTCAATTGAATTGTCCGCTCGGTACCATTTCAAGTGTTGGTCGTCTAAAGGTTCACCATCTATTTTCAATAACATTGCCCTATGCCTAGTCATTAAGTTATTAAATTTTTCCACGGTGTCAACTCCAAAGTCTAGTAGTTCATTTAATTCCTCTTCATAGTCTGATTGTGAAAAATCGTTTTGAGAAGGAAACAACATCAACATTGTCGAATATACTTTACTATCTGTCAATTTCATTTGTTTACTATATTAAGAAACCTATCAACTGACAACGAACAACTGACAACTATTGAGCAGCAACCAATTGCAACAAACTTTCGAACATGGTGCGTCCGTCAGTGTTATAAATATCTGCATCTACAGCGCGTTCAGGATGTGGCATCATGCCAAACACATTGCGGTTTTTGTTACAAATTCCAGCTATGTTATCCAATGCACCATTAGGATTGGTTTCAGCAGAAACGTTTCCATTTTCATCGCAGTATCTAAATAATATTTGATCGTTGGCTTTTAAATCTTGCAATAATTCATCATTGCAATAAAATCTACCTTCGCCATGTGCAATAGGAATTTTTAAAGCTTTTCCTACTTCATTTAAACTAGTAATTTTACTGTTATTGGTTTCGGTTTTTATAAATACATTTTTGCAATTAAACTTTTGATGGTCGTTGTGTAACAATGCGCCTGGCAATAAACCGCTTTCGCATAAAATTTGAAAACCATTACAAACGCCCCACACCAAGCCTCCATTATTGGCAAATTCAATTACACTTTGCATAATAGGCGAAAAACGAGCAATTGCACCGCTGCGTAAATAATCGCCATAGCTAAAACCACCTGGTAAAAACACCAAATCTACATTTTGTAAATCAGTATCTTTATGCCAAAGTTCTACTACTTCTTGGCCAAACATGTTTTGAAATGCCCAAACTGCGTCTTTATCGCAATTACTTCCCGGAAATATTAATACACCTATTTTCATTCTTATAGCTTTCGGCAGCTGGCTTCTGGCAGCTAGCCATTTGTTTATTTTTAATATTCGTCATTGCGAGCGTAGCGTGGCAATCTCAAGTGAGATTGCTTCATGCCTTGCAATGAGGTTATTCTCTAAAATGCTTTCCAACCTTGAGCTTTTAACTCGTGTTTTTGACCACCTTTGCTAATCATGTTTACACCTTCATCAGGTTTGGTAACATGCCCAATTACGGTAAAATCAGGATGGTGTTCTATTTTTTTATAATCGCTTTGTTTAATGGTAAATAATAATTCGTAATCTTCGCCACCGCTTAAAGCCGTTAAAGTTGGATCTAAATCTAACTCGCGCGCCATGTTGTAAGTGGTGGCATCAATTGGAATTTTTTCTTCGTAAATGGTAATCCCCATTTTTGATTGATCGGCCAAATGAAAAATTTCAGAAGCCAAACCATCACTCACATCAATCATTGCTGTTGGTACAATTTCCAAAGCCTTGAACATATCAATAATATCTTTTCTAGCTTCAGGTTTTAATTGTCTTTCTAAAATATAATCGTGTCCGGCCAAATCAGGCTGCAAATCTGGATTGTTAATAAACACACGTTTTTCGCGTTCTAATAACTGAAAACCAGCATAAGCACCGCCCAAATCGCCTGTTACACAAACCAAATCATATTCCATTGCACCATTTCGGTAAACCACTTCGTTTTCAGTAGCTTCACCAATTACGGTTACACTAATTACCAAACCTTGTTTGCTTGAGGTAGTATCGCCACCAATAATATCAATTTTATATTTTTCGCAGGCTAAATTAATGCCTTCATAAATTTCTTGAATAGCTTCTACACTGAATTTACTGCTAATTCCTAACGAAACTGTAATTTGTTTTGGAGCTCCATTCATGGCATAAATATCGCTTGCATTTACGCTCACGACCTTATAACCCAAATGTTTTAAAGGAAAATAACTTAAATCAAAATGAATTCCTTCTAGCAACATATCGGTTGAAACCAAAGTAACTTTTCCGTTAGTAGGATTAATTACTGCGGCATCATCACCTACACCTTTAAGTGTATTGTTCTTTAATTCAATGTGTTGCGTAAGTTGTTTAATTAAGCCAAACTCGCCAATTGTTTCTAATTTTGTTATTTCAGGTTCATTAAACATGGGCGCAAATTACTAAAAATATAATAAGTGAAAGAATAGAAAAAGCTATTTTTTATTTTTTTGTAACAATTAAAAACCCAATGTTACATTTGGGGTTATAAATCAAAGATGAAAATAGTAATAATTGGCTCTGGAATAGCTGGCTTAGCCAGTGCTGTTAGGCTTCAAGCAATGGGCTTTAAAGTAACAGTTTTGGAAGCCAATGCTTATTTTGGCGGAAAATTAACCGAGTTTACTCAACATGGTTTTAGGTTTGATGCTGGTCCTTCGCTTTTTACATTGCCTCAGCTAGTGCTTGAACTTTACGATATTGCAAAGCAAAATAAAAACAGTTTTGAATACTTGCAGTTGGAAAAAGCATGCAATTATTTTTACGAAGATGGAACCCGTTTTACAGCTTACCATCAGCCAGAAAAAATGGCCAATGAACTAAACCAAAAGTTAGGATTAACCAATCTAAAACCATTTTTTCAATACCTTAAAAACGCTGAATTTAGGTATAAAACCACCACACCTATTTTTATAGAAAGTAGTTTACATAAAGTAAAAAACTTTTTAAATTTGGCTACACTAAAAGGTATTTTAAGTATTCCAAAACTTAATTTGTTTAACAGCATGAACCACGAAAACGAGCAAATTTTTGCCGATAAAAGATTGGTTCAGTACTTTAACAGATTTGCTACTTACAATGGCAGTAACCCATATCAATCGCCAGCTTTGCTTAACATGATTCCGCATTTAGAAAGCAATATTGGAACTTTTTTTCCTAAAAATGGTATGCACCAGATTAGCCAAAGTATTTACCAATTGGCTTTGGATTTAGGTGTAAATTTTGAGTTTAATAAAAAGGTTTCTGAAATAGTTTTAAACCAAAATAACAAGCAAGTAAAAGGCGTAAAAGTAGGAGAACAGTTTTACGAAGCCGATATTGTGTTATCTAACATGGATATTTACCCTACTTACAAAAAGTTATTGCCAAAGGTAAAATATCCTGAAAAAATTTTGGTGCAGGAAAAGTCCTCGTCAGCATTAATTTTTTATTGGGGAATTAATAAACAATTTGCCGAGTTAGATTTGCATAACATACTTTTTACCGAAAATTACCAAGCAGAATTTGAACACATTTTTAGTAAAAAAACTATTTACAACGACCCAACTATTTACGTTAACATTACCTCAAAATACAAGCCAGATGACGCACCTGCGGGTTGCGAAAATTGGTTCTTGATGATAAATACACCCAATAACCAAGGGCAAAATTGGGATGCATTAATTTTTGAAGCAAGAAAAAATATTATTTCAAAATTAAATCGTTTGCTCAAAACCGATATTGAAAAATACATTGTAACCGAAAATATATTAGACCCACGAAGTATTGAAAGCAAAACCAGCAGCCACCTTGGTGCACTCTATGGCAATGCAAGCAATAATAGGTATGCTGCATTTTTAAGGCATAAAAATTTTAGTTCTAATATAAAAGGATTGTACTTTTGTGGCGGTTCGGTGCATCCAGGTGGTGGAATTCCTTTGTGTTTAAATTCAGCTAAAATTGCAGCTGGTTTAATAAAGGATGATTATGGAAAGTAATTGCATAAAAGGTCATGTTGTAAACATCTTCCTTGAATAGGAGTTTGATTGCTAATGGAAAGGTGCTTTTAAACAAGGAGGATTCCTACGGAATGACCTAATAATTGAAAAGAAAAATGAAAAAAGAAAATATTGCCATTATAATTTTAGCCATTTTATATGCTGTGGGGCTTTTTGGTTCGGCCGTTTTTAAGTTAGATTTATTATCACTTTCGCCAATCAATTTGATAATTAGTGCGGTAGTGTTGTTTTATTTCCATCAACCTAAAAACACTTTTTTCTGGATTTGGGCCATTGGTGTTTTTCAAGCAGGTTATATTTTAGAACTTTTGGGAGTAACTACGGGTAGAATTTTTGGTCAGTATTTTTATGGAAATAACCTTGGCTTAAAAATGGCCGATGTGCCTGTAATTATTGGTTTAAACTGGGTTATGCTATGTTATGTTTCAATGCATATGGCCGAACTGTTTTTCAGTAAAATTGGCAAACAAAATACAGTTAACCCAATCATAAAAATTACTTTAAGTGCATTGCTTATGTTGTGTGTTGATTTTTTAATAGAACATGTGGCCCCGCAATTAGATTTTTGGTATTGGAAAAATGGCAGTATTCCTATTCAAAACTACACAGCTTGGTATATTTTTGCCTTTGCTTTTATGTTTGTTTACCAAAAATTAGAGTTGCCATTAACCAATAAAATTGCACCTTGGTTGTATGTTTTTCAATTGGTGTTTTTTGCAGGAATGAATTGGTGGTTTTAGATTTTTTCTAAAAACAATTTCCAATTAAAGTGTTTAGTATAATAAAGCGATTTAAAAATATATGTGGTTTAATATTTTAGTAGTGTTTCTTACTTTTTGGTTCATGGAATTTATGGCTTGGTTTACACACAAGTTTATTATGCATGGTTTGCTTTGGTATTTGCATAAAGACCACCATCAAGTAGAGCCCGGTTTTTTCGAAAAAAACGATAGTTTCTTCCTAATTTTTGCCATACCTAGTGCTTATTGTTATGTAACAGGTTTAATGTACAACGATTTTAGATTGTATATTGGAATCGGTATTTCTTTGTATGGATTTGCTTATTTTATTATTCACGAAATAATTATTCACCGAAGGTTTAAACTTTGGTCGCGCTTAGATAATAGATATATAAAAGCCATTCGCAGGGCGCATAAAATTCATCATAAATATTTAGGAAAAGAGCATGGCGAAAATTTTGGAATGCTTATAGTTCCGCTTAAATATTGGAAAAATCCTAATTCAACCAATTAAACCATGAGTTTATACGCTTGGTTAATGTTGGCATCCTTTGTTGGACCTTTTGCATTAAGTTTCGATAAAAAAGTAGCTTTTTACAAATGGTTTAAACCACTTTTTGTTGGTATTGCCTTAAATGCTTTATTATTTATTTTGTGGGATGGTTGGTTTACTCGAGCAGGTGTTTGGGGCTTTAATAATCAGTATGTTTGGAGTTACCGTCTAAACGATTTACCTATAGAAGAATGGAGTTTTTTTGTAGTGGTTCCATTTGCCAGTGTGTTTATTTATGCTTGCGTAAAAGCTTATTTTTCCGATAACTTTTTTAAGCCATTGGTAACTTATATAAATTATTTTTTTATAGTAATTTTAGCAGTGGCTTGCATTGTATTTTATTATAAAACTTACACTTTGGTAAATTGTTCCTTGGCTTTGATATTATTGCTTTGGCATCAGTTTTATTTAAAGAAGCCTTATATGGGTTATTTTTGGTTTGCTTACTTAGTGCACTTAATTCCTTTTTTAGTGGTAAATGGTGTGTTAACTGGTGCTGTAACGCCAGAACCTGTAGTATTTTATAATGCTAGCGAAATTATTGGTTTACGTATAGTTACCATTCCAATTGAAGATACCATTTATGCCTTAACCTGTTTGTTGATTCCAATAACTGTTATGGAATATTTATTAAATAAAAGTAAAGTTTAAAAAAATTCTAATTACTCGAATACAAAATAGATTCTAATTTTTCTTGTTTTAATGGTTTATTTAAAAACCCTTTCACTTCCTTATACTTTTTTGCCTTCTCGTTGTCGTTTTTATCAATGGAAGATGTAAGCATGTAAATTGGAATATGGATTTCTTTAATACCTACTTCCTCAATAAAATCCCAACCATCCATTAGTGGCATATTTATATCTAACAAAATTACATCAGGTATTATTTTATTACCTACTAAATCGTTTAACGCAATTTCTGCACTTGAATAGCTATATATTTCAATTGTTTTATCAATAGAATGAATAATTCTTACATTTAACCAATGCTGCATATCGTCATCATCAATTAAACAAATTTTTTTAAAATTTAATTTGTGTTGTAAAATATTTTCCGAATTTATTTTATCTATCATTTATCTCCCATTTTGAGCCAAAATTCCCATAAAAAACCGCTATTAAGAATTATAATATAACCTCAAGCCCCTATAAACACTGCTTTCACTTAAATTTACTGTTCTTTTTCATATTAATAACTGCCAGAATCAGGCCAAAAAAAATCCTAGTTAAACAAGTTCAACTAGGATTTGTGCAAAAATTTTAAAAATATACTAACTAAGCGTTCTTAGTGGTTTTCTTAGGTGCTGCTTTTGGTGCTTCCTCATTTACTTCAGTTGAAGCTACACTACTCTTTTCTTTTTCAAGCGTGTTAATGCGTTTTTTTAATTCTTGGATGGTTTTATACAATTCATCCATTTCACTGCGATTAATAATTGGAAATTTCTCTAATGATTTTTCCATTTGCTTTTCAATTTTTCCTTTTAGGTTCAATTGCAATGCACTAACTTCACTCATCAATTTTGAATATTCTGGAGTTTCAAATAATTGAACAAAATGCTTGTCATTGGTATTTAACCAATTTTTATAAACATCTGCAAATTCCTTTACATCTTCACCATTTCTAACCTTAGCATACAAATTTTCAGCCATATCATCCATTGCTTTCATGCCTGTTGTGTACATCATGTATTGCATTTGATTATTTTTGGTATTGTACTCAGTCATCATATCCACTAATTCTTTCATAGTTTCCATGCTTGCCATATTTGAATTAGAACCAAATAATTTGGTTAATGGAGCCATTGAAGTTTGCATTTGAGCATACATTTGATTGTAATTACTCATCATTCCATCCATTATTGGATTTGAGTTAAACATATTACCCATGTTATTTTTCATGTTATCGTAATTAGTTTTACCGTTATCCATCATTTTATACATGTTATCCTTCATGCTTGCCATCATGGTATTATCCATAAAGTTTTTCATCATATCAGGATTCATGTTAAACATTTTGTCCATCATGTCTTTATACGCTTCTGTATTGAACATATTTTTAAACATTTCAGGAGTAAAAGTTTTATCGTTTAAACTTTTCATCATTGGCATAAAAAACTGGAAGGTTTTCATGTACATTTCTGAGTTATTAAACATGTCAGAAAAATTATTCTTAGTTTCACCATTATTGAAATTTTTCATCATTTCATTATAGCTGTCAGTCATAGTATTTTTCCAAGAGTTGAATACATTCAGCATGCTATCCATATTCATGTTTTTCATATCAAAACTGTTATTCATGTTTGGCATCATATTTTTACTCATGTCCATCCATTGTTTTGCCATTTCATTTTGTTTGTTCATGTAGTTTGTAAAAAACTCCATTCCATTGTGCATATTATTATTTTCGCTACCAACTTGATTAAACCAATTCATTTGGCCGTCATACCATTTTTTAAAGTTTTCAGAATCCATATTAATATTGGTTCCATTTGCCATTGTTTGTTGCATAGTCTTAGCAGCATTTGTCATAGTTTCCATAGCTTGTTTTTGAATATCAGCCATAGTTTCAAACATGTTCTTTGTGTTGTTTTCCATAATTGTAGTTTTTATACTTTTTGGTTTGATTTTGAACAAATTAGTGTTTTAAATCGGGCGCAAAAGTAAGTATTATTAAAAATAAGTCAATTAATTTGTTTACTTCCTAAATTTAAATTAATGGCAATCGCTTTACAGTGGCTTCAATTCATGGTACTTGATTTTTGTCATGCTAACTTATTGATTATATTGGGGCTGCGCTAATATTGATATTATTTACTTGTATTTAATCTAACAAAAAAAGCCTGTTTTGAACAAAACAGGCTTTTAATAGTATTGTAATTGAATATTACTTATTTGTATTATTTTCGATGACTTTTAATAAATCGGCTTTGGTAATTAAACCAATATTGGTGTAAACACGTTTACCATTTTTATAAAGAATAAGAGTTGGTAATTCTTCTACATTTAAATTTTTTACTATTTCTTGGCTATCGTCAGCGTTTACTTTTATAAATGTTAATTTATCTTTATTCTCTTCAGCTATTTCGGCTAAGTAAGGTGCCATTTTTTTGCAAGGACCACACCATGGTGCATATACATCAACTAAAACCAATTGATTGTCGACAATTTGTTTATTTAAGTCGGCTAATGATAAGCCAGTAGTTGCAGGTTTTACTGGCTCATTTCCAGTAACCGAAATTGGTTTAGCTGCGTTGCGCCAAGCATTCATACCTCCTTTTAAATCATATACTTGAGTAAAACCCATCTCTTTTAATTTATTGGCTGAACTTGCGCTTCGGCCTCCAGCTAAACAATATACATATACAGGTTTGGTTTTATCTAATTTGGCTGCTTCAGCAGCAAAGTTATCGCCATTCCAATCAATGTTTTTTGCAGTTCCAATAAAACCTTCGGCATATTCTCCTGGGGTTCTTACATCAATTAATTGAATATTTTTATCGGCATTAATATTTTGCTCAAATGCATTTACATCAAGCTTTCCGCCAGCTCCGTTGGCATTATTTTGGCAAGATGAAATATTGATAACAAAAAATAGCGCTACAACGGCTGTGGTAAAAAATTTAATAATTTTCATTTTTATAATAAAGTTACAGGCGCAATATAATTGGTTTTGGGAACACTTGTTTTTGAAATTTCGGTAAAACCTCCAATTACATCCACAAAATTATTCCAACCTCTTTGTTTTAAAATAGATGCAGCCACCATACTTCTATATCCACCAGCACAATGTAAAATAAATGGCTTATCTTTTGGAAAATCAGCCAAATGATTGTTAATTTTTACTAATGGGATATTTAAGGCTCCAATTACATGACTTGATTCAAACTCGCTTGCTTTTCTAACATCAATAACCAAAGTATTTTTTGTTTTATAAATTTGTTCAAATTCTTGAGCTGTAATTCGGTTTATTACATCAAATTCGTGACCACTATTTTTCCAAATATTAAATCCACCATCTAAAAATCCAATGGTTTTATCGTAACCAACGCGTGCTAACCTAATAATAGTTTCTTCTTCGCGGCCTTTATCAGTTACAATAATAATTTTTTGGTTTATATCGCTTATTAAATCGCCAACCCACATAGCAAAGTTGCTGTCTAAGCCAATATTTATGCTCAAAGGCACACTTCCCTCGCTGTAATCATTTTCATTTCGTGTGTCTAAAACCAGCACATCATCTTGTTTTGACAATAATTCAAAAGCCGAAATAGTAAGTGGCTGCATACCTCGTTTTATTATTTCGTCAATACTTTCGTAACCATTAATGTTTAACAATACATTTTTAGGAAAATAAGCCGGTGGAGTGGTTAAACCAGTTAATACCTCTTTTATAAAATCTTCTTTGGTCATATTAGGGCGAAGTGCATAGTTGAATTTCTTTTGATTCCCAAGGGTGTCAACCGTTTCTTTGCTCATCATTTTACCGCAGGCACTTCCAGCTCCGTGATTAGGATAAATTACCAAATCATCGCTCAATGGCATAATTTTATTCCTTAACGAATCGTATAAATGACCTGCTAAAATTTCTTCAGTTAAATCGGCAATAACGTGTTGCGCTAAATCAGGCCTGCCTACATCGCCAATGAACAAAGTATCGCCAGTTATTAAACCTTTTTCTTGGTTATTTTCATCAATCAATAAATAACAAGTACTTTCCAAAGTATGTCCTGGAGTATGAATTACTTTTATTTTACAATTCCCTACTTTAAACACTTGATTATCCTCGGCTACAATTGCTGCAAAATTAGGTTTTGCAGTTGGGCCATAAACAATTAAAGCATTGGCTTTTTTAGCTAAATCAATATGCCCCGATACAAAATCGGCATGAAAATGTGTTTCGAAAATATATTTTATCTTCGCGTTATCGTGTTTGGCTTTTTCCAAATAAGGAGCCACCTCACGTAATGGATCAAAAATAGCTACTTCGCCATTACTTTCAATATAATAAGCTGCATGAGCCAAGCATCCTGTGTATATTTGATTAATAATCATTTTATGTAATATTAGTTTACACAAATCTTAACTCAAATTATTGAATAACGATTGACGAGAGTCAAGTATTTTAATAAATTATACTACCAAAAAACTTAATTACCACTGAATTGAATATAAAAGGTTATTCCTACTCCTACTTCACTTTCTACAGGTATTTTACCACCAGTATATTTAAAAAATCTTTGCAAAGCAATAAACCCAAGTCTGTTCCCTTTTCATTCTAAGTACCAAGTGTGGTAAAGGTTTTACCAATAATTTCATAATGTATTGTATACCAAATTTTAAACAAGTGAATTTACATCCAAAATTCAATATCGATATTTTATTACAATTACAACCTCATTCTTATTTTCAATAACCTTTTATTTGGCTATAGGAATTAAATTAATAAACTATGCCTTAAATTAAAAAAAGCAATTGCTACGGAAGTAATTACGAAAGCACAATGATTTAAATCTATGTATCCGAAAGGTCTAAACCAACTATATAAAGCAAAATTATATATACATGGAATCAATGCCGATAAAATAATAGAGAGGTACCGCTTTTTATAAATAAAAATAGCCTTTAACAAGCGTAATAATTAGTTAATACATGCCAAAAACAAGCATCCAATAAAAGCAAACAGTATGAATAATGTAAACAATGCTAGGCCAAAAGGATAGTAATAGAATGTCATCAAAATTATCGTAGGTAACACTTTTATATTGTCATATATGGTAACTATAAAACTATAAGTGTAAATTAAATAACTGAAATAAAAAAAATTAAGGGGGGGGGGATTATCTTTAGTTAACTATTCAGTTTTATTTACAAAATGTAAAACAAAAAAAACAAAGTGTAGGCAAAAGGCAACAACAAAATATTCAATCAAAATAATAAATAGCAATTGTTTCAAGGTTGAACAAGGCAATTCAAAAGAATGGGCTTTGTTCCAAAATGAAATAAAAACATTAAGGTAAAAACCACTTAAAAATTTAGCAATTATTAAGTTGAAAAAATATTAAGGAAAAAATTACAGTAAAAACTTATTAAAATAGAATATAAATATAATATTTAAAATT
>JBIIBC010000060.1:0-8069 GCA_044239605.1 Bacteroidia bacterium | reverse complement strand
CAACGCAAACTAAATCTTGGTTATAACCGCGCTGGTCGATTGATTGATCAATTAGAAAAGGCAGGTATTGTGGGTCCGTTTAAAGGTAGTAAAGCCCGCGAGGTATTAATTGTTGATATTATTGAATTAGAGGAAAGATTGAAACATTTATAAAATAAAAATATTGATGCAAGAAAGTAAAACAATTGTTTCTATCAATCCATTGCAAGATGTAGTTTTGGTAAACAAACCATTGGGATGGACCAGTTTTCAGGTAGTTAATAAATTAAGGTATGCCATTACCAAGTTTCATATTGAAACTTTAAAAGCCAATAATGTTGGAAAAAAGAAAATAAAAGTTGGTCATGCAGGCACCTTAGATCCATTGGCTACCGGCTTATTAATTATTTGTATTGGAAAAGAAACCAAAAATATTGACCAATACATGGCTACCGAAAAAGAATATACAGGCAGCATATTTTTAGGAGCAACTACACCCAGTTACGATAAAGAAACGGAAGTAAGCGAAACCTTTGATATTGGCGGAATTACCAATGAAATGATTGAAGCCACAGCAAAAAGTTTTGTTGGCGAACAAATGCAATTGCCTCCCGTATTTTCTGCCATAAAAAAAGATGGGCAAAGGGCGTATGATGCAGCAAGAAAAGGTCAGGAAATAGAATTAAATCCAAGGCCAATTACCATTCATAACTTTGAAATTACTGCCATTGAATTGCCTTTGGTTTATTTTAAAATAAATTGCAGTAAAGGAACTTATATTCGTAGTATTGCTTACGATTTTGGTCAAAAACTAAACAATGGTGCACATTTAAATTCCCTTTGCCGAACTGCAAGCGGAGATTACAATTTACAAAATGCAGTTACCATCGAAGAATTTCTGGCTGCTGGCAGCTAGCTTCTAGCTACTGGCAAGAAAGTAAAAAACAAACAACTATAAACTATAAAGAAACATGAAATTATATTCAATAGAAACAGGGAGATTTAAATTAGACGGAGGAGCCATGTTTGGCGTTGTTCCTAAATCAATTTGGAATAAACTAAACCCTGCCGATGAAAACAATATGATTAGCTTAGCCATGCGCTGCTTGTTAATTGAAGATGGGAACAGGCTTATGTTAATTGATAATGGAATGGGCAATAAACAAGATGATAAATTCTTTGGTCATTATTATATGCATGGTGATTTTACTTTAGAAAAATCGTTGGCTGCTCATGGTTTTAGTGTAACCGATATTACCGATATGGTTTTAACACACCTACATTTTGATCATTGCGGTGGAAGCATCAAATGGAATAACGACAGAACCAAATACGAAACTACTTTTAAAAATGCCACTTATTGGATTGCTGATGCACATTGGCAAGAAGCCATTGCTCCAAATCCGCGCGAAAAAGCCAGTTTTTTAAAGGAAAATATTTTACCAATTGAAGAAAGCGGACAATTGAAATTACTAAAAGCAGGCGAAAAATTTCACAATGATATTGATTTACTTTATACCATTGGCCACACCAATAATATGATGCATCCAATTGTGCCATATAAAGATACCAAGTTGATTTATCTAGCTGATGTTATTCCAACTATGGCGCATATACCAACACCTTACGTAATGGGTTACGATGTTCGTCCGTTAGATACCATGAAAGAAAAAGTTTCTATACTAAATACCGCTGCTGAAAACAATTACTTATTGTATTTTGAACACGACCCTTTCAACGAAATGTGTTCGGTACATCAAACAGAAAAAGGGGTGAGGGTTAATGAAATTTTGAAACTATAATTCTAGTTCTTAGTTCAAAGTACTTAGTCATCCCTCAAAAACTAAGTTATATTTTTCTGCTTTCTTTTTCCTTAGATGAAAAAGAAACAAAAAATCAAGGCCAAAAAATGCTTCCACGCACATCGTTAATGGAATAAAATTCCTAGTCCATAAATTATATCATTAACAAAAACAGTTTAAGCAATTGAAATACATTTTGTCCGAAAGCTATCGGACGAAATGTGTTTCCCTCAACTAAACAACATTGAATTATTAATCAAAAACCATAATTCACACATCACCTTTCAAACCTCAAAAATCACAGATCAAAAATCAGCTTGCTTTTTTAAGGTATTGATTAGCTTTATTTTTATAATACGGTTTTAGTTCAGAAGGAACAGTTTTTAAAATTTCTGCTTCCTTGTTCTTTTTATCTATGTAATTATTAAAAACAGGCGGAGGTGCGTTACGGTCTTTTTCTTTGCTTTGTTCGGCCTCACGTTTTTTATCTTGCTCTTGTTTCTTTTCAGCCTTTTCGCTTTCTAACAAACGCGTTAAAATATCTTGCTGTCTATTTATCGTTTCTTGGGTCAATCTTTTATTAAACAATTCCTTTTCGGTTTGTTCCATTTGTTTTTGCATTTCTTGCAATTTGCCACTGCCTCCCAAACCTTCTTTTTCTTTGGCATCCAATTGACTTAACATTTTTTGCAATTGTTGTCTAATTGCCATTTGTTGCGCAGCCATTCTAGCAAAACCTTCACTTCCCATTCCTTGTCCTTCGCCAGGTTTTTGTCCAGGTTTATTGCCTTTATCATTGCCATTTTTATTCAAACCTTCGCGCAATTGTTTGTTCAACTCTTCTTGCATTTTTTTAAGTTGACTCATGCTTTTTTTGCCACTGCCTTCTCCTTTTCCCTTACCTTGGCCTTTGCCTTTTTTCTTTCCGCTTTTTTCGCCTTTGCCTTCTTGTTCTTTACCTTCCTGTTCTTGCTGCATTTGTTTCAATACATCACTCAACATTACGGCTAAGTTGTTCATGTGGGTCATGGCAGTTTGTTGGCTTGTTCTAATTTGAGGAATATTACGCGTTCCAAAATTAGTAGTAGCTTTATCCATTTGGAAATTCATTTTGGTAACTTCTTTATCAATAAACGAACTGATTTCAGCTACACGTTTACTTAAGGCTGTTAAACTATCTTCTATAATTTTGGCATTCTCTTTTAAGTTTCGTTGGTCTTGCCCCAATTGTACAAACTGCGGATTATAACCGTTTATATCCTTAAACTTAACCATTAAAGCCTCTTGCTGTTTACTTAACTCTACTAAATTTTCAATAATTTCGCGTAAAGCATTGATGTCAATTTCTGCCTGTTCAGCTTCTTGATCACTTTTCTTTTGCTTTATTTTTTCAGCCATTTCCTTCATCTTTTCTGCTGCTTGTTTTTGTTTCTTTTTGGCTTGTTTTTGTTTGCCACTTTTCAAATCCTCGCTGCTTTCTTGCATGTCTTTCTCTATGCTTTTTTCTTCCTCTTTGGTATCGGCTAATTCTTGTTTATCTTCTAACTCATTGTTTTGTTTTTCAATGTCTTTCAGGTCCTTTTTTATTTCATCAAATTGTTTGTTCAACTCATCTTGCTGCTTTTTTAAATCCTCTGAATTACTGTTTTTATCATCAGTTTTTTGCTCCAAATCTTCTTGCTTTTTAGCTAAATCTTCCAAGTTTTTAGTAGCTTCATCCATTTTTTTCTCCAACTCCAATTCCTTGTACATTTCCAGCATTTTATCCAATTCCTTCTCCACATCTTTGTTATTCAACTGCATATTTTCCATTTGCTGTTTCAATTGATCTTTGTTTTGAAGTTTCATCATATCCTCCACTTTTTTAATCAATTGCTTCATTTCATCGTTCATCAACTCATTGTACATTTTTTCAATTTGTTGCTGTTTTTGTAAAATATTCTCCGCCTCTTTTTTGTACTCTTGCTCGCGCTGATTGTTCAACTTAAACTCTTTATTTAAGTCTTCTATTTTCTTTTGTAATTCTTGTTGTTGCTTTAAAATACTTTCCGCTTTGCGTTTTTCTTCCCAAGTTAATTCACGCTTTTCAAGCATTTTTTGTTGCAATTGTTTCAAATCTTTTTGCAGTTCTTTGGCCTCTTTCAAAGCATCTTCCATTTTATCCTTCATGGCTTCTGCATTTTTACTGCTTTGTTCTTTCATTTCCTTATTGCTTGCAGCTTTAAAAACCACTGTTTTCGATTTGATTGATTTAGCACCAAACACACCATCGTTATCCCAAAGTTCAAAATAATATTCCAATTCATCTCCAGGTTCCAAACCTGTTTCAGTTAAATTAACATAATAATTAAACCTAATTGGATTTTGGGTTTTATCAATGGCAATAGGTTTTACCATAGTTTTATTAACCTTTTCTTTGTTTTCGCTATTAATAAAATGATAGTTAAAAGTAAGTTTGGTTAATCCATAATCATCGCTGCCATCGCCAATAAAATATATTTGTTTACCAGTTACCGAATCACTTTTTTCATCAATACTAATGGTTGGATACGCATCGGGAATTACGGTTAAATTATAATTCATCGAATCGCCTTTGGCCTTGGTTAAATTGCTGTTTTTTATAAAATAATTTTGGCTCAAAAACACTTTTTTGTTAAATGAAAAATGTCCATCATCTTCCATTTTTGCTTCCGCTATTTTATCGTCAAAACCTAACTCAATTTTACTGGTTTGTTTGCTAGTAAATAGCCATGTTAACACAGTTCCCGCAGGTACTGTAAAATCAGTAGGATTATTCAATACTTCGCTGCGCTTACCTACATAAACCGGATAAGTACATTTAACTTGATATCCTAAAATAATGGGTTTAGCTACCACATCTAGTGTATAATCTTTACTGCTAAACTCATCGGCTTGTAGGTTAAAAACAGTTGTTTTTTGAATATTTTTAAAACTATAAGTAAAATGGGTTTTATCTGCCTTTTGTAACTTATAACTATTGCCATCTATGGCTATAAAAACCTCATCAGGAATTTGCTTTCCACTTACTTTAACTTGTAAATCAAAATCGGTAAACTGTTCAGCATTTAAATCAGTATTTTCAATGGTAAAAGTAAATGGTGCCACAGGTGCAAATGCAGTATTGTATTGCAAAATGCGTTTACCACCATCGCTTAAAATATCGGGTTTTACAAAACTAAGTAACACTATAATGGCCAAAGGCACCAAAGCAAATTTTACATATTTTAGATTGGTTTTAAAGTTAATAGCTTTTTGAAATGGTATAGGATTTAACTGACTGGTTTTTTGCTCTATTGCAGCAATTAACAAACTATTATCTGCTTGATTATTAGCTGTATTTTTAAGCTGTAAAGTATTTAATAAACTATCGCTCACATTAGAAAAATGGGTTCCAATAATAAGCGATGCTTGTTCATAATTAATGGTTTTGCGTAATTTAAAAATACCTGCTATGGGCACTAAAATATATTTTACTAAACAAAAAATAGTAAAAGCCAAAAAGGTAAAAAATATTACCGCTCTAATGGTGGAGTTATACCTACCAAAATACTCTAAAGTGGCAATTAATATATAGCTTGACACAAAGGCGGTTATAAAAAATATAGCTCCTTTTATCAATTGGTTTTTATAATACTTGCGAATAAACGCTTCTAACTTTTGAATTAATACTTCGTAATTGCTTTGCATATTTCAGTTGGAGCGAATTTAAACTTTAAAAGGTATTGATAAAGTAAAAAATTTTGAATGGTTGGGGTTGGAAACCTTTCCCGCAGATGACGCAGATTAACGCAGATTTTCCCGCATTCTGTCTGAACCTTGATTTATTTTATTAGGTTGATTGACATGATTTGTCATTGTGATTCCGATTGCTATCGGAAACGAAGCAATCTCATTTGAAAATAACTTTCCCGCGGATGCCACAGATAAACGCTGACTTTCCCGCACATTTGTTTTTAATTTTCACCGAACTAAGAACTAATTGCATAAAAGGTTAATAAATTAAATCCTACTGTTGTAATAAAAGGTAAAAATTGAATTAATTTGTATGTTATATTACTTTTCATTAGTAAAGATTTTTCAACAACTTAAGGAAAAAGTAATAAAGAAATTTATAATAAAAAATTAAAGAGTTAAATGCAACTGCCTAATTCAAATAGCTTGCCTGTTAATCATTTAGCAGCATGTTTCAATGATACTTCTACCACATACAAGTTTTATTGGCTCGTTTCTATTCTTCAAGAGGTTGAAAATGGAAACTTAAATATTCCTAAAAGAAATCTATTTGCTAGAATGATTTCAAATGCTTGGTACACGGTAAATTATTTTCATGTTTCATTTGGCAAGCAAGATTTAATTCAACAAGCAATTGAAGCCATAAATCAAATTGAAAAAATACCAATTGATGAAAAACAGGAATTGGTTTTCAAAAAAATTTCTTCAAGTACAAACAAAGCAACAAAAAGAGAACTTAAGCATTTTAATAAAAATGTACCTCATTGGTTTCTGAGTCCATGGTTTCGGAAAAAAAATAAAAATGAAATTTACGAAGAATCGAAATCTTTCAGCGAAAATTGTTTGTATGCTTTATACAATGATTACATCGAAATAAATCCTCAATGGCTAAATTATTTAACCTCAAACGCAAGAGTTATTAAAGATTTTTGCTTTTGGAATTTAGCTTTGTTTCTGCAATCAAAAAATCCAAATGTTCCAGATATTCCAAACAAGTTGATTAAGCCAGCACAAAGAAGTGGTTTAACAACACAACGAAAAGGATTTTGGGATTTAGTAGTAAAAGAACTTGGTTCGGTAAATTGTATTTACACTGGCGAGAAACTCATAATTGGAAATTATTCTGTTGAACATTTTATACCTTATAATTTTGTTTCACACGATTTGATTTGGAATTTAATTCCTGCTGACAAATCATTCAACAGTTCTAAGAGTGATAAACTTCCGCCACTAGAAAAGTATTTCAATTCGTTTTTTGATTTGCAAAAAACAGCCATTGAAATTGTGAAGGATAAAAACCCTAAGAATAAATTTCTTGAAGATTACTTGACAATATTTCCTGACTTAGACAAGAATTTTTCTGAAGAGAAGTTTAAAGAAAGGATTCAACCTTTAATTACTATTGCATCAAACAATGGTTTTGAATTTTTAAAATGATACAATCAAACCAATACAATCATTTAACAGCGAAAGAAAGAGATACTCTTTCCTTTCCTGCAAAACTTTTATTGAACAAAAGTTTATTGTTAGGCAATGTGTTAGATTTTGGTTGCGGCTTTGGAAAAGATGTGGAGTTACTGAATGCGAAAGGAATAAATGTGGTTGGTTATGACAAACATTATTTTCCGACTTACCCTACAAAAAAGTTTGACACCATCATTTGTTTTTATGTACTAAATGTATTGATGCAAGAAGAGCAAGCAAATGTACTGATGGGAATTTCACAACTTTTGAAGCCAACTGGAAAAGCATATTTTGCAGTAAGAAGAGATTTGCAATACGAAGGATTCAGAACCCACAAAGTGCATCAAAAACCAACTTATCAATGCAATGTAGTTTTAAATTACAAGTCAGTATTTAAAAACGAAAATTGTGAAATATATGAATACCAACATTTCAATCAAATAATCAAATTAAATCATATTGATTGCCCTTTTTGTAATCCTGATGCTGAAAGAGAATTGATTTTAGAATCGGCAACCGCTTATGCCATATTTGATAAGTTTCCTGTTAACCAAGGTCACACTTTAATTATTCCCAAAAAACATTGCTCGGATTATTTTGAACTTTCGTTTAAAGAACAAGCTGCTTGCTGGTACTTGCTCAACAAAGCAAAAGAAATTTTGACAAGACAATTTAATCCTGATGGATTCAATATTGGGATAAATATCAACGAAACAGCAGGACAAACAGTTCCTCATGTTCACATCCATTTAATTCCAAGATATAAAGGTGATGTAAAAGAACCAAGAGGTGGAGTAAGGGGCGTTATTCCTGAAAAGAAAAATTATTAAAAAGACGAATGTGATCCATTTCCTTATTTACAACTAATGAAACAGGAATATCTGTCGTGTTAGTAATTTTCTAATATCCTTTAAGCATTTCAACTTCGGCTAGTGTGGTTTTGCAAACATAGCTGTACGAAACATTAGATTTGATATTTTTTGATAAATAAATTAGGGTCTCCATTACATTCAATTATTATTTGTTTTATTAGTTCATTATCTAGTTCATTGATAAATTTAATTTTTGCAA
>JBIIBC010000032.1:0-35020 GCA_044239605.1 Bacteroidia bacterium | reverse complement strand
AACATTTAAGCCCTATATTTGCAGCCCTAAATGGACCTCTTGGCGAGGTAGCTCAGTTGGTTAGAGCACAGGATTCATAACCCTGAGGTCACGAGTTCAAATCTCGTTCTCGCTACATGAAAATCAACCACTTGCGTTTATTCGTAGGTGGTTTTTTATTTTGTGCCTCCTTTCTGTGCCTCCTTTTGGTCTGTATCGTTACCAAAAACTTTAATTTCTAATGCGCCTCTTTCAATAGCAGTTAAGACCTTTGGATCTAAATAATACTTGTCTATAACTTGGTTTGACTGGGATGTAATAATACCTGTTTGGTTGCCCATTACCTGATTTACCCATGTAATGTAGGTCTTACGTAAACTTTTCTGTGAAATGTCTTTAGTGATACCTGCACCGTTTTTATAGTGTGTGAATGATCTACTTAATCTATCCATGATGGTCTTGGTTGTACAGTCTCTTTCGGGAAATAGGATAAAGTCATTGCTATTCTTTTTTTCATCCATACCTAATTCAACTAGCAACTGTTCAAGGTCTGCATTAATTGGTATGTGTTTCATCTTTGCTTTCTTACCTTTCTTAATTCTATTGACCTTCAAATTTTCTAATAAGAAAAACTTAACTCCACTTTCTGCTACGAAAATATCTGACCACTTCAAGTCAACAATTTCCTCTCTTCTGCAACCAACCAGCAAGCAGAGTTTAAATCCTTCTTTTAACCAAGGGAAATACATGGTCTTTTTAATAGACTCGCCTTTGTCATTTTGGTAGGTCATAGTTTTATCATATGCATCAACTGCATTTAAAACTGCTTCAAATTCATCCTTTGATAAAGTTTGAATATTCTTATCAGGTAATTGTTCTGGCACAAAAAACTCAAATGGATTCTTCATCTTCAAATCCTCAATCTTAATTAGGTAATTAAAAAAACCTCTTAAAGCGTTCATACATTTATTAAATGTCTTTGGGTGATATATATTTTGGGCATAAGAATAAAAATTAGATACATCTTTTTTAGATACGTCTTTAATTCTCATTCTCTCAATATTGTGAGAAGCCTTTAGATTCTTTGCTAATGCTTTACAGTATCTAATTAACTCATCTCTATACTCATCAGATATATTTTTTTTAAGATGCGCATAGTCACTTTCACCATTTAGATATTGATTGTATTTTACAATAGCACCAATTACATTATAGTCATTACCATCATCGGACTTTGTTTCTAATGTTTCAAAGTTGTTATACTCTAGCTCCTTCCTGTAATCGATAATTTCCTTTACAGCTTCGTTATAGTTTGTGGCAGCTAATATTTTAGTTCTAACGCATCCTCCACTGCCAGGTATCTTAATTATAGCCCTGTACATTAAACTGTCGTAGTGCTTACACTTTGTCGTGTTAATCCTACAGACCTTACAGAAAATCCTTAGTCCCTTATGAGGTTTTTTGGGTAGTGTAATCTTTCTAATCACGATAGGTCTTTAAATATTTTTTTATCCTCGTTGCTTAATGGGATCACTTTAGTAGCGGGTAGGGGAGCTACTTCTTCATCCATGTTAATCATCATTATATTGTACAGTCTATCATCAGTGCATACAGCACGGTACATCTCCTTCCATTTTTGAGGGTGCTTTCGTTTTAATCCCAATACAAAAGGTTTTTCAAAATGGAGGTCAAAGTCAATTTTATAGACTACAGTTTTTGATGCCTGCTTATGGTAACTAATACCATTATTGGCTAACCATTTTGTGATGGCTGCTTTATTTTTCAAATTTATTCTGGCTCCCACTTTCATGAGCGGTAGAGTGATTAAATTTGTTTCATATTGTTCGTCGTATTCTTTTTTCATTTTCAATTTCTTGACTGTTCACAAATAGGGGAATTAAATGAAGCGTGGCTGGCTGTTGCTAAAATAGTCTACCAATCAACCAGCACACGCTAGTTTTGATTACTTTTCAGAGTGATTCCCTTTATAGTATTCTGCTTCTTTTTCCTGCTCCTCGAATCCTTTATTCGAAAATGATATGATAATATTTTTTATCATTCTTTGCCTTACTACATCCTCAAAGAACCATGGAGCGTCTTCATACTTCATTGGAGTGTATGGGTAGTTAAATAAATGGGTTATCAATTCAGCTGTATTTAATCTATCATCCGTATCACCACAATACAAGAGTTTATTTTCTCTGCAAAATTCTTTCATAATTATAGCTGCAATCACAACTTCAATTTTTTTCAATTTATTATCGAAATCATCACCATACATTCCATCTGGCTTGTAGTAACTCCAAAAGTTCTCAATAAATAGTTTATCTATTTTTTTATTTTTCTTCATATTATTTAATTTAAAAATTTAAAATAAGCAGGTAATCCCTGCCTCCCGCCCTGCAGCCCTGTATCCTCGCACTGCCTGAGGGTATTTTTCTTTGGTAAAAAAGAGGTCTCAAATCTCTCTCCGAAATTTTTCCAGTTTTTTGGGAAAATTGAGACCCCTTTTGTTTGTGCCATTAGTCACACTTTAATTGTTCAAAGAAATCAACCGCGTCTTTGTTGTAACTGCCAACATCCTGTGCAATTCTTTTTTTAGCAAACTCATGGTAATTTTTATTTAATTCATAACCAATATAATCGCGTCCAAGATTTATTGCAGCGACACCTGTTGAAGCAGTTCCTGAAAAATTATCTAAAATTTTATCACCTGGCTTACTTGTAGTTAGAATACCTAGTAGGCATACTTTACTGTCGTAAGGTGCAGCGTGATCAAATTCGGGATCAATCTTTTTGAAAATAGTCGTGTTAGCAACTGAAGTATGAATTACGTCCTCGAATTGTTGTTGAGCAATGAAATCCTTGAAACCTGTATAAGGTCTTTGAAGACAGGGTGCGGATTTGGATGATCCTTTTTTACCTCTGTTCTTGAAAGCACCCAATAATTTCATGGGTTCATTACGCCAAATTTTAAGAGGATAGTAGTCATATTTCTCTACATCTTTTACCAAGTGGTAAAATTTTTCATAACTTCTCATTAATCTTCTTTTTGACGGAACTGGCTTTCCATTAGTCTTATGAAGAATAATTTCATTGACACATTTAAATAAGCCCTCTTCATGTAATCTAAGTACGATCATATTTGAAATTAGTGGAGAGTAACCTTTGAAGCCATACTCACCATAATTTAAGAAAAATGATCCCGTTGGTTTTAGAACTCTATGAACCTCTCTAAAGTGTACCATCAAATTTTCAACAAATTCCTCTGTTGATTTTTCATGACCAATCTCTAGCTTCTTGTCAGTAGTATTCCCATAGTTACGAATGTCTTTATAAGGACATGAAGTCACTACCGTTTGAATTGATTCGTTTTCTACCTCAACCATTTTTTCTGAACATTTATTAAAGAGCTGATATTTGGAATCCAACTTATTGTGTATTACTACCTTCTTGTCTTTTTCCTCGTCTCGCTCCTTTGAATACTCTTTGAAATTTTTTACTAAGTTCTCTGCATTGGCTGCAGATATCTCATCAGCTATTAGTTTTTCAACAATCTGTAAATTTAAAAGCTCAGAATTTCCTTCCATTTTTGCTGCTTCATGTACTTCGATTACCTTGTGGATGCGACGCAATGTTTGTCCTGATACTGAACCACCCATAAGGGCAGCGACTTTATCAAATCTATCACCCTCAACATTCTCAATTTTTACTTTTTCATCGTCTGAAAGCAAGTCGGTTCTTTTACCCTGATTACTACCAAAAACTTTGATATAGTATTGAGATTCGTAGATAATCTCCGCTTGTGTTTTAACACGGTGAATATTGTAGTTAAAAACCAAATCTTCACTGGCTGTGTTCCCCAGCACCACCGCCTTAATGGTACTGTGTCCCAACTAACCAGCTGCAAGCACTCTCAACCAACCGCTGATCACCACGTTTTTTTTGTTAATTACTATGTTCTCCAACTGCCCGAAGTTGTCGATACTCTCCGCTAGCAAGTCAACTCTTCTCTCAGAGTAGACTCTAGCATTTGTTTTTGATTGACGTAGTTTACTTATTTCTACGTCAATGACATTGACTGTTTTTTCCATGATAGAAAAATTTACTGTGAACAATATTTCAAATAACTGTCGCCTGTAATACACTCGAGTAAGGCGAATCGCTTGGTTTTACTCGAGGTAGGTTTTGTGAGCGCTGCTATGGCGCGCGAAATACAGGATGCGGCAGCTAAGCAGCACGAATCCAAATAACAAATGCATTCATGTTATAAGTTTATATGTTTAATATATACACATATAAGTTTTGAATAAAAAAAACGGGATTACCGTTCTTTTCAAAACCCTATGCTTCCTTTATATTTTAATTGTCAGTCCTTTTATTGATTCTTTAATTTCTTCAACAGTTTCTTGTTCACTAATTCTTCTCATCATCTCTTCTGCAATGACTTTAATATAAACTGGTTCCATCTCTTGGAAGTTTTTATAAATCTTACCATCATGTCCCTCGATTTGTCCTTTTTCATTAATTATACCAATGTAGGATCTAATCACTTGATTTATTGTGTTCTCTACTTTAAATGGCGCACTTGCCACTATTCTTATTTTAGTTACCCCACCTATAGTTTGCTTATTCTTTGAGATTTTAAAATTATCTTCTAAGCCTAATAGCGCAGATGATTTTATCAATTTATTTTCTATTTCAGCTAATGTATTTAAAATTGATAAAACCGCTTTGTTGTTGGTAATTGAATCGTATAAGCCTACAATTTCTTCGTATTCCTTAATTTGTTTAACTCTGCCAATACCTAGTAATTTAAACTTATCATTCTTTTTATTATTCAGTTCAGCCAGTCTAGCACGATGTCTATTTGCAAAGGAAACAATATCGCTCTGGTGCTCTAATGAACCAACGATTTCTGTAAATACTCCTTTCAATAATTTACTGTGATTTAATTTCATGCGGCAAATATAGCACTATATCTGTAAAAATGACACATATGCACATAAATTTATAAAAAAATGTAAAAAATTTCTTTAAAAATATAGTAGTAACAAATTGAGAAATTGTATCAATAAACTGGTATTCAATATTTTACGAGGTTTTTGATCTTAGAAAAAATATTTCTATAAATTTTACTTTTGAAGGTAGAAATAAGATGTCTTTCCTCAATTATCCTAAAAGTCGAGTTTTGTGAACATTAATCAACCAAGCACTCAGGGTACTTAAGCTTGTAAAGTTCAAACAGTCCCTCACGCACGATGTCGCTCTTTTGACGGCGGGTAATTGAGCACAAGCGATCCAATCTGCTTTTTTCGATTGAATCGATACGGAGTCTTACAAATTCATTTTTAGTTACTGTTTTTTTGTTCTTCATAGGGTATGCTTTATAGATAAATACTCCAGGTTTGGTTAAAATCGTGATACTTGCCATATTTTTTGTAGCCACAATGGATTTTGAGACTTTCTCGAGTATTTATAAGAAAATGGAATACTATGGGATACAAGAAAAAACAATCAGCCATTACCTGCAGCAGTAATGAAGATGATAATAATGGTTCAACGATTGGGATGCCACCTAACATACTAATGAAGGTATCATGGTCAAAGCATTTGAAGTTCCTATCTAATGAAGATAGGGCAGCACTGTTTACAAATATCTTCCACTATTATACTGGGGAGGCTTTAATAGAGATGACACCAATCGCACAGATGTTTTTCGCAACAGCTACCGAGTTATTTGATTTTAATATTGATAAGTACAGTGATGTAGTAATTAAAAATAGAGAAAATGGCAAGAAGCATATTGGTAAAACAAAGGAAACCCAAAATAACCCACTGGGTTTTTCTGAAACCCAGAATAACCTAAAAGAAAAAGAAATAGTAAAAGAAAAAGAAAAATCAAAAGATAATATAAAAGAAACGAATAATGCTAGTGCAATACAATACAAAGAAAAATTTAGAGAAATAGTAGATATTGATTTTAGAACAATAACAGATATGGATTTTAAATACTTCTGCTACGATGTTATTGAGTTAGTAGAGAAACTAGGTTGGGCACGATTTGATGTTATTATGTTTGGTACAGCACATAAAGATTTAGCAGGGGCATTAACTGATTATAATTTAATTGAACTGGAGGCTTCAGCAGCTAAAACAAAAAGAAGCTATAATTTCTATTTTGATAAACTAATAAAATAGCTCTCAACGAAGATGGTGAGTGTTACGAACCATGACGAAGTCTCACGACTTCCAACCCCAACTCCCCAAATTCCGCGCCAACCCCTCTTCCCCAAAAAAATATATAAATTGGTACTCAAATACTGCACCTTTTTATCGTAAAATTTTAATTACAGTTAAAACTACATCCAGGAATACTTTAAATATTCTTTGTATTTCACGACTATCGATGGTTGTATCGAAAACGAAAAGATGATCGAAATTTGGGGACATAAAACGGGTTTGTGGGGATTGTGTTAGGACTATCCCTTTCGTGAATATCAATCAATAAAAATTTATTTTCAAATAAGTGTATTAATGTATCACATCGTAGTATTTATTATAAAGTAAATTATGAAATTAGTACCACTTACAAATGAAAATCCTAAAAGGAAAATGAAGATGATAATAACTGAAAATCAATTTAGAACCCTAGCAGAAAATGTTTTATCGCTCCAAGAAGAAAAACAAATAAAGAATACACATTTAATTAAAAAAAATACAAATGCAAAGAAGAAATAGAAGAAGAATTAGATATCAAGAGAAGATGGTTTTCGTATTGGATGCAAATTCACATAACAGACAAAATCTAAAAGAAGACGGGGCATTTGAATATGTAAACAAGATGATTGATTTGATGCTAAGAAAAAGTGGTGTTGCTACTGATGTTGTTTTTGTGGGTGGGACTAAGTTAGACCTATGCATTTGGCTTTCAGGAATATTATCATTTTACCAATACAACGACATTGAAATACAGGACAACACCCACTTATTTGACCTTGACCCTGATTTTGATATGCCAGACAACTTTCGCTAGGGATCCTAAATTTGATCCTAATGCATAACAGCAAGCAATCCAATTATTTGTGCATTGCCAATAAATATTCAACCCTGATCACTGTGGAGAAATTGTATGGCATTTGTGTTTGTGACTTCCTGACAACTGTCAGGAGGTTCTTTTTTATACCATGTCCGTTAATACTATTAAGAGACATGCATCATGTTGATATTCAACATTAGTCTTGTTTTAGCGCAATTTTATGACTTAAAATGAGGTAGAAGGCTGGTTTTACGACTTTGCGGCTCTACATTAGCTAAAACACATTTTATGACTACAACTATTGAAAAAACCAGTGATTATTTAACCACTGACGAATTAAAACGATTGAACAGGTATTTCCAAAAGGAACAGAACTATCAAATGGCATTACTAATCGAGTTTGGCTTTAGGACTCTGCTTCGTTATTCAGACATATCAAGGTTCACTTGGGAGAATGTATTAAATAGAGACGAACTCGTTCTAAATGAAAAGAAAACAGGCAAGAAAAGGAGTATTAAAGTAGGAGCTGTATTGAAGGCATTATTACTTGAATATTATGAATTGATGCAACAGCCAGAGCTGCAAAGTACCATCTTCAATTATAGCCTTCGCCACACCAATAGGTTACTACAGTTTGGTTCTAGGTTTGTTGGTATAAGAAAAAAACATGTGTCGACTCACAGTTTAAGAAAATCGGGATCAAGGTTCATATACGAGGAGAACCATAAGTCTGAACACATTTTCTTAAAAATTTCTATGATACTGAATCACTCAAGCACTCAAGTTACTAGGAGGTATTTGGGAATTACAAAGGAGGAAATTTCAGACGTTTATGATGGTTTTGATATATTTCTTTAATTATTGTTTACAAAGGAGACATTTCTGATAAAGCCAAAGCGTCTTCCCACGACATTTTAGGATGACGTTCAATGTCAGACCTTAATGCTTTTTCATCTAGGGTTAATTCCTCCCAATTTGCATCCATTAATTCATCCTGTGTTTTATCAGTAACCTTTTTTGGTGTCTGAATAAAAATTAATGATGTTTCACCTAAATGTTCGTGAGTAGTATTACGAGATGGGATTCCCTTACTAAGGAAAAATTCAACACAGCTTCCTTTGTGATAATTCTCAGTGGAGTTCTGATTTGGATTTTTTTTTGACATGACATGAGTTTTTATTTGTTAAAAATCACATCAAAGAAAATAGGAGAGGTTTACCTTTTATTTTGACAGTAAGTCCTCATCGTATTACCACCGTAGAGTTGTTGCTCTCGGTTGGTACTCATTTAAGAGTTCTTGATGATGGCATGAAGGTACTAAATATTTTTTATTCATACCAATTTTATATTGTCTTCAAAATAGCTTCTCTTTTAATTGAATATTCATGAAGTGTAATTAGTCCAGCATCTAGCATTGATTTTAATACCTGCATTTTCTTAAATGAATCAGATAATTCTTCGGGATGCAGTTTCTTATATTCCTCAATTTGGTCTGCTGTTAAAACCTCAATTTCAAAATTAACGTAATCGTCATAGTTGATCCTGCAGCATGCAATTTTTCCATCTGTTGTAATATCCCATCCTGTATTTGATCCCCAGCATAATACCTGGTTAGCAACCCAGTTTATATTTCCGTAGCGAGGTTTGTATCTCATATTCATATGCATGCCTCTTTGAGTTTGTTTTAAATGAATCCCAAAATTAGTTTCTAAATAACCAGAACTTACTTTACTAAAAGGCATCATTTCTTGAACTAGCACTTTTGTAAGTGTCTCGACAATATTATTTGTTATCACCTTTTCTGCTTCTTTAATTGTTATTTGTTTTTCTATTTCAAATTGTTCATCTAAGCTAATCTTGACTAATTCGAAAAAAGTATACTCCACAAAATTATTACGGTAGCATACAATACTTGCATCTGAAGTAATATCCCACCTGTTTGGAAAGTCATCACTTAAAGAACCTCCCCATCCCAATTCTTTATTTAAAATCCAATCCTTACTTGTTTGGCTTAGTCTAGTGTCAAATCTTGATTTTGAAAATTGAATTAATTTAAAACTATAGTTTATTTCAAGGGTTTGTTTTTCTATATTTGAAAAACTTACTTCTCCATTTAAAAAAAGCTTTATTATTTGATCGTTATTCATGGTATGTAATTTAAAAAGTTGTTAATTAATAATGGGTGGTCATATAAATAAAGAAATGGTAAGCCAAATACAATACACAATAACTCATTCCTGTATTTTGGTGAGAAAATTGAAAAAAAGTAGTCAAACAGATATTCTAATTCTACTTTGATGACTGCTATTCT
Organism: Bacteroidia bacterium; assembly: GCA_044239605.1. Taxonomy (GTDB): domain Bacteria; phylum Bacteroidota; class Bacteroidia; order UKL13-3; family UKL13-3; genus JAAFJM01. The sequence goes on along the minus strand of JBIIBC010000032.1, from coordinate 25,691 downwards.
TTGAGACATAAAAATCAGGCTTTGTACAAACTTACTGTTACAAACAGCAGTCTATTTGAGGTCTTAAAATCAAGTGAAAAAAGATCCTAAACGATTGTTTATTTAGTACATTTAATAAATTTTAATTAATGGCTTATCTAACCAAATCGAGGTTCAAAACTGCACTGAATTGTCCTACTAAATTATACTACGGTACAAAGGGGAATAACTACCAGGATAATAAAGCGGAAGACCCATTTATGATGGCCTTGGCAGAAGGTGGATACCAAGTGGGAGAATTAGCAAAATTTTTGATTTCAAATGACCCTCTTAAAGAAGGAATTAGCATCAACGAACTTGATTATGATATTTCAATAGCAAAAACAGCAGAAAAAAGGAAAATTGGTGGGAAGGTGGCAATTGCTGAAGCAGCATTTAAGTACAAGGATTTATTTGTGAGAACGGACTTGTTTTTAGAAGAAAGGGATGTTATTAAATTATATGAGGTTAAAGCAAAGTCATGGGATCCTTCAGTTTCATTTCTTAAAAATAATAACAGAGGAAAGAATAAAGGTAGAATCACTATCGATGGTGAGTGGAAAGAATATATGTATGATATTGCTTTCCAAAAGTATGTTGTACAGAAATCAAATCCCAATAAAATTGTAATTGCATATATAGTTTTAGCTGATAAAACGAAAACAGCTACTATTGATGGTCTAAATCAAATTTTCAAAATTAAAAGGGATAATAATAAAATAGATATAACTATCAAGGACGGAATTACTAAAAATGATTTAGGAGAAATACCTCTCAAGGAAATTAACGTAGATGATGTTTGTGATTGGATTTATTCAAATCCGGTAGAAGTTGATTTAGAAAATCCAAATGGTGGTGAATGGTTTTTTGAAGATTTAGTTAATTACCTCTCGGGTAAGTATACACTCAATGAACGTATTTGGTCTACCACACTTGGTAGCAAGTGCAAGAAGTGCCAATTTGTTAATAAGGATTATCCTAGTGGAGATAAGAAGAGTGGATTACATGAATGTTGGAAGCATATTGCTAAATTAAATGAAAGCGAATTATTAAAACCATTAGTCTTAGAACTTTGGGGAGGTAAGGTTGGTAGTAAAAGTATCATTAATGAGGCGTGCGCCTCAGGAAAGTACCTATTAAATCAAGTTGATGAATCGTTCTATCCAAGAGGTGAGGACAAGCCAGAACCCATCGGTGATGCCATTGATCCTGCTCGTAGAAGGTTGTTGCAGATTGAAAAATCTAAAACCAATGACTACAACCCACATATAGATAGGGAAGGACTTATAGAACTATTTGATTCCTTACCTGCACCTTATCATTTTATTGACTTTGAAACAAGCATGGTTGCCCTCCCTTTTCATATAGACAGGGTTCCGTATGAAGCAATTGCTTTTCAGTATTCATATCACATGATGGATGTCTCAGGTAATATAAAACACCAAAGTCAATATTTGAATTTTGAGAAAGGGGCATTCCCTAATTATGATTTTTTAAGAGCGCTTAGAAATGATTTAAGTGGAGTGCCAGGTACTATATTCAGATACCATAAACATGAGAATAGTTATTTAAATCTCTTGTATAAGCAACTAATGACGGAAACAGAACAGGCTGTTCCTGATAAGGATGATCTGATGTCCTTTATTAGAGAGATTTCCACCCCTTCAAAGGATATGCTTGATAAATGGGTGCCACAAAACAACATGCAAGATTTATGGGATTTCGTAATTCAATATTTTTATTCTTTACATGCAAAGGGGTCAAATTCTATTAAGGACATCCTACCAGCCGTTATTAAGAGTTCACCATATTTGAGAGAAAAATATAGTCAGCCAATTTATGCAACAGACGTTATCCCAAGCTTGAATTTTAAAGAACCACATATTTGGATAGATGAAACAAAGGGTTCAAACCCATACAAGACACTACCTGAATTGTTTGATGAAAAAGTAATTGAAGAACTTGAACTAGAGGGTAATTTAGAAAATTTAGATAACGGAGGTGCTGCCATGGCTGCCTATGCTTATCTACAATTTACTGATATGTCCGATCAAGAAAGAGAGTTTTACAGAGATGGCTTACTCAGGTATTGTGAGCTTGATACCATGGCGATGGTAATGATTTGGGAGTATTGGGGTAAAGAAATAGGGAAATTATAGTAAAACTTATATTATTTGACTATGGAATTTTAAGTTAATTTTTTAAATATTCTAGTTCTCATTGTAGCCATGTTTCCTACTTTGTAGAACTTCTTTCCACCATGTTTCTCTATTTAAAATAATTTGATCGTCAGTTGTTGATTTATAAATATCAAGAATTGAGTATTTAAAAAATTTCTTTATGTGATCAAAAGATATTTTTTTAAGCCCAATATTACCACCGTTTCCATTTTTTACATAAGTAATCCAGCGCCCTAATAACATATTTTCTCCATATGCAGAACCTACATACATCTTTCCATTAGAAGTATCAGTCATTAAATAAACACCTTTTTGATTTTGAAGTGCTGTTTTCCAATTATCTTTTAATAAAACCCTACTCATTTCTTCCCAGCTAATATTTACCTTTTCATATCCTGGAAATAAATCATTATCAAAAGTGTCTGGCAATATTTGTGAAATATAACATTCTTCTATAACAGATTCGGCATTACGAATCATAGTTTGTACTTTATTCTTAAATTTAATAACTAGACGCCCAACATATTTTTCATATTCCTGTAAATCTTGATAATTATAGCCGACGCCATTTAGTTTATTCAGGTCTTTAGTTACTTTTCCAATATGAAATAGTAACCATAGGTCTTCATTAGGTTTTATTTTAACAAGACCAATAGTAATTTGCCCCATTTTGTATGACTTTTTCTTACTATAGTTCCAGTATTGCCCTTCAAGCATGGTAGATAAATCGCCATTTTTAAATAGCTCAATAGGGTTCCAATTCTGAGCAAACATTAAATTGAATCGAATTTTTACGTTACTTAGATCATCAAATTTTAGTATATCTATTAATTTTATATCATTCATTTTTAAAATATTTTTTATAACTGAAATTTTATTCTTGAGTTATACTTCCGTCATTATCAACCCTAATTGTTAGCCATTCATAATTCTCTTTTTCAACAGATTGAATGATACTTTTTTGGATTCTTTTCTGATCTGTTGTTTTCTTCTCACTATCTAATAAAATGATACTTTTCAATGCATCTCCATTTGACCCTGCTTTCATGCCATTAAACACAACAAAGTCGACAGGGTGGAAAATCACTTTAGCATCATCAGGATTGAGTTTTTGAGGCACAAAAACCTTATCTACCTTCTTAATCATTTTATTGGCTAGCTTCCTACCTTTTTCTCTTGACTGCTCTTTATAGAACTCCATGTCTTCGTCAATCTTATCTTCCATTAGGTTCAATTTCTGTTCATCTTTACCTAATTTATCTAGCCAGTCAGTTGACTTACGCTCGTCCTTGTATATTTTAGTATCACTTAGTCTAAAGAAGTCGCCACAGCAGGGACAAATACCAAATATCTGACGTTGATATTCAAAAAATACGAGTATGTCTTGTTGATGCATAATTAGTAGTTTTTAAATTCAACCTTCTTTTGTTCAATAATTTGTTTAATAGCTTTTTGGTTTGCTTTGAGTTTTGCTTTTCCTGATTTTATATCAACAAAGAATATTTTTTGAACCTTGCCTGTCTTTTGAAGTCCTTCAAAAATTACATAGTCAATAGGGTCAAATAAACTTCGACAATCATTTTTATCGAATGGAAATTGTGATAATACAGGAGCAAGACGTTCTAAAATAAATCCCATATTAACGCTACCTGTAGTTGTTTCAACTCTTTTTTGCGTGCTACTTTTTTTCTTACTAATAATTTCTTTTCTATCTTTTAGTTCTTCCTTTTTTTCATTTAACAATTTTTTTGCATCAATATTGAAATTATCTACAGAAAATAGTTTGGCATCTTTTAGCATGAAACTATCGCCGCATGTTGTACAGTTGGCTTTAAATCCATTTTGTTGTAAGAAATTTATTAGATCCTGATGTGATTGTGCCATTCGATTTGAATTATGTTCTAAATATACCAAATTATCCTAATTTAAGATAATCTAAAACGATCCATTAAGTGTTGATTTACGAAGTAATTTTCAATAAATTTCATTACCAGTTTATTACCTTTTAGATCAAATAAACATATTTGACTTGGCTTATTTTTGTATTTTCCAGCCAAAGTTTTTTTATACACCTTCCCTAAATCTCTATACAATGCTGCTTGCTCAAATTCTTGGTTTTTAACACATTCTTTAATCCCATGTTGGAAAAGCAGTATTTCACTAATTAAGTTATAAACCCTTAATAGGAATAGTGTCTCATCTTCATTAAATGAGTTATTGAGGCTTATAGTTTCAAATTTTAAACTGTACCCCTTTCTTTTCCATTTGTCTAAATTCAGACGAATCAAAACCCACTTTTCATCGTCAAAATAGTCGTCTGAACAGATAAGTTTAATTAATGACTCATTTATCAATTCTAATCTCTCTTGCTCGTTATCAGGTATTTGGTAGCCCATCTTTTTTTATTTAAAATTAAACACCCACTCCTTATTCTATTTGAGGTCAATTTTGTAATTTGTATCAATATAACAAGAGACAAAAATGCCAAAGAACAAGTCAGCAGTAATTCGTTACAGGATCATTGACCAAATGATAACAGATAAAAGGAAGCCATTCCCCAACTTAGAACAAATGTCAGATAAGTGTAGCCAAATATTAGGAGTAGATATATCTAAATCTACAATAGAAAAAGACATAAGAGCAATGAGGGAGAAAGCGCCAAAGGGGTATAACGCACCTATCATGTATTCTAAAATAGAGAAGGGGTATGTTTATACAGAAGTGGGATTTTCAATCGCGGAACTTAATTTAGATGAGGATGAGTGGGTATCATTACATTTTGCCGCACAACTTTTATATCAATACAAGGATGTTTCAATATTCAAGAATTTCAAGAATGCTATTGAAAGATTAAATGCAAGATTTGGTTTAGGTATTGACGGGGATCAAAAACTAATAGAGGAATTAGTGCAGTTTGAGAAGTCAGTTGATACTAAAGGGATGGATTGTATTGAGCTAATTTACAAGGCCATCAAAAACAAACAAAGTTTCAATTTTACTTATAATAACATATATAAAAAAGAAAAAAAAGAACATCATCTCATACCATATCTACTTAAAGAACATAGGAATAGATGGTACGTAGTTGGGTGGTGCTTAACTAAAGAAAAGTATTTGACTTATGCATTAGACAGGATTAGTAACATAGATTTAATACATAATATACTTAAGAGAAGATCCGATTTTAATCCTGTAAGCTTTTTTCAACATAGTACAGGTATAATGGAAAGCAACACCAAGCCAGAAGAAATCTTACTAACCATTAAGAAACCTATTTCTGACCTAGTATTGCTTGAACCACTCCACCAAACTCAAAAACTAATTTTAGAAAAAAATGATAGGGTACAGATTAGTCTAAAAGTGTTAGTCAACGAAGAATTTATTTTTAAATTATTAGGGTTTGGTTCATTCTGTATAATTGATAAACCTTTAGGATTGCGTAAAACAATCAAAAAGACCATTCAAGAGATGAGTTCTAATTACCTCTAAGTACTACTGAACCTGGGGGCATTTCATCATTTTCGAATGGCATCCATGGATTTCCTTTAAAATTTTTATTAGTAATTAGTCTCTTGACTACTATTTTGTCACATCTCATCATAATACCAGGCTCAACATAAAATCCAAATCGATTACCCTCCATTGGCATTTGAGAAACGTGCGTTACATAAACTGGTTTATCATGTTGGTTTAGAAAGAAGTAATAGTAGTTATCAAGTTTAACTATTGAAAAAAACTGTTTATTAAACTCAAAACCATATTTTTCAAAAGAGTCACTAAACCTGTGCCTAGAAAACTCGTGGTCTTTTTGAAATTTAGCGATTGTAAAATTGTTTTTTTCACTTGATACCACAAACTTGCTTAACTCTCGATGTTCCTTGTCAAACCCCCAAACCAGTCCATACTGTCCATAATCATTATTGGAGTTTAGTAGTTCAATTTCAGCTTTAATAATGAAGTTTTCCTTGATTGAAACGGGTAGTTTCTTATGGTAGAACATCCACCTATTCTTTGACTTATTTTCCATCCAATAATGGCTATCCTTAATAAAGGACTTTTCCTCCTCATCCTCAATCAGTTCCCATCCCTCAAATTTGGAAGCAAAGTTGTCTTCTAATAGAACCTCTTCATGCATAATGTCGGCTAATGGTAGTATTTGTATCATATATTCAATTTAGGGTACAAACATAAAAGGGTAGACAGCAAGGTATTGGAGGGGTCTAAAATATTTTCCAATGAGTTTATTCACAGTTTAAATTAATTGTATAATAATATTGGGTATTAGTTCCTATTTAAAACGAACTTTTATGTCTTTAAAATATCTTATTTTTACAGAATAACGAAATGTTAAAACATCATGAATAAATTGGGAATAGAAGATGAGATTAGGGCTAATTTTGATAATGCGAAAAAAGTTATTGGAATATTGAAAAAAGTTGGTCGTATTGAAAAAGGTGAATCATTTCAAATTTTCATTGACTTGCTTAAACATAAAAGTAGAGATGTTAGAGTTGAAGCAGTAAAACATCTTGGAAAATTTGGGGACAACGAATTAATTGAAGACGTACTAATCGAACAATATAATACTGATGAAGATTCTTTAGTTAAAAGAGAGTGTGTCTCATCTATTGGGAGACAGCGAAATGAAAAAAGGATATCTTTTTTTAAAAAAGTGTCTAAAGATAAAGATCCAAAAATAGTTTTACAAGCAATTAGGGCGTTACTTGTATTTAAATCAAATCCTTTAGTAGTTAAAATCTTAAAAGAGATTCAGAATCACCCTAATGAAATGATTAAAGAGGTTTTAGGTATAGAGCTTGACGAAACACCTAAAAAGAGTAAACATGATAATTTTGAAAAGCATGCTTCATCAAATCCTCTATTAAGAAACCTAGTTGTACATGGTGACGTAAAAGAAATATTGAAAGAAATAAATAATGAATCTATTCATTTAACTTTCACCTCTCCCCCATATTACAACGCTCGCGATTATTCTTTTTATTCAAGTTATCAAGAATATTTAGATTTTTTAAGAGATGTTTTCAAAGAGGTACATAGACTAACTAAAAATGGAAGATTTTTAATTGTTAATACCTCTCCTGTAATTGTTCCTAGGGTTAGCCGTTCGCACTCAAGTAAAAGATATCCAATTCCTTTTGATATACATAATTTTCTTATGTTAGATGGATGGGAATTTGTAGACGATATTATTTGGCAAAAGCCTGAATTTTCTGTTAAGAATAGAGTTGGCGGCTTTCTTCAACATAGAAAACCCCTTGCATACAAGCCCAATTCTCTAACAGAATATTTGATGGTGTATAGGAAAAAGAGTAGTGATTTGATTGACTGGAATATAAAGCAATATGATGATAAAATTGTAAATGAAAGTAAGGTTGCAGATGGTTTCGAAACAACTAACGTTTGGAATTTAGATCCAAGTTTTGATAAAACTCATTCAGCTGTTTTCCCTAAATCTTTATGTGAAAGAGTGATTAAATATTATAGCTTTAAGGGTGACTTGTGTTTTGACCCATTTGGCGGTAGCGGAACCTTTGGGCAAGTAGCTATTGAAAATGATCGGAATTATTTTCTAACCGAAATCGATGACTTATATTTTAAAAGAATACAAGAAAGACTAGCGCCTTTCTTTGATGTTGAAAAAAAGTTTTTAAATTATAAAGAATTTAAAAAAGTAATTTCAAAAATATAATTTCTTTTTTAAGATAATTTTCTCCCTTTTTTTGCTGATATAAAATCCCCCGTATGCATTCCTTTTAAATGATGACATATAGCGCAAAGTGTTTGTATATTTTCGGGTGTATTATTTTCGTGATTTCCGTCAATATGATCTCCATGTAAAACAGACGGAGGAAATTTAAAATCTTTTTCAACTGGACATTTGAAACTCAATCGCCCATCAACATTTTCACAGAAATTTTTCTTACTAAAAACAATTCCTTCACGAGGAGGTTCGCCATTTCTAATTCTTTTACTACAATCAGAACATAAATGTTTGAAAGAGTAATACTTCCAATCTCTTACCACAACATCATTAGAGCAACCTTGATTGACACAGGTTGGTATTTTGTTTCCTTCTGCTAAATATCTCTCTTTATTTTGAATTGCTATTGTTTTCGGCTTTGTTGGCATCTATTAAAATTTAATAAATGAAAATTAGCAAACATTAGCATTTTGAGCAAATAAACTATGTATTTATCCTTTAATGTATGAGTTATAATAGTAAAATCTTTACCACAGGAGGTTCGTTTATTTTTAAATATTCAACTTCCTTCCATCTGTCAGGAAGTTCCAGTGATGTTCCATGCGGAGCAGTAAAAGTGTGCGCTCCCTTTTTGCGCCTCTTTTACCTTAGAAAGAGACACATAACGGGAGCAACAATAATTCTAACTATTTGAAAATCAAATATATGTGACACATTTGGACTATTCATAACCCTGAGGTCCCGGGTTCAAATCCCGGTCTCGCTACAAAGCCTCTCAACAAAGTTGAGAGGCTTTTTTAATGCGAAGAGGTGTCGAAAGTTCACTTTCGTAAACCTATGAGTATTAAAAAAGACAAACGATTCGCATCGCGAATTGTTTGAAAGGCTTTGGGTAAGGCGAACTGTTGGGGATGACAGCGGAGTGAAACGAAGCTGACAATCCCGGTCTCGCTACAAAAGGGGATAAATCAGTATTAGATTGGTTTATCCCCTTTTTATTTTCCTTATAACTCGTTGAAAGTGTATTAATTAGGCCAAAATAACTGTTAACATTTTTGGTTAGATAACGGTGATTTTCGGGGTCATACAGAACACCCTCTGGAAATAGGGTTCTACTCATCACTTTTTTGTTTTCTAAATCGCTACGATCCCATACCACATTGAGTTGTGAGGCCATCATCAAAGAATCATCAATCATAATTTCGAGGTTAGATTTTGTAGGTTGCTCGTAATCAATTTTGGACTCAATAGCCGTCATTTTTTCTTGTATGTGCTGGTTGGTTAATGAAAAAGTTTCTGTATCAATTTCCCCTAAACCAAGACGAATTTTTAAACTCTTTAGTTGGCCTTCTAATTCCCTTTTTTGAGCCATCAGGTTTTCTTGGTCAACCTTGTTGTGGTCGTTATGGTAATCGTATAATTTTTCAATTTGAAACTTAAGAACCGGTATAAAGTCTTCGTCCAAAGTATAACCCTTAAGAAAGTCCTTATAGAGGTCATTTGCACCTATTCGTTTTGATTTTGGGGTAGTGTTGGCATTTACACTTACTCCATTGCACTTTGGACAGCGGTAGTAGTGTAGTCCTTTTTTCTTCACTTCATAGCCTACTAAAATAGATTCGCAGTGGATACAATTAATTAGATGGGTAAGTGGACGCTTATCGTTTTCTATATTATGTAAGTGGTCATGGGGTTTCTTAAAAATTACATCCTGCACCTTCTTAAAGTCCTCCACGCTTACTATTTTCTCCCAGTCACCTTGTACGGGTTCGTCTACCATTCTGTTGACATTTATACCACAATAAAATGGGTTGCGCCACATACAGGAAATATATTGAGGACGAACCTTGACACCGCGCACTGCTAATTTGTCAATTATTTGTACATCATTAAATAAGCCACTAGCTTTCCATTTCCAAGCATCTTTAAGTATTATTCCAGTTTTATTGATCTCAAACCTTTGCTTTGAACTAAGAAATCCTTCTTTTTTAACTCTGGGTCCATAATGGTCATATCCTATAGGGGCTGAACCAAATCGGCCACCATTTTTAATAAAAGTTTGCATAGCAGGTATTATGATTTCCATGCGTTCAATATTCTCCTTATAAGCATGGAATAAACTCTCATAAATGGCAACCTTACCTCTTTCGGTAGTAGTTGAATTGCCAGTACTTGTTTCAATTAAGTGAACCTTTAATTCTTCGACCAATTGATTCACTAAACCAATTGCATTACCACCTGATCGGGAAAAACGGCTCATCTTAAATACTAAAATAGCGTAGGGTTTCTTTTTGCTTGTTTTAATTTTGTCAATTAAGCGTTTGAACTCCTTACGTGTGAAGTCCGATTTAGCACTTTCATAGGTACCTCCAAAATTTTCCACGATATTATAATTATCCTCTTTTGCATACTTAATATTATGGTTAATTTGGTTAGATACGCTTGAATTATTCGTGAACTGCTCTTTGGAGCTTACGCGCGTATAAGACCAAACATCAAAGTTCATATTGGCTAAATCTGTAATAACCGGCATGAACTTTTTAAAGTAATCAATATTACTCATAACGTTTTGTTTTTAGTAAGATTAGCGCAAATTGATACATGTTATCCCTTATTGCGTCTAACTCTGTTTCCGAATGATTTTTGAACTTTTCAAATTTTTTAAGTTCTTCTCTGGTAATCTTGTAGTCCTGTTTTTCTTGTTTTACATTTTGTTGTTGGTTTAACATTTGTAATGGTGTGAGGTGTCGTCTTTACCAAAGAAGGACACCTACGTTACTATTTGCGCCGTCACTAACGGAAGCATTACTTATCATCCATAAAAATTTTTGAAGTATGAGTGAAAGACAGCGTTCTGCCATCTCTTGTATCATATTTAACCCCTGTATAATTTTTTAATCCTAAATGTTCTATGATTCGTTTGGCTTCTTCACCACTAATTGTACCAGTTTCCTCTAGTTCTATTTTGCCAATTTTGTTGTTTTTATTACATGTAATGGTTAGACGATTCACGTTCTTGTTTCTAATTTGTCTAATGACTTCGTATTCTTGGTCATTTAAAATTCCAGTAGTTGTTAAAAATTGGTCTTTTTCTTCATCAGCCACAAATCTTTTTATAAATGAAGTTATAGGGATCAAGAGATGAGGGACTGATAAATCAATTGGGTTAGATTCATTTTGTAAAGTACTAGACAGCTCGTATGTATTGAACCTGCCATCTTCAAAAATCACCAAGCCAACTTCATTATTATTGATGAAGCACTTTAGCACTAATTGGTAAAAGTAATTGATGTCGTAGTCTGTGACAGACATTCTTAATTTGTCATTTAACACTGCCTTGCATGCATTTATATATTCATCTTCATCATTTGTTAATGGTCGCTTTTTCGATAAATTGGTTAGATGAGTTACATTATCATTCAGCGTAATTTTTCGAAGGTCTATTTTGTATGCTTCTATAAATAGGGCATTACATACAGCCTTCATCAATTTTTTTGAGCAACCAAATTTGCGCATGGTTTCTAATGTATGTAACCATAGGTAATCAATAAAAGAAAGGTCAGCCCAGCCACCTTTAGGAACAGTTGGTAAAAGGTCATCCAATTTCCAAGAATGGAATATTTTAGAATCGATTCCGGACTCTTTTACGCTAAATACTCCTTCTAGTAGTTTACCATGGTTAAAGGCTCGCTCTAATGATATTGGACCATTTAGTTCACTGGGGTATATTTTTTCCATTCTCAAAAATACAAAACAAAATGATTATTACAAATAAATTACTATCTTTATAGTAAAATAATTCAAATCAAATGGCTAATTCTTCCTTTAAAAAGGCATATGAAACTAGAAGGGTTGTTATCATGGCGATAAGGGTAAACACCTGTAAACATTAATCATACGCCCGAAAACTGGAAGAAAACAGCCGTAAACAAAAGACTATAGATTATGGAATCGACTAAAGTAGTGTCACTAAGATTACCTATGGGTACTTACGAAACAATCATCCTTGAATGTGAAGCAAAGGGTATTACCATTACCGAGTGGTTTGATAGACAAATTGCTACTGCAAAGAAGGCGAAAGCCGTAAAATCCCAAATACTGGAAAAAATGGAACAGGTCTATGATTTAGGGTTAGATTTTCCAGCTTTAGCTAAACAAAAGCTAAGAAGGGTGATTAGGTTTGTAGAGGGCGAATTGTAGTGTTTGAACTACGCCAGATATTATTTTTGAAAATAACTTTTCATTATGCTACTCTATACTGTGATATTATAAAATAACATATATTTTATTGCATAAAGTCACATAAATAGGCTTCAATCGAGTATTTTTTTAGTAAATAATTAATCATTCAACAAAAGCTAAAATTTAAATAAATTATATAGTATATTTAATAAATATAAAAAATAGCATATATTATTGATTATTAAGCTTAGAGTCTAGTAATTGAAATGCCAGTTTATTTAAATTATTATTTAGAAATTAATTTGATCAAATGCAAGATGTTTTAAGTAATCCATACAGGATTCTGGGTCTGCTTTCAAATGCCACAAAAAGAGAACAGGCAAAGCAAATTAATAGAATCAATCATTTCATTGACGCTCAAATTGAACCAGAGGAGGGATATAGTTTTTTAACTTTAGGAAAAGTAAATTGGACAAAAGACGAGTTGAATGAAGCTGTCTCTAAATTAACTTTAGATCAAGATAAAATGACAGCTTCTTTGTTTTGGTTTTACATCGGCAATTCAATCACTGATGAACCTGCATTTGATGCCCTTAAAGATTCAGATTTAGATACAGTCATAAGTATATGGACCAAACTTACAGAAAGCGGAGAAGTTACGGAGAGAAGTGCATCGGCATACAGTAATTTGAGCACTCTATATTTGAGTGGTATTCTAGAGGGGACAAATTCAAAAGAAAAGCTTCTTCAAAAGGGTATTTCATTAAAACTCAAATTTATTGAAAGTGATTATATTAAAAGCTTAAAAGAAATAGTCACTGATGATACTTTCAAAACATCAAAAAAAGAATTACAATTAATATTTCTAAATCAACTTTTGTCTGATAATGAAAGGAGTAAGAGAATAGGATTAGATAAGTTTATCGACATAGTTAATAAAATTGAATTTTCCGCAAAAGAAGATTTCATAAATGAGTTTATTCAAAAGCCTATTACACTGATTGAAAGAAAGATAGAAGAAACAAAAAACAAGCGTAAGAATGAGGCAAAAAATAGTATAAAATTTGGCAAAGAATTATATAAATTAACTGCTAATGAATTAGGCCAATTAAAATCTATTCTGGAAATTTCAAATCATAAGTATACATCGATTTCTGATAAACTTGCAAATGAGATTCTGCAATGTAGCATTGATTACTACAATGATTGTCAAGATAAAGATCTCGATAATAATTATGTTAAACCGGCAATGGATTTAGCAAAAATAGCAAAAAAGATAGCCTCTGGAAAGCTTGCAAATGAAAGAATCGATGAGACAATTGGCACTTATGATGAAATGAAAGATTTTGAATTAATACAAGCTATTCAGTGGTTCAAGTCAATTAAAAATGCGTTTGATGAAAACAAAGAGCAAATTTTAAAACAAGTTAAATCAATGCATTTGGGTTATAATCAGACTGTTAATTGGACGAAGGTTGATCAAGCCATTAACGATTCACTTGATTGGAATAAAATTGTAGATTTACTTCAAGAAAAAATCCCACAAAGCCATATCGATAAAATTAAATCAATAGCAAATGATGAAAAAGTAAGTGAATTTAAGGCCCTAGTAAATTTTGTATATAATAAGCTGTCTTATATGCAAAAAAGAAAAATCAAATATATTCTTTACTGGGATACAAGTGCTGTATTGCCTGACAGTGGTGATGTAGAAAGTATTCCAGATTGGATAAAGTGGGTAGGCGGTATTATTTTATTTTTTATATTAATGAAAGCTTGCAATTAAATTAATGTTACATGAAAAGAACAATTTTAACTTTATCTTTTATAGTTATCGCTTTTTGTCTAAAAGCCCAAAGTATCAATCGGGATGACTTTGAAAGAGAAATCAAGGCGTTAAATCAGAAAGTTCAACTACTTCAGGCAGATAAATCAAAATTAGAAAATCAGCTTAGTAAACTAAACTCAAACCAGGAAAAAACTAATAATGTTATTAGCATTTTGAGAAAACAGATAAATGAAAATCATGAAGAAATCTCACAAGCAACAATTCTGCTTGGCAATGAAATTAAAAAAAATGATGCTATAAACAGTGGTAAAATTTTTCAAGTTTCTGAATCTCTAGGAAAGAATACGCTATATGGCATTATTGGGGTATTATTTGCAATATTACTTTCTGCTATTATTTATTGGATATTAAATAAAAAACAACTAAGTAATAAGTCTGATTTTGTTGATAAATTAAACAAAACGAAGTCTACAATTGAGGAAAGTTTAATTAATGAATTTGGTAAACAAACTTTATTAATGGACACTCAATTACATTTAATAGAACAACAGAGAAATAGCATTCCAAATACATCAAATATAGAAACTGATCATTCTTTAGCATTGAAATTGGCTAATCAAATCAATGTGATGGAAAATAATTTAAATAGAATGGATCAAGATGTAAAAGGGATGAAACATCTAAGAAATTCAATATCAACTTTAAAAGATAATTTATCTGCTAATGGTTATGAAATGCCTGAACTTTTAGGAAAACAATTTCATCAAGGGATGAAAGTTATTGTAACTAGTTCAATCCCCGACGAAAAATATGAAAAGGATTCAGAGATTATAACAAAAATTTTGATACCACAAGTAAACTATAATGATAAAATGATTCAAACTGCACAATTAGAGGTTTCTGTAGGATATTAATATAATTAAACATAAAATATGAGAAATAAAATTGACTATGGCATAGATTTAGGAACTACAAATTCTGCAATTGCAAGAATGGAGAATGGAGTGCCCACCATAAAGAAATCAGATACTTTAAAAGATACTTTTCCATCATGTATTCATTTTAACAGAAAAAAGGATATTATGGTTGGTGATTCTGCTTATAGTATCATGAAAATTGACAACGCAAGAGCATTGAAAAATTTCGAAGCTGGCAAATCAAATACCTTTATTGAGTTTAAAAGAACTATGGGGACTACTCATACTTATGAAAGTACCAATATGGGAAGGTCATATACTTCAGAAGAACTATCCTCGGAAATTTTAAAGACATTAAAAACAGTTATAAAAGACGAAAATATAAATTCAATTGTTATTACTGTACCCGCAAAATTTATAACTCCACAAAATGAAGCAACTAAAGAAGCAGCTAAATTATTAGGTTTTAAGCAAATTGAATTATTACAAGAGCCAGTTGCAGCTGCAACCGCATATGGTTTAGGTTCAAAATCTAAAGATGGATTTTGGTTAGTTTTTGATTTCGGTGGAGGAACTTTTGATGCGGCATTAATTAAAGCTGAAGAAGGTATTTTGTCTGTTAAAGATACTGATGGCGATAGTTGGCTTGGAGGAAAAAACTTAGATGAAGCAATTGTTGATCAGATAATTTTGCCAAATCTTCAACAAAATTTTGCAATTAACAGTATTCTAGAAGATACATCTAAAAAAGAGATATTAAGAAATGCAGTAAAGTTTTATGCAGAAGATGCAAAAATTCAACTTTCTTTTAAAGACACATTTAATATTTTATCGAATCTTGGAGATTTGCCTTTTGAAGATGAAAATGGAGAAGAACCTATAATTGAGGTATTAGTGACTCAAAAAGATATGGATAATGCACTTTCGCCAATTTTTCAAAAGGCAATTGATATTTGTAAAGATTTATTAAAGCGGAATAATCTTAATGGGTCTGACCTTGGAGCATTAATTTTAGTTGGTGGCCCAACATATTCTCCTGTTTTACGAAAAATGCTAAAAGAACAAATTACAGATAATGTTGATACTTCGGTTGATCCCATGACTGTTGTTGCAAAAGGTGCAGCATTATTCGCTTCGACAATTTCAGTTTCTGATGAGGTGAAGGATGCAACAAGAGATAGTGCCAAGCTACAATTAGAAATAAATTATGAAGCTACTACTGTTGAGATTGATACAATGATCAATTTAAAAGTTTTAAAAGATAAAACAATTGGTGGTTTGCCAGATAAAATTTATGCTGAAATTGTTAGGTTTGATGGATCTTGGTCCAGTGGCAAGAAAGCTATAGGCGAAAAAGC
This sequence comes from Bacteroidia bacterium, assembly GCA_044239605.1. Lineage (GTDB taxonomy): Bacteria > Bacteroidota > Bacteroidia > UKL13-3 > UKL13-3 > JAAFJM01. The sequence goes on along the minus strand of JBIIBC010000032.1, from coordinate 9,525 downwards.
ATCATTATTTGATATTCAATTAGCAGAAGGGCGTTCAAATTCCTTTGATATAAATGTTTACGATAATGAAGGAAATATATTAGAATGTGAGCCCAAGCAATTTAGTATTTTACAAGGTATTGGTGGTCTAGATGGCATGCAAGTTTTGCCATACAATATTGGGATTGCTAAGTTTTTCCATTTTGAAAATAAAGACTTATTTCAGCCTGTTAAAGGATTGGAAATAAATAAAAGAATTCCAGCAACCGGAGTCGTTAATGGTTTAAAAACAAGAAGCGAAATTAGACCAGGAATGTCAAGTGATTTCATCCGTATACCTATTTATCAGGGTGATTACGATGCAGAAGGTTCAAATCCAGTTCTTAATAATTTTGTAACAGAAGTTATAATCTCAGGAATGAAATTACCAGGTTTACTTCCAGAAGGAAGTGATGTAGACATTACTATAAAAGTTGATCGGTCACAATTGATGAAATTTTCAGCCTATTTTCCAATTTTAAATTATACAGAAGAGCTAGAAATTGAAATTAAACAAACCGAAGCACCTACTGAAGAGCTTTTAATCACTGAGATTTCTAAAGCAAAAAAAGCAGCAATAAAGATTGATGCAAATGAAGTTATAGAATCACTGGACAAACTTGAAAGTCAATTAGATAATGAAAAAGGAAATGCAGATGGAAAAATGAAAATCATGGATGGGTTGCGAAAAGAGCTAATTAAGTTGGAAGTTGCTGAAAAAAATGCAGAATGGCCCAAGGTAGAAGAAGAGCTAAAATCTACATTTTACGATTTTGAAGATTTAGTTGATAAAATCAAGTCTAATAATATTGAGGTTGGATTTAATATTGAAAAACTAGAAACTACTATTGCTGATTTTAAAAAATCTGTTGAGAATATAATACATCTCAAAGATTTAAAAGCAGCTAAGGAATTAAATGATTTAATCTTTAATGTTAGTATTGAATTACGAAATGATGTTACAGGTGGTGATATAGATAGGAGAAGGGTTGAATACTTAGACAGTGAATTTGACAATCTAAGTTGGAAAGACAAAAACAAGGCCCGACAATTAATCAATCAAGGTTTAATGTTTGTTGCAGAAGGCAAGTCAAGCCAACTTGATCCTCTTGTGCGGCAGATTTATAAATTAAAAATTGATTTAACCGAAGGAGATGATGGAGGTACTTTAGAATAATAAATTTTCTGTAAATGGACATTCAAAAAAAATCAATATTATCTCAAAATTATCTCTTAGATGATAAATACACTGTTTTATTTTTTATAAAAAAAAGTAGAAACGCCGAAACATATAGGGTTAGAGGGGTTGATAATAAACTTTACTTTCTCAAACTTTTCAATTACTCGAATCTTCATGCATCTTCATTTGATACTGAAAATAATATCTTGGAGATTGAGATTTTAAAAAGTATTCAACATGATAATATTTCGTCTTATAAAGATAGCGGAGAATTATTTTTTGAAAATAGACGATTCGCATACTTGATACTTGATTTCATTGTTGGGGAAACCTTGGCTGAAAAAATTTTAAGAGAAAATACATTAACTATTTATGATTTAAAATCGATTTTTTCAGATGTATTAACAGGGTTGGCTTATTTACATGACTTGAATGATCCAGTCATACATAATGAAATAACACTAAATAATATAATGATTGATTTATCTGGGAGTACTCCTAAAGCTAAAATAATCGACTTTGGTTATGCTAGGTATTTTCATCGACCAACTAAAGAGTTTTTAAGAGATGGATTGAATCTTAATTTTCTAGCTTCAGAATGTTTTAAAAATATTTATTCTCCACAGTCAGACTTGTTTTCAGTAGGTGCTTTAATTTATAATATTTTATATGGTAATCCGCCATGGTATAATGAAATATCCCAATTTAGAATAAATGAAAAAAACGCCGAAGAGTGTATATTAAACGAACGAAAAAAAAATCTTTCATTTGATAATGTTTCACAAGAAATAGTTGATTTTGATCGATCCATCATTAAGATTGTAAATAAAGCGTTACAAATAAATACTGAAGATAGATTTCAATCTGCGGATGATTTCTTAAAAGCATTAAATGGCGGTGTTGAAGTTGACGATTTTTCGAATGTTAGTGAAGCTGTAACTGGTGATTTCAAAGAACGTAAAATTACAATCAATAAGGGCTCAGGTATGGGCTTCGACGCTATTGCAGGTTTAGATGATTTGAAAGCTGAAATGCGAAAATCTGTTATTGATATTTTGCAAAATCCAGAAAAAGCAGCTCAGTATGGTGCAAAAATTCCTAATGGAATGATTTTATATGGTCCTCCGGGTTGTGGTAAGACATTCTTTGCTAAGCATTTTGCTGAGGAGGTAGGGTTTAATTTTATTCTGACAACGCCCTCTACCTTGAAAAGTAAATATGTAAATGCTTCACAAGAAAACATAGCAAAAATGTTTGAAGAAGCAGAGAAGAGTGCTCCTACAATTATCTTTATTGACGAAATCAATGAGTTGTTGCCAAATAGAGATAGTGATTCCCATGAAATGTCAAAAAGTGCAGTTAATGAAATGTTGGCCCAAATGGATCGAACAGGAGAAAAGGGAATTTTTATTGTTGGTGCAACCAATTATCCTGATATGATAGATCCAGCAATGCTTCGATCTGGCAGACTAGAAAAAAAATTCTATCTACCCCCACCGGATTCAAAATTGCGAATTTCTTTATTTCAAATGAGCTTAAATAAGAGAAAAAAGAAATTGGATTTTGGAATAGATTATGATAAACTATCTACTTTAACTGAAAATTTTGTCAGTGCAGATATTGAATCGATAGTAAATGATGCTTCAGCAATAGCGATGTCAGAGGATACAAGAATCACTATGCAACTTCTTGAAAAAGTTATTGGTAATTTTAAACCATTTTCTAAAGAAGAATTAAAAAAATATGAAAATATTCGGGCAAAAATTAATGGTGAAAAAATAGATAATTATATTGAACGCCAAAGGATTGGATTTAAACCATAATTGTATATAATATGAATTCACTAAATTTTGATAAGCTTTTGATTAATACTGCGTTTTGTTTCATGGCTTCTGATGGTAAAATCGATGCTAGAGAAATTGATATAATTAGAACAATGTGCGCTGAAAAGACTTTATTAAATGATTTTAATCACGAAATCAATCATCTTATTTCTAAAATAAACAAAAATAGTAATTTGTTTATTTCTGAGTATTTTGATCTATTAGCTAAATCTTCTTTGACTGAAAATGAAGAAATACTTTTAATCGATTTTGCAATAAAAACAATAAAAGCAGATAATCATATTGAATATTCTGAAATAAAGCTCTTCAAAACTGTTAGACAATATTTATCGATAAGTAACGAGACTATACTTACTTTTTTTCCAGAAATTGAAGCTTTCTTAGAATCGGATCTACAGACAAAGTCTAATTCTATTGAATTTTCCAATTTATATTTAAATGACTTAGAATTGCCACATTTTGATTTTGTTATTGAATCAAATGATAAAGCTGCAAATGATTGATTCTCTTTAGATTATTTAATAATAAGTTTTTTTTATCTAATCCAATATCATAATTATTTTTAATTTAATTTATATGCAAATTTCCGATGAATTAAAAAATTCGATAAAGAATAAGTCAGATCAAGATTTAGAAAAAATGTTATTCGAAATGGATTTATGGAATCCAGAAGTATTGCTTGAGGTTGAAAGTGAGTTAAAAAAACGAAATAGATTTCCAGAGGATTACACTGAAAGATTAAATATTTTAATTGAAGCTGAGGATAAAGAGTTGAGTCATGGGCAACCTGCTTCTTTAATGGGTCAAATTGCAGCTTGTATTACTGTATTTGGATTAGCAGGAATTTATTTCGGTTGGAGTTATAACAATTCAAAGGTGAACAGTAAGTATACAGGCAAAGAATATTATAAGTATAATCTAAAAACCAGAGAATTTGGTAAATACATATTTGTAATTTCCTTACTTATTGCCATATATGGCATTTTCTCAAGATTGTGATTAACTCAAATATAGTACTTGGAAATTTTTAAAAACTTCTTGTAGTTGTCCTAATATAAAAATTATAGCTATAATTTTCAGTTTTAAAATTATTAGATCCTGCAAATGGTGTAACACTCGAAGAGCTTACTTTAGCTGCTACTTTGTAATAACCAGGACTTAAACTTATTGAATTAGACAAACCTGGAGAGATGACAATTTTTTTACTAGAAGGGCCGCTGTATAGAACAGTCAAAGTATATTTCGTATCGTTTTTGATTGAAATATCAGCTGTAGTATTATAGAGACTCCCTGAATATGAACGCTGTGGAGCAGGCATCTCTCCATGTTTTCCTGCCATTATCGTTGAAACTTCTTTATCAATTATCTTTTCTTCAGCTTCAGTAGTATAAGCACCGTAAGGGTATTTTTTTAAATATGCTTTATAAGAGGCAATTGTATTTAGCTTTTTAGCTTTTTCCCATTCTCTTTTTTCATTAATACTTACGTTATCTGAATAATTATTGCTGTAATTATTATTTGGAGTCTCCTTTTTTGTAAGAAGCTCTAATTCTTTTATTCTTTGTTGTGCCTCGTATACATGTTTACCATATCTATAGTCTTTAATGTACTTTGTATAAGTGCTTATATTATTATAATACAATGCAGTTCCCCATGCATTATCCTCCTCAATTCTTTTTGCTTCTTCGATTCTTTTTGTTGCTAGTAAATTTTGTTCTGTGCTAGCTTGATATCTGTGATTTCCATAGGGATACTGGTTTAAGTATTGCTCGTAGGATTTTTCTGTGTTTAGTCTTTTGGCGTAATCCCATGCTACATCATCGTACATATAGGCAAGTCTAGTTCTTATCTCTGGACTATACTTGCTATTGGGATGGCTTCTTAAGAAAGAATTGTATTCAACTATGTTATTATTGGATATTGCTTTTTCATACTCTTTTTGTACAGAGCAGCTCAAAAAAAATAAAATTAAAATCGGTATAAGTATATATTTTTTCATATCATTTATTTTTATGTGGCTCTTTGATTGAGACTAAAAGCCCAATTGCTACAATAACATCAACAATATTCCATAATTCCCTGCCTAGTGCAATTTTCAAAAAAGGCTGGAATAATAATGCAAGTCCAATAAATATAATCATATAATTTGTTAAGCCTTTTTCATATGAATTGTAAGCAAGTAAAGTAAATCCAACTAATGCACCAAAACGTACAAATTGAAAATAACCATATGGCATTTTAGCTAAACATAAGAACAACATTGCTGCTAGAATTATTTTTACAGTTTTCATGATTTTCATTTAATGAAGAAATGTCCCATTACTGATGTAAATATAGTATAATAAAATTATGTTATATTCGTAATATCATTTCCGATTTAAATAATCAAATCCAGCCAAAATGAAAAAAATCAACTTTGATATTGTTTTTAAGATTATTGTGTTGATTCAATTAACTCTTATATTAGTATTTACACTTTTGAATGATTCTCCTGATTATTCTCAGCAGGTTGTTGAGTCTAATGAGAATGGCAGGTTCAAAGAAGTAAAAATAAAAAGATTCAATATCAATGGAGATGAAATGGGTGAGGAAGTTCGTATTCTAGACACTCGGACAGGGGAATATGTTGTACATTAAAGAGTTTAACAAATCGGAATAATCTTATCAGTCTAAAGCAACTGGTTTTACTCTAATAGCTATAAAAAATGATATACTTTAAAACAAACTACTACCTAAAACCTAAATATCTTAGTTGGTTCATTGGAATTGTAGCATTTGCTTATATTTTTATTTCATTATATTTTCCTTATTCCCAAAAGCAGCAAGTAGAGATAGTCTTAGCAATATTTTATGCAATTCTTTTTTTAGTGGTATGTTTTTATTTCTTCTTTGAAACGTTAGACAAAAAAGCTATTGAAAATGAAATCATAAAACTTGAGTATGAAAAAAGTAACACTTTAGAATGTAACAGTTTTTTTGAAAAAGAAGACCTACTAAAGAAGTATAAAAAAGCGCATGAAACATTAGCAGATTCTGCAACTTTTGTGCATTTAATCAAATCAAAAGATCAAATTACAAAGGATTCCAACCTTGGGAATTATTTTAAGATATGCATAATTCTACTTTTGGCATATCATTCTGTTGATTATATAAAACCATTCGGCCCCAATATTTTTATTGGAGTGGTCTTCATGTGTATTATTTTCTGCATTCGAATATTAATCTGGGAAGTAATAGAGAGAGATAAATTCACCTCACCAATTGCAATTGGACATGCTTTGGTTATATATATGCTTTTCATTTTTGGGAAGAACACATATATCAGTAGTTATGGTGACGAAATATTAGGTAGCTATTTCGAGAAATTTGAATATAGGACACAATACTATGTAAATGTATTTCCAGATGGCGAGGAAAGTAAAAATTATCGGTTACCAGCTGAAATTCATGTATATTCTGAGGAAGAAGAAGGAGAGCCAACCGAAGACGCTTACGGGATTGAACACAGTAATGCATATACAATCAAATATATTGTTTTAGATAAAGTTTTTTGGTCGAATGAAGGTTATTTGGAATTTAACGATTGCCAACTAGAAGTTGGAAAAAAAGTTCAATGTAATGACCAGGATGGAGAGTCTTGGACTATTGAACTAACTAATGAAAAAGTAAAATGAGCAATCTAGCTAAATGGTGTTGACTTACTTTTTTAAGAACCCTTTAACTCCTCAACCTCTCTCCATTCAATAAATTTTTCTACCTTCGCCCTATCATCAAGAACCCTTAACTGGGTACCAACCGAGAGCAACACTCCGCGGTGGTAATACGATGAGGACTTACAGTCACAATAAAATGTAATCCCTATCTAGTTCTTGGTGTGATTTAATAACCTTAAAATCATACCATTATGCAAATCGCTTACACTTCCAAAAACGGTCGTCAATTACCTGAGTCTATGGGCTATGGCTTTATTGACAAGCAAAGTATTGTTGAAACAGACAATTAGCTAACAGCAAACTACATTTCTCAAATTTCCCAAAAGCTAGTACATACCGTTACTTGGGATGCAGGAGGCTGCGAGTTAGAAACCTTTAATTCAAATGGTACACGCAGCAGGCTCACCGTTAACAGATCTCTCGAAAAAGCCCTTTTATTTGATGCCACCTGTTGGGATTTAGGTAAAGACCCTCTATACCTAGAGGCTTCAAATGCCATTACCTCGTTAGGAAACATTTTAGTGATGTATCCGGGTAAAACGGAACTTAATTACTATCCAGCAGGTAAACTCATGATGTTTATTTTACCTGTTAAAAAATTAGATGATGCTTATTTGAGGTTTAAGCAGGGGCTTATCAGTAATAAGTTAGCAGGGTTATTTCAGGAGCAAAAAGGTCATTACATAGAGTTTAAAAAGGAGCTCACCATTCAAAACCTATACCTCGTTTCATTTATTGTTTCTATGGCGCAAATACATGCTGCCGCAAAGTATTTTGCTGCTGCTGGCATTATTGGGCCAGATAAGCCAGACCGTCTTATTATTGATGACTCGGACAGTATGAGAACAAAGCACATGCGCGTTTTTACCACTAATGAGGGGGATGGTTACTACGCACTGCTGTTTAAGGAGCTACCATAGGTGGTTTATACGTAGAATTAACGTCAATTGAAATGAAAACAAAACTAATCTTCAATTTAATTGTAAATTTGATCTTACAATGAAAACGTTACAATACAATTCTAAACAAGACCTTTTACATGCGTTCTCTGAAAACAGAGACAAGATCAAATCTTTTGGGGTAAATAGTTTAGGAATTTTTGGATCATTTTCAAAAGACACTGTTAATGAAACTAGCGATGTTGATTTGTTAGTTGAATTTATTCCTGAAAAAAAGAGCTTTGATAATTTTATGGAGTTGTCTTTTTTCTTGGAAGGTTTATTGGGTAGAAAAGTAGAGCTTGTTACACCTCAATCATTAAGTAAGCACATTGGACCTCATATTTTAAATGAGGTCGTTAATGTTAGCCTCTAATCTCGAATTGGTTCGTCACATTCTGACAGAAACAGCTTTTATAATCGAACATACTGATAAAAAAACAAAAGATCAAGTTATTGACGATGAAGTCCTTTGCCGCGCTGTTGTTAGAAGTATAGAAATTATTGGCGAAGCGTCTAAAAAAATTAGCGACGAATTTAAAGTCCAGCATCATTATGTTGAATGGAAGAAAATAGCTGGAGCTAGGGATAAATTAATTCATGATTACTTTGGCATCGACTATGATATTGTGTGGGATATCATTGAAAACAAAGTTCCTGATTTAGATCATTTTTTAAATCAGTTGGTTAAATAGTTCATCTTTTTTTCAATTCGTCGGCTCAAATTCCTCTGTACCCACACAAACCCATAAAACAATACATAATACGTTAAGTGAAATCCCGCAAAGCAAACTGTAATGCGGTAATCATAAGCACTCATATCATAATGAAATACAATGGGCATTGCTATTGTAAGCGCAATAGACACTTTTCGTAATTTATGATCAAAGCCAAAACTAATAAATGCAAACAGGTAATAATAAAGGGTGAGGGTGATAAAATAAAATGTAACCCACAAGCCTAATTTAAAACCAGAATCACCTTTTAGGTATTCTTCTCCCCAATAATATTTACACGAATAGATAATAGCAGTATCAGCTATTGCATATACGGCAATAGGTAGTACTATGCCGTAAAGGATAGTATTTACGAGGCAGGTTAATAAGGGTTTCAAGATTGCTTGTATTGATGATTTAATAGGGATTACCATATCATGTCTATTACAGCGCATATGTCCCATTTAACGTGGTTTTGTACTGACACGCCTATTTTGGTATAAGCTTTATTTAAACAATTGATTCTATGCCCTAAACTAGGAACATCATGATCAATCAATAATTGCAGCACTATATCTTTTCCGGTATCCATGCCATAGGAGCAGCACTCGGCGTAATTTCCATCTTTACAATTGATTCTTGTGTGACCAGTTGTGCCAGCTTTTCCTTGTTCAATGGCAAAGCATTTGGCATTTTTATAGGCTTCACTATCAAAGTAAAGCGCATCAACAGGTTGCATATTATTTAGTAAGTTTATCAATGATTGCCGGTAGCTCGAATTTTTCACATAATCACCATACTTGGCTGTCCCGTAATAGTTTAGCACTTCATTTTTTAGAAAATCTTTTGGATAGAGTCTACACAGATTAATGTACAGCACACATTCTTTTTCAACGCTTGTTAAATAGGCGATATCTTTTGCTGTATTTGCTTTTTCAATTTGCGTACTTGTCCAATTTTGAGCCTTTGCTATTGAAAATTGAATTGCTAGTAGTGTCAAACATAAAATTGATATTTTCTTCATAATTTCTATTTAAGCATCTCCTTCACTAAAATATTCGGCAAGTAATTCTATAGCTTCCTCAGATCCCATTTTAATGGCTTTGTTGAGATCTT
>JBIIBC010000056.1:0-9855 GCA_044239605.1 Bacteroidia bacterium | reverse complement strand
TAAAGAGTATTGATCCTTATAAAATAAAAATTATTAAAACCCTTTGGGACGAAACTTTAAAAGAAGGTGGTAAAGTATTGGCTGTTGAAACCAATAAGGCATTTCAAGCCATCCCTGCATACTATGATTGGTGTTTTTATATTCAAGGCGATGAAGTAATTCATGAAAAATATTTACCCATCATAAAAAGCGCCATGATAGCGTTTAAAAATAGTCCTAAAATAGATGGATTGCTATTTAAGTACCTTCACTTTTATGGTTCGTATAATTATGTTGGAAATTCGAGCACTTGGTATAATAATGAAATTAGGATTGTAAAAAACAACAAGCAAATATATTCATACAAAGACGCCCAAGGATTTAGAAAAAATAACAATCAAAAATTGCATGTAAAAGCCATTGATGCTTATGTTTATCATTACGGTTGGGTAAAAGACCCTAGAGCTATGCAGCTTAAACAGGAGCAGTTTCATAAACTTTGGCATGACCAAGAATGGATTGATAAAAATGTTATAAAAGCAGATACTTTTGATTATAGTAAAATTGATTCATTATCTAAATTTATGGGTACTCATCCTAAGGTAATGCTTTCACGTATAGCTCAAAAAAATTGGGAATTTGAGTTTGATTTAAGTTATAATAAAGTAAAGTTGAAAGATAAATTGAAACGCATTGCATACTTATTATTTGGTTGGGAAATTGGATATAAAAACTACAAAAAACATTAATCTTATTTAATGTTTATTATAGTTTTCAATAATTTAAAACAAATCCAGTAAAAGCTCTTTTTAATTAATTTTTGAAGTTAATGGATTTCTAATTCCACTCATTTCAGCAATATCAACTTTTACACTTCCAACAAATATATCACTTTCTACCCTTATTGGTATTTTGTTATCATCATCTGTAACCCATAAAGTGAGTGCTTCATTGTCTTTAAATACCCTGCCTTCTATTAACTGAGGTTTTACTTTAATGGTTTTAAATGTTCCTAAGTCTGTTTTTATAACTTCTCTCTTTTCAAATTTGAAGCGTAATTCATAAGTTTTACCATCTAAGTAAAATGGAACAGGAAACACGTCTCCTTGTTTGGCGCTTGTCATATCCATGCTTCTAGCATAATAAATCGCACTTATTATATCTTGAGTATTGGCTAATATTTCAGTTTTCCCTCTTCTTCCTGAAGCTGTTTTTGCTGCATGATCAAAAATAATAAAATCACTATCAGTATATTTACCTTCTTTAATTTTTTTTGTTGCTTTTAGTGGAACTAAGGCTTCTTGATCAATATAACTTTCAAATTCATCTTTTACTTTAAACATCATATCTACCAAACCTGCTGATTTGCCATTAACTTTAACATAATATGTATTGCGATTATTTACAACCTGTGGGTCAGCATCAACACTAAAGTAAGCCTTGCCTCCATCAAGTGGGCCATAATGAACTCGATACGTTAATTTTTCTCCGTAAGTATATGCAGTGTTTACTTTTTTTAATTTAGTTAAAACATCATCTAATTCTTCTTGTATTTTGTGATTCTGTGGTATAAATGAACACAGAAATAATAATGAAATAAAACTTAGTTGTTTCATAATAATAATTTTATAAAATTACAGTTACAAATTAAGCGCCAAAAATTAAATTTAAGCACGTAATTAAATTTATAATTAACAAAAAAAAATTACCTACTGAAAATCTGTATGTTATTGTTTTTATTACGAGTCTAAATTATTCAATCAGTAATTTAAGATTCAAAACTCTTTTGTTATTGGCCAATATGTTACCAAAATACAAACCACCGGCCAAATAATTGTAATTGGTTAAATTTAACCTGTACCTATTTTCATTTTCAATATTAATTAAATCAAACTCATATGATTTTCCTATAAAATCTACTAGTTCAATTTTATATACCATTGCTGTTTTATTATCATTTTTTATTTCAAAAATTATATTATTGAGCTCTTGACCTTTTATAGGATTTGGGAATGTATTTAACTCTAACTCCTCTTTTTTTGTTTTTATTTCCTTATTGGTATTTGAAACAATGGGCTCATAGCATCCAAAAGTTGGATTCAATGCAGTGCCACTTGTTGAAATTACTTTTCTTGAATTGTTATTTAAGTCAAAATAAATTTTGTCGTTTACAGGTTGTGTCAATAATGGAGCTGAATTACAAATAACACAATTAGGGTTTAAATTGTAATTATCTGTATTGATGTCAATAAAATCAATTGTTTGTAAGTCGGTGCTAACAATATTATTGGCCAAACTAAAATTGGTTTGTTGTGGGTTGGCAATAAAAATAGGATTCGGTAAAGTTATTGAATTGGTATTTAAACTTTCAGGATTTGCGTCTCTTACAGCTAAATTACTGTAGCATTTTGCTATGGTATTATTGGCGAAGTTTTGAAGAAAAGATATTGCTCTTCCTGAATCATTTTTATCCATAATTATAGTGTTATGCATAGCTTCAAATAAAGTTTGACTGTAGGTAATGCCTAATCTTTCTAAAACTTGCGGAGTGCATGATTTATCTGATAAATAAACGGCATTAATAGCCCACCAAGTTGCTTCTTTGCTATCTAAATTTGGACGAATAATTAAATTGTTGAAAAAACGATTTCTGATTCCAAAGCATTGTATAGCACTTCCATTCCCTGTATTAATGGTATTGTTATATACATCACCCATACTAGGTGAACCTATAATTATTCCATACATTTGGTTGTATGCTTTGCTTTGTCCCCAGTTTTTTATAGTATTATTATAAACAATATATTTTTTTGCACTTGCTACTTGTATTCCATCCCAACCTGTGTTTTCTATTTTATTGTTATATACTTGGATATCTTGCGCCAAATGTGGCAAAAAACGCCAACTATTATTTTTAAAAGTAATTATTCCGTTATTTGGTAAACTCTCTGCAAAAGTTTGATTGATGGTAATGGCTAATCCATCTCCAACATCGTATGAGGTAGAGCCAATATAAAATCCTTCACTTCCTACATCATGAATGTAATTGTTGTAAAAAATTCCTGTTCCCAACGTTGCTAAATTTACATATTGTCTAAAATAGGCAGTGTCTGTAACAATTTTTGAGTTATTGTAGGGCTCAGGAGATTTAAACTGAACTCCTTGTGCTCCTGTGTTTGAAATTTCAACATGTGAAAGTTCTACGTTCTTGGTCCCTCTGTCAAAAATTACTCCCATCCCAGCTACGCTGTATATACCATTTATTTTAAGGCGGTAACTTTGTCCATTTTCTAATCCTGTAACTTTTATGCTTTCACAAAACTTAAATGTTATTCCAAAACTACTTTGGCTATTGGCTTGTGTAATTTGAATAGTTTTACCATTCTTATTTTTTATAACTATCGGAAATAAACTATTACCTGTTAAACCTTGAAAAGTTAATGGTGTTCGGTTGTAAATACCATTAGTTAAATTAGTGGCGTCAATTTGTAATGTGTCACCTGGCGCTATGTTTACGTATAAATAATTATAAACTTGTAAACTACCTCCAGGTGCTATTTGAACTGTTTGTTGATTATAACTTTGATAAAAACTTGTGGCTTGTACCACCACTTCTATTGTACTTGGTATAGTTATACTCACGTATGATTTACTTTCAAAACTTCCAAAACTTGGATTTGGAATGCTTGAATTTGTTTTGTTATCAAAAATACGCGACAAATTGTTTAAATCTCTTGTTATCAATGTATTTGAAGCGCCAAGTGGTTGGGCATTTCTGCATGCTTGGCAATTGGTTACCAATTCATAATTATCAGCCGCTACATCAACAAAGCCTACTGCTTGTAGGTCAGTACTTGAAAAATTATTGGTGCTACTAAAATTTGTTTGAATTGGATTGGCGCTAAAAATTGGATTGGCTAACACACGATTTTGTTCGTTTGTTATATCTGGATTACGATCTTGAACACCTAAATTATTGTAGCATTTTGCTACAGTTTGGTTATGAAAATTTTGAACAAAAAATAATGCTCTACCTGAATCATTTTTATTTAAAATTATGGTATTGTGTGCAGCTTCAAATAAAGTTTGGGTGTAGTTTATTCCTAATAAAGTTAATGTATTATTGGTACATGCTTTATCATTAAAATAAATAGCATTAATATTCCACCAATTAGGTTCTTTACTATCTAAATTAGGACGAACAATGACATTATTGAAAAATCTATTTTTTACTCCAAAACATTGAATTGCAGCACCACTTCCATTAATAATTTTGTTATTGTATGTTTCGCCAATACTTGGTGTTCCAATAAAAATGCCTGCATTTTGACCATATATTTTTTTGGTAGCCCAATTTTTAACTTTATTATTATAAACTCGGTAAAATTTAGCCATCGAAACCTGTATTCCATCATATCCAGTTGTATCTGTTATGTTGTTATAAATTAAAATACTATCAGCAAAATGTGGCGTAAATTGCCAAATTCCATTTACACTTTTTAAAACATTATTAGTTGGTAAACTTGCTGCAAAAGCTGCATTGATGTTTACTATTATTGGGTTTCCTATATCAAAAATTGTGGAGCCAATAAAAAACCCTTCATTTCCTACATTATGAATATAATTGTCGTGAAAACTGCCCTTGCCAAGTGTATTTGCTGTGGCATAAGTTCTAAAATAAGCGGTATCAGTAACTACTTTTGAGCCATTAAAGGGTTCAGCCGATTTAAACATTATGGCTTGTGCCCCGATATTACTAATTTCTAGATGTTCTATTTCTACATTTTTAGTACCTTTATCCAATGAGATTCCTGCACTTGCGGTGCTAGCAAAATTGGCAATACTTAGCATATAACTATTTCCGTTCTCTAGTCCTGAAACTTTTATGTTTGAGCAAAAATGAAAGTTTAAACCATAACTACTACCTAAGTTTAATTGACGTATTTGTATTTTTTTATTCGGTTTATTTTTAATTATTATAGGCAAATTAACCGAGCCAACCAAACCTTTAAATTGAATAGGATTTCTAACAAAAAATCCATTTGAAGTATTGGTTGCATCTACCAATAAAGTATCGCTAGCACCAATATTTACATACAAAGTATTATAAACTTGTAAGCTGCTTCCTGCTGAAATGGTAATGGTTTGTCCATTATAACTTTGGTAATAACTTTTAGCCTGAATAACTACATCTGTATTTGGCGAAACAATAATTGATGTTGCACTTGCTATGCAAATTGTGCTAAAAATAATGCAAATGGTAAGTAAAGTTTTCGTCATGGTTTTTTGTTCATTGGTAAACCAAATGTCGCATTTAACATGTTATAAACAAAATTTTTACACAAAATTTTTGGAAAATAGTAAAATTAATTTCCAAAATACTTCAAAATGAACAACATCTCTCTTCCAATTTCGCTCACTTTTTCTAAATACTTTTCTTTTTCTAATTCGGTATCATCAAATGCTTTAGGATCATGGTAGGGCAATGAAACTCTTTTAAAAGCTCCTGCTACAATTGGGCAGCCTTGGTCGGCCGAATTACAAACCATTATGGCAATAAAATTTTGTTGAGGATTATAACTTTCGCTATATACTTTTGAATATAAAACATCCATAGTTTCATCATTTTCAGCCAATTTAATATGGTATTTAGGATTTAAAGTTTCATCTAAAACTTTTATTTCAAATCCAAAATCATGGAGTGCATTCACCATTCTAATATTAAATGCAGTGGCTTCTGTTCCGCCTGAAAAAGTATGTATGTTTTCAATACCATAATACAAAGCTGCCACTTTTATCCACAATTGCCCTAACTGGCTTCTACGCGAATTATGGGTACAAATAACTGTTAAATCTGCTCGGCCAAACAATGTTAAACTATTTTTTATAGTTAAAGCAATTTCTTTCAGTTCTTGCTTTCGGGTTTCCGAAATTAAATCAAACTCAAGTTCAAGTTTTGAAATGGCTTGTTGTAAATTATTATGCAAGTTCATTTTTATATAATTTTTGTTTTAAGAAATAAGCAAATTTTACTAATAAAATCAATGCAGGAACTTCTACCAATGGGCCAATTACTCCTGCAAATGCTTGTCCGCTGTTAATACCAAAAACACCAATAGATACAGCAATGGCCAATTCAAAATTATTGCCAGAGGCAGTAAACGATATGGCTGCATTCTCTTCATAATTAGCTCCAACAAACTTGGCCACTAAAAAAGTAAGTGTAAACATTATGGCAAAGAAAATTACCAAAGGGATGGCAATTCTAATTACATCAAAAGGGATTGAAACTATCATTTGCCCTTTTAGACTGAACATAATTACAATTGTAAAAAGTAAAGCAATTAATGTGATAGGTGAAATAGCTGGAATAAACCTTCTGTTGAACCATTGCTCGCCTTTGGTTTTAGTTAAAACCAATTTGCTAATTACTGCTAAGGCAAAAGGAATTCCTAAATAAACACCAACAGTTTTGGCTATTTCTGCAATGGTAATATTTATACTTAAAGCCTTTATGCCAAATAATGGTAACATAATTTCTAAATAAAAATAAGCATATAAACTAAAGAACAGTACTTGTAAAATACTATTTATTCCCACTAATCCAGCTACATATTCTCTATTTCCTCCAGCTAACTCGTTCCAAACTATAACCATAGCAATACATGGCGCAAGCCCAATAATTATTAAGCCTGTCATATAATCAGGATAATTTTTTAAGAAAAAAGTAGCCAATAAAAACATCAAAAAAGGTCCAATAATCCAAGTAATAAAAAAGGAAACAAAGAGTAACTTTTTATTAGCAAATAGTGATGGAATTTTTTCGAATTTTACTTTGGTAAGTGGTGGATACATCATTAAAATTAATCCAATTGCCAGTGGTATATTGGTGGTTCCGTTCGAAAATGAATCAATAAAATTAGCCGATGATGGAATAAAATATCCAATGGATACACCAACTGCCATGGCTAAAAATATCCATAAAGTTAAATATTGATCTAAAAAGCCTAGTCGTTTTCGTTGTGCAATGGTTTTGTTTGTATTCATTGTTTTTGTATCATTTTAAGATTCGTTATGCAGCGCATCCCTTTTTTATTAATCAACTTTGTAATTTAAATTTGGTTGCCAAGTAAAGGGGATTCCTTCTGAATGACGGCAAAGTGGACTTGTTCTATCAGTTATCTAACAACAACCTCCACCGGGTGTGCAGCAGTTTTGTTCTGGCACTAATTCAATAAGTTTTACCTTCAATTTTTCAGTTGGTATACCGCAATTGTCTTTTGCCAAACAATCAGTTTTTTTATTGACTAAAACAAAATCAGTTCCATTAAAATCAATATTAAACTTGCCAATGGTTTCAGCTTGATACTCTACTTCTACTTCGTAATCGCCAACATTTAATACCTTTTCCGATAGTTGGATAATATTTAACAACTTTTGTGGTGCTAACCTATGGTCAAAATCGTTGGCTTCCCAAAGTTGAAAATTAACCACTTTTTCTATTCGAACCGTTCCACCACAATCAATAAAATGTTTGGTTATTTCTCCCACCTCAGTTACATGAAAATGGGCGGGAACCTGAGTACCATTAGGCAATACAAAACTTACCTCTGATATTGAATTTAATTTTTCCTTTACTTCTGATAATTTCATCTTATTTTTTTTTAAATTTTTATACATCACTAACAACAGTTAGTTTTTTTGTTATTTATATTAATAGTAATGTGAGCAAAAAAAGCCTCCAAAACATTGATCGCATCAGGATTTAAACAATAACAAACTGCTGTTCCTTCAATGCTTCCTTTAATAATTCCCGCATTTTTCAGTTCTTTTAAATGTTGCGAAACTGTTGGCTGAGCTAAAGGCAAAACATTTACTATGTCGCCACAAATACAAGTATCAACTGAAAGTAAATACTCAATAATAGCTACACGCGCAGGATGACCAATGGCTTTAGCCATAGCTGCTATTTGATTTTGTTTATCGGAAAAATGTTCTGTTTTACTAGCTCCCATATTATCTATTATTATATTGCAATATTACGATAAATAATTAAAAAGAAATATTTTATTTCTTAAACGCTTTAAAATTAATTGCATATAGCTTGTAGCTGCAAAACTTTTTTTAGGTTCTTTGTTATTACATTCAAAGCCTTATATCAGTTTGTATTACCAATAATTTTTGCAGTAAGCCACTTACAATAATTTGGTAAAAATTAAATTTAATATAATACAATTAACCAATTGCTGCATTAATATTGCGGCCGAAAAAAAAGCACAAAACATGAAATTTAACCTAAAATCATTTTTGATTTATTCCTTTATTCTATTTTTAAACTTAAATACTTTTGCCCAGCAAAAAGGCAAAGTGGTATTAAGCGGCTATGTTCGCGATAGTAAATCAGGCGAAGATTTAATTGGCGTATCAGTAATCGTTAAAGAAACAGGTAAAGGCGCTGTAACTAACGAATACGGCTATTATTCCATTACCCTAGAACCAAACACTTATGTGGTTTCAATTAAATACCTTGGGTATAATACGATCAACCAAACAATTAACTTATCATCTAACCAAAAAATAAGTTTTGAATTGGTACCTCAAAACAAAGAACTAAAGGCCGTAAATGTAATTGGAGAGAAAAAAAACGAAAACATTAAAACTACTGAAATGTCTACAAACAAGTTGGATATGAAAACCATTAGTAAAATTCCAGCTTTATTAGGCGAGGTAGATTTAGTAAGAAGTATACAACTTTTACCAGGAGTAAGTACAGTAGGGGAGGGCGCTTCAGGTTTTAATGTTCGTGGAGGGAGTATAGACCAAAATTTAATTTTATTAGATGAAGCACCTGTTTATAATTCATCGCATTTATTTGGTTTCTTTTCGGTTTTTAATCCGGATGCTGTTAAAGATGTAAAATTATTTAAAGGTGGTATAAATGCAAAATATGGTGGACGATTATCATCCATTTTAGATGTTAGGTTAAAAGATGGAAATAAAAAACATTTTGCTGCACAAGGTGGAATAGGCTTAATATTTTCTCGCTTAACTTTAGAAGGACCAATTAATAAAGGTAAAGGTTCATATATTATTGCTGGTCGTAGAAGTTATGGCGATGTGTTAGCGACTCCTTTTTTGGCAGGAAATAAAGACTTTAATGGCTTTCAACTGTATTTTTACGATTTAACAATGAAAGCAAATTACAGTCTTGGTAAAAAAGATAAAGTTTATTTATCTGGCTATATGGGACGAGATGTATTTGGTGTTTCTTCGTTTGGTTTTAATTGGGGAAATCAAACCTTAACTGCTCGTTGGAACCACGAAATAAAAAGTAAATTATTTAGTAATACCACTGCATTTTATAGTAATTATGATTATGGAATTGGTACCGATAATATTGGGGCTAGAGATGCTTTTAAATGGACATCGCGCATTATTAATTACAGTTTAAAACAAGATTTTACTTGGTATTTAAACAGCAAAAACACCATTAATTTAGGAGGTCAAAGTATTTTTTACCAATTTAATCCTGCTAATGCAAGTTTTGTTAGCGGTGGTGTTCGTCAAGATATAAATTTACCTTACAAATATTCTTTAGAAAATGCACTTTATGCCTCTAACGACCAAACGATTAATGCTAGGTTATCTGTAAGTTATGGTTTACGCTTTTCAACTTTTCAATACTTAGGTAAAGGCGAAAAACAAATTTATAGCAATGATTATAACTCGTTTGGTAGAGTATTGACAGGAATTGAAAAATACGATGACTTTGAGTCAATGCAAAACTACTTTAACTTGGAGCCAAGAGCTGCGGTAAAATATGAATTAAACTCAAGCAGTAGTTTAAAAGCCAGTTATATGCGCACTAGCCAATAT
>JBIIBC010000055.1:0-10179 GCA_044239605.1 Bacteroidia bacterium | reverse complement strand
CACTTACAATAGCGTGATTCAAATAAGCATCTTTTATAAAACGGTTATTTACAAAAATATATTGGTCGCCTCTGGTTTTTTTAGCAATTTGAGGTTTACCAATAAAACCACTTGCATTGATAATGGTGGTTTGTTCCTCAAAAAGTAATAAATCATCAGGTTTTTTATCGTCAAACAAATCGCTTATTCTAAAAGCCAAATCGGCTGGTTTTAGGTTATGCATTTGATCATCGTTATGCCATAACTCAAAACCTATATGCGGATTAGCTAAAGCTGCTCGAGTAAATTCATCAATGATATGGCGCAACTCCACAGGATTTGACTTTAAAAAATTTCTACGAGCTGGAATATTAAAGAATAAATTTTTTACCGAAATACTGGTTCCTGTTTGCCACGAAATGGCTTCGTGCTTTATGATATTGCTACCTTCTATTAAAATATAAGTACCAATGGTATCTTCGTTTCGTTTGGTTTTAAGCTCGACTTGCGCTACAGAGGCAACAGAAGCCAATGCCTCACCCCTAAAACCCATGGTTTTAATTTTAAAAACATCTTCAATAGTTTTAATTTTTGAGGTAGCATGGCGTTCCCAACACATACGTGCATCGGTTTCACTCATTCCTTTTCCGTTGTCAATAACCTGAACTAAAGCTTTTCCAGCATCTTTTAAAATGAGTTTTATATGTGTAGCACCAGCATCTATGCTGTTATCTAACAACTCTTTAACTATACTTGCTGGCCTTTGAATTACCTCGCCTGCTGCTATTTGATTAGCTACATGTTCGGGTAAAAGCTTGATGATATCTGACATAATTTGTAACTACAAAAAACCGCAAATTTTAGCAGATTATGAAATTTAGTTAATAACTACTTTACTTTTAATTTTGAAAAGCACATTTTTGCTCAAACAAGTATTATTATGCCAAATACATACACCCAACTTTATGTTCAAATAGTATTTCCAGTAAAGGGAAGACAGAACTTATTGGAGAAAAATTTAAGAGAACGAATTTTCAAATACATGTCTGGAATAGTTGAAGAGTGTGAACATAAATCAATCATAGTTAATGGCCATTCTGATCATGTTCATTTGTTTGTTGGTTTGAATCCTAAATTCGCAATATCAGATTTGGTTAGAGATGTAAAATCTAATTCATCTAAGTTTATTAATGATAATAATTTGGTGAACGGTAAATTTGAATGGCAACAAGGTTATGGTGCATTTACTTATGCAAAATCACAAGTTGACGCTGTTTATAACTATATTAAAAACCAAGAAGAACATCATAAAAAACGTGGTTTTAAAGAAGAGTATTTAGACTTTTTAGAAAAATTTGAAATTGAATATGATGAAAAATATTTATTCGACTTTATAACTTAAAAAGTGTCGCCCCGATGGGGGGCTTGGTGGCATTCCCTTTTCTGTTTTTTTGCAATAGTTTCGCAACTACGTTGCTTTGATAAACCATCAAAACACTTCTTTTTAGAAAAAAATACAATAGCATTTATACTTTTAACTTTTGTGAAGCCACATTTACCTTTTAAACTAGCTTCGTGGAAGCGACACTATTGTAACTATAAATAAGTCAAACAAAAACAAGTCTCGTAGAGGCGATACTTTTTTATATGATAAGTAAAATATCTACTTGGTTTATAGCCCAAAAAGTATCGCCCCGATGGGGCTTTGTGACATTCCCCTTTCTGTTTTTTACAATAGTTTCGCAACTACGTTGCTTTGATAAACCATCAAAACAATTCTTTTAGAAAAAAAATACAATAGCATTTATACTTTTAACTTTTGTAAAGCCACATTTACCTTTTAAACTAGCTTCGTAGAAGCGACACTATTGTAACTATAAATAAGTCAAACAAAAACAAGCCTCGTAGAGGCGATACTATACTAAATTTTATTTTTTACTTGTTCGTTTAAACATTCAAATTATATTTGCTGTGCATTTGGTTTTTAAAGTAGCTGTTTGGTTATTTCAAAAATTAAAAGGGAATCAGGTGAAAAACCTGAACAGTACCCGCTGCTGTGAGTATCATATTTTAACCACAAAAGGTTAAAATCAATTTTTGTTTCAAATCTTTGTCACTGTTCCGCCTTCGGAACGGGAAGACCAAACAAAAGTGATACGAGTCAGAAGACCTGCCAATTGCAAAAACATATTGTAGCTTTCGGGAATAAAGGCTTGCAGTGGTTTCGATTTATTTTAACTTTTAAAAGTTTCTTTTTTCGGCATCATTACTTCAACGATAAATTGATGTATGCTTTGTTGCATGTATTAATTTCCGTTTGCTACAGTTTTATTTTATAAAAAATGATAAAATACTACTGTGCATTTGTAATGAATTGTGTGTTCTTTTGGGCTTATGCTCAAACAGAAACCAATGATTCTGCCCAAAAATTACAAACAGTATTTATTAAAAGTTTAAGGCTAGAAAGTCTAAATAAAAGCACCGTAATTCAAAACATAACTCCAATAGAGTTACAAAGTAGACAAGGAAGCAGCATGGCTGAAGTGTTACAAGAAAACACACCTGTTTTTATTCGCAATTATGGTTCGGGCGGATTGGCTACTGCAAGTTTTAGAGGAAGTAATGCTTACCACACTCCTGTAATTTGGAACGGAATCAATATTCAAAACCCAATGAATGGACAAATTGATTTTAGCAGTATCCCAGTTTTTTTAAGCGATGAAATTAGCTTGCAATATGGCGGTAATGGTGGAGTTTGGGGAAGTGGATCCATGGCTGGATTATTGTTTATTAATAGCCAAATTGCTACGCATCAAAAACCCAAAATTGAACTTTTTACAAGCGCGTTTGATTATGGTATTTTTCAAAATGGTTTTAAAATAAGCTTCAATTACAAGAAACTATTTTCAAGCACCAAAGTGTTTAATAGCTTTGGTGATAACAGTTTTGAATATGAATATAAAAACCAAAATTTTTATCAAAAAAATGCCCATTTAACCAATAATGGTTTTCAGCAAGTTTTTGCATTTACCAAAAATAATAAAACCAATTTTACAGGATTAGTTTGGTATAACGAAAGCGAAAAACAGATAGCCCCAAACATCAATGCAGCCAATAATGATGCTGTTCAAAAAGATAAAAATATACGCACAGCTATTACTTGGCAACACAAAACTTTAAAAAGTAATAACGAAATAAAATTAGCCTATTTTTATGATGAAGTATATTTTAAAAGTAACGATATAAGTGCATCAAATAATAAGAGTTATACTTATAATTTATCTGCTGAAAAAAACTATTCTTTTAACACCAATAATTCAATCCATTTTGGAATCATAAACTGGTTAGCTTTTGCCAATGTTGATGGCTATAATGAGCCTGTAGATCAAAATAGAGTAGCTGCATTTTTATATTTTAAAAATAGCAGTAAAAACCAACAAACACAACAACAAATTGGCTTAAGAAAAGATTTGGTAAATAAAGATTTTGTTCCCTTTATGCCAAGTTATTACTTACAACAAAAAATATTTAAAAACACATTGCTTAAAGTGAATGCAGCTGCAACTTATCGCTTACCTACTTTTAACGATTTATATTGGAAAAATGGAGGCAATTTAAACCTACAATCAGAACAAGGTTGGGGATCAGATTTGGCAATCAATCACATCAAAAAAATCAAAGCATTTGCGTTTGACTATATCATTTCGTTATTTTATAAAACCACCGAAAATTATATACAATGGATTCCTATTAACTCGGCTATTTTTTCGCCCATCAATATTGGAAATGTAAATGCCCGAGGAATAGAAATATTGGCAAAAAATGCTGTTAATATCAATAAAAACAACGTGCTTCAGTTTAACTATATTGGAAGTTTTTTACAAGCCATTGATACCAAAACAGAGCTGCAATTGATATTTACACCAAGGATAAAACATGTGTTCAATGTAATTTATAATTACATAAATTTAACCATTAAATACAACCATACTTATACAGGTGTAAGCTATACTAAAAGTGATTTAAGCGAGTGGAACAACGATTTTGAAATAGGGAATCTCTCACTTTCAAAAACCATCACTTTCAAAAATCAAAACGATTTAAATATTCAATTAGGTATCAACAATATTTGGAATAAAAGCTATCAAGTAATGCCAGATAGGCCAATGCCTCTAAGAAATTTCCAACTCACTTTGCAATACTCATTTACTAAAAAATAAAACTATTATGAAATATAAATTTATAAAAATAGCAAGCGTTTTAGGCTTTGCTGCTTTATTTTACTTAAGCGCTCAAGCCCAAACTGCCGATTTTGAAGACATTCAATTACAAGGAACTAACAGTGTAAAAATTCCTAATACGGGAACTGTAAACAGTAATTTTACTAGTGGTTCTTGTACTTTTTCTAACAGTTATGCCATTACGTTTGGTGGCTATTGGAATAGTGGTTGGGCTTATTCAAAAGTAAATGATACTATCACTGAGGGCTTTACTAATTTATATGGAAGTTATGCCAATAAAGGATTTAACAATAGCAATAATTATGCTGTTTCGCAAAACGAAACATTTATAAAAATAAACCAAAATACTTTAACAGGTTTATATGTTACAAATACTACTTATGCGGCATTAAGTATGAAAAATGGTGATGCTTTTGCTAAAAAATTTGGTGGCACCAATGGCAATGATAGCGATTGGTTTAAATTGACAATTAATGCTTATCAAAACGGAAATTTAAAAACAGAAAAAGTAGAATTTTACTTAGCAGATTTTAGATTTTCTGATAACTCACAAGATTATATTGTAAAAGATTGGACCTTTGTAAACCTTACTTCTTTAGGTAGTATGGATAGTTTAAAATTTACTTTAACCAGCAGCGATACCAACCAATTTGGTCTAAAAACACCTGCATTTTTTTGTGTAGATCATATAATGACCAATGCCGATACAGCTACTTTTGAAAACCTAAATTTACCTTTTGGCCAAGCATATTGGAACAGAGGTAGTAAAGTTTTTACTGAGGAATATATTACCAGGACATTAAAATTTCCGAGTGAATTTACTGTAAGTCCGTCATACAATTACTGGAGTTCAGGATATGCTATTTCAAATAGTACAGACTCAATTACTGAAGGTTTTACCAATTTATACAGTTCAGCTAATGGAAAAGGTGCAGAAAACACCCCAAACTATGCAGTTAGTAATGGTAATAATTATTTCATATCTCCTTATGTTGGAATTGCCGATGTTGGGATGAGAGCAAAAGGAATTTGGATAAACAATGCAACTTATCCCTATTTCAGTATGCTTAAAGGAGATGGATTTGGAAAAAAATTTGGCGGTCAATCGGGTAACGATTCGGATTATTTTAGAATCATCATTAAATCAAAAAGAAGAGAATTTATGAATAAAGATAGTGTTGTTTTCTATTTAGCAGACTACAGAAATTCAGATAACAGCAAAGATTATATTATAAAAGATTGGACATATGTTGATTTACTTAAATTGGGTGAATTTGATACAATATTCTTCAAATTAGAATCGAGTGATGTAGGACAATTTGGTATAAACACGCCAGCCTTTTTCTGCATAGATAACTTCAAATATTATGCAATAAACAGTGTTAATGAAATTAACATAAACAATGCTGTAAAAATTTATCCAAACCCAAGTACTGATAATATTTATGTAAACTATGAAAGCGATTTTAGTGCTATCAGTATCATTAATTTACAAGGTAAAAATGTATTGCAAAGCAAAAATAAAAACATAGATATTAGTGGTTTACAAAACGGTATTTATATAGCACAAATTATTACCGAAAATGGTGTTTTAAATAGTAAATTTGTAAAGCAATAGCTAACCAACAGTAGAGACAAGGCATGCCTTGTCTCTACCATTTAGAAAAAAACAATGAAAAATAAATTATTAGTTTTAGCTATAATTATTTGCAAATTCGCATTTGCTCAGTTTGACCCGCAAGTTGGCTTTGGAAGCACTAAGGCTATAAGCAAAGACAGCAGCATTATTAAAGGTTGGGCTACTAGTTGTAATGTAACACGTGGTTGGCAAAATTACCTAGATACTACCTTAGGTAAAGCTACAGTTGGCAGTGAGTTTTATGGCACTTTAGCAGCTGATGGACAAGTAATTAGTTTAGGTGATTCAGGCATAGCAGTTTTACAGTTCGATAATCCAATATCAGACAAAGAAGGACCTGATTTTTGTGTGTTTGAAAATGGGTTTATTGTAAACAATACCAAAGGCGAAAGCCATACTGAAATGGCCTTTGTAGAGGTTAGTAGCGATGGAATAAATTTTGTTCGTTTTCCTTCGCAATGTTTGTTAGACTCTACTATTCAAAAGGGAAACTTTGAAGGCTCTGATGTTAGTTTAATTGATGGTTTGGCAGGTAAGTATATTGGTGGTTATGGCACTCCATTCGACCTCAATATTTTTGCGCCTTTATCATCTATCAATATTGGGAAAATAACCCATGTTCGCTTAATAGATGTAGTTGGGAACAAAGATGCAGCCTACCCTTCTCGAGATAAAAATGGAAGAAAAATTATTGATCCTTGGCCAACACCATTTGCAGCAAGTGGCTTTGATTTAGATGCAGTTGGTGTTATCAATCAATTATACAATACCAATATTTTTCAAGCCAAAGATTTTCCATTTACACTGTTTCCAAATCCAGTAATTAATGGAGAAAATTTAATCATTGATAACTTAAACAATGCAGAGGTAAGCATTAGCAGTTTACAAGGCAAAGCGCTATTTACAAGCCAAGCAAATACCAAAATAGAAATTGAAACCAATAAATTATTATCTGGAGTTTATATATTAAGTATTGCGCAACAAAATAAAGTTTATCATCAAAAAATTAGCATTAATTAACTACTTGCATTGAAAAATATAGTTTTACTTTTTACCGTTGCCTTTTTTGCAATAACAAGTTGTGACAAGGCACCGCAAGTGCCTGAAATGACTGCCCTTCCTGACTCAACTTTAGGAGGCGTTTTTATAATAAATGAAGGTAATTATACGCAAGGCAATGCTGAGTTAAGTTTTTTAGATTTAGGCCTAAACCAAAAGTTTAATAATGTTTTTTCACAAGCTAATAATAGGAAACTAGGCGATGTTTTCCAATCCATGAATATTATTAATGGCAAAGCATATTTGGTTGTAAATAATTCAAGTAAAATTGAAATAATCAATCCAAAAACTTTTAAAAGTATAGGCACCATTACTGGTTTGCGTTCTCCAAGATATATTATAAAAACGAGTACCAATAAAGCTTATGTAAGCGATATTTATGACAATAATATTTTTGTAATAGACTTAAATACGAACTTAGTAATTGGCAAAATACCTTTAGAAGGTTGGGTGGAGGAAATGATTTCGTTAAATGGAAAAACATATGCTACCAATATACGTGGTAGTTATATAAACATCATTAATGAAAGTACCGATCAAATAATTGATAGCATTGAAACACCATTTGCACCAAAAAATATCTTAAAGGACTCTGGTAATAATTTATGGGTTCTTTGTGGTGATGCCAATGCTAGTAACAAAAAGCATTTTATTGTAAAAATAGATTTAGAAACAAAACAAATTAAAAAGCAATTTGAAATAAAAACTCCTCAAACCAATGCCAATAAATTGCGCATAAATACAGTAGGAAATACCTTATTTTGGATTGATGAAGGCGTTTTTAAAATGAATGTTAATGATAGTATTTTACCACCAAATCCAATCATAGATAAACAACAACGCATTTTTTATGGCTTAGCCATTGACCCAAAATACCATGAAATTATGGTGAGCGATGCCAAGGATTTTAACTCTAACAGCGATGTTTACCGTTATGATTTCAATGGACAATTATTAGGCAAATTTGTTGGTGGAAAAATTTCAAGTGATTTTTATTTTTACTACAATTAATGGACTCGAAAATTAAAACATTAATTACCAAAAGTAATATTCCTAAAAGGAGTGATTTAAAAGAAGGAATTCACTTTTATTACAATGAAAATGGTTATATGGTATTTACCGAACTGTACCATAAACTGCGTGGCTATTGTTGCAACAGTGGCTGTAAACATTGCCCATACGGGTTTATAAAATAGAAATCAATTATTTGAATTTGGTCATATTTCTCCAATTATTTTTTTTAAATCTTTTGATTGCTATTTTGCATTATTAAATATAAAAAAATGAAGAAAATAATTTTACTAAGTATTTCTTATTTTATCGGTTTGCAAGTGTTTGCCCAACGAAGTAATTGTGCCGTATCGCCCGAAGCCAATACAATAACACAAACCGATGGTTCAAAAATAACATTGGTGGCTTATGGAAATGAGCAAGAAAGTTACATAGAAACAATTGAAGGTTACACTGTATTGGTTAATGGAAATGGTATTTTTGAATATGCCTATATTGATGCAAATGGAAACTTAAGTCCAAGCGGAATTAAGGCTACCAACGCAACTACATTTGCTGGCAAAAACAGTTTTTCAAAACACTTACGTTACAGCAAAACCCAACAAGCTATTTTAGCCGAAACTTTTTCGCAACTCACTAAATTAGAAAACACCACTCTAAAAAAAGCTGGCCCACAAGGTTTTCCAACAAAAGGCACTCATAAAGTTTGCGTACTTTTAATTGAATATCCTGATTTACGTGCTACGGTTCAAAAAAGTGTTGTTGAAAATTTATTCAATCAAACCAATTATAGTGGAACAGGTAGCTTTAAAGATTATTATTTAAGGACTTCATTTGGTCAATTAACTTTAAACAGTGATGTTTTTGGTTGGTATATGGCCGACATGAATTATATTAATTATGGAAAAGGCAATGCAAATTACAGCAGCAATACGCAAGATTTGGTTAGAGACGCAGTTGTGGCAGCAGATTCGGCAGGTGTTGATTTTTCGATTTACGATAACGACAATAATGGTGAAGTTGATGGTTTGGTACTTTTACACGCAGGTATTGGTGCTGAAGAACAAAGTGCACCAAATGCCAACAATTATATTTGGAGTTTTAGAAGTACTTATTGGGGTGGATTAACCACAAATGATGGCAAAAGTATTGGTTCTTTTTGCTTTTTTCCTGAAAAAAGATACAACAGTGGTGCCTACAGTACGGTTGGAATTGGTGTAATGACACACGAATTTGGGCACATTCTAGATTTACCAGATTTATATAGCACTCAAAGTAATGGGGAAGGAGCAGGTAATTTTACTAATATGGCAGGCGGACCTTGGCTTAATGGCGAAAGAACACCTTGCCTTTTTGATGCTTGGAGTAGAATGGCAATGGAATGGCATACACCAACCATAATAGCTAAAAACGGTTCATATACTATTCCAAAAGCATTGGCAGACAGTAACTTTAGCTATAGAATAAACACGTCAAGAAATAATGAATATTTTTTATTAGAAAACAGACAGTTAAAAGGAAATGATAAGTTTATACCTGGAAAGGGATTGGCTATTTGGCACATTAATACAAACTACGCCAAGTTGCTTTCTGCTGGTGGAGGTAATAATGTAAACAATGATACTGCTAGGTATGGAACTGGACTAATGCAAGCAGACGGGTTTAGACATTTAGAAAGAGGAACCAATAGAGGTGATGGAGGCGATTTATTTCCTGGTACTGCGAATAATAAGAATTTCAGTAATACTACCAATCCTTCTAGCTATTTACATCCTACTTCGCAAGGTGTTAGAACACCTTCTAATATTACTATAACAAATATTACACTCAATGCCGATAGTTCAATTACCTTTAATTTAGGAACAAAATCTACAGCATCATTTACAAGTGGACCAACCAGTGGTTGTATGCCTTACAAAGTTAATTTTGTAAATAGCTCCCTTTTTGCTAATAAATATAAATGGAATTTTGGTGACAGTTCTGCTGAGGTAACTGACGAAAACCCTACTTATATTTATAAAAAAGTTGGAACGTTCATTGCTAAACTTTATGTGCTAGATTCAGCCAATAATCCAATCGACTCAACTTCCACCACTTATACTATTAAAGATAGTCCAAAAGCATCAGGTACAATAACTCGATTAAGTGCAGATTCGTTTTACTTTGTGAATAATTGTAGCAATTACGACTTTATGATTTGGCGATTAGGTACAAGTTCAAATAATTCAATTGATCCATTTGGATATAAAT
>JBIIBC010000054.1:0-10215 GCA_044239605.1 Bacteroidia bacterium | reverse complement strand
ATTGTTGATTTATTTCAGAAAAACAGCTTTACACTAGATGATGTAAATGATGGATTATTTGCCCGAACCTATGGGTTTGATTTAATTGAAGTTAAGCGCAACCGTTTTGATTGCAGGCATTCTATTACAAAGGCTCCCTGGGTGTTTAATGGTGAACTTGGATGGGGTGGTAGCATAGGAGAACAATATCCTAACAGATGGGATATAACTTATGATGCAAGCCTATTATGCCTCCGGTATACTTTTGTAGATTATATCTTTTATGAGGTTAAAATAATTAGTGCTCAGGAGCAGCAGGGATTGATAGATCTTAAATTACTAGAGGATCAGGAAAAGGCGGTTCGTCAAAAAGTTTTGGATGATTTAACGCCTGTTTTGGTGCATCAGATGATGCCATTTAACCAGGTGTATAGTGGCGTTTTAGAAACAAAGTATGGCGTTCATTTGAAGCAAATACAAAGGGGTATGCACATGCATATGAAATATAAACCCCGTTACGGAAATGTTGGTTGGATGTCAAATCAAGTATTGTGCTGGGGGTCAAGCACTGGTTGGGATCTTACCAGAGATGGTAAAATTGCATGTTGCCGCATTAATTATGACGACTACGTAAATTTTGAAATAGAAATATTAAGTCCCGAGCAAATAGAAGAATATAAAGCTAAAATGATTTGTAATGAGGCTGCTAAGCCTTCTATCGAAGAACGTTTAATTACGCTCGATAGTCTAAATAGCAAAGGGTTATTGTCGGCAGATGAGTATGAACGAAAACGCGCTTTGATATTGAGTGAGGTTTAATGAATTTAAAAAATTAGATGGTGTAAAATGAGTTTGAATAGCGGCATTTTAAAACACTACTTTAATCAAAAGGAGTGTTTTATCGGATTTTGGGATGATTGATGATAAGTGGATATGTGTTCAGGGCACAAGCGGTTTATAAGAATTCTAAAATGCCTGCTCAAATTGAGATGCTGGTTTTGATAAAACTACAGGCTTCAGATTTATTAATACCCTTTTATCTTTGCTGTATATAATGTAAGTTCACTTAAGGATCTCTAATATTTTTAATGGATCAGATATCAAGTAATCTGGATTAGAGGAATATAGTTTGCTATTGTCAGAATTACCCCAGAGACATCCTATTGATTTTATATTTGCATTTTTATAAGAAATGATATCATTTTTATTATCTCCAATTCCAAAAATGTTATCAAATCCAGACCCTAGTTGATTGATGCAAAAAAATATAGGGTCTGGCATCGGTTTTTTAAGAGCAGTACAATGATAACCTACAACATAATCAACTTTTATTCCCATTGCGGTTATTAATTTTGTGCAGTAAAGTTTAGGTGAATTTGATACAACTCCTATTTTATAACCCCTAAAACAAAGTGTTTCAATAACATTATGAATATTAGGATAGGGCTTTAATTGATCTAATTTACTATATACTTTACTCCAATTTCTTTCTTTTCTATCTAGTTCTAAACTGGAGGAGTCAACCAAAGTCTGATCTAAGTCGAAAATCACACAATTCATCATTAAAATAGTTTAGTCTGTGTTAGATTTTGGGGTATTTTTTTTATATCTATTTGTTGGCTTTCTTTACCGTTATTTAATAGTGACTCTCTTTTTTCACTTAATAAGCTGCAAAATTCTTCTATTGACTTAGGATTAAAAATCTTAAAACCATTTTCGTTTTCAACAATATCTTTATTTCCTTGAAATTTTTCAATATTATCTAATTTGGATTCTATGTGGGTATATAAGCACCCTATTAATCTATTTTGTTTTTTTGCAAAAGACACAGTATGTCTTGTGCCTCCTTTAATTCCAGTTTCTAGTACAATAATACCCTCACATGAACCACTTTGTAGCCTATCTCTTTGCACAAAAAAATTCTTATGTGATTCTTTGCCAAATTCATATTCGCTAATTAATAAACCTCCTGTGTCAATAATTTCATTTGAAAGGTTATTGTTTTCTTTTGGGTAGATTTTGTCAAGTCCACCAGCAAGAAAGGCAACCGTTGGTTTTTTTATATCCACAGCTGCCTTATGTGCAACTGAATCACATCCAATAGCTAGCCCACTAACTATAGTATATTCTTTCTCCTCTGCCATTATTTTAGTTAATCTTTCGCCGGTTTGTTTTGCATGATCTGATATCTCTCTTGTGCCGATTATTGCAACACTCTTTTCTTTTAAAGTATTAATATCTCCTTTGTAATGTAACAAAACTGGGTAGTCGTCAATGAGTTTTAACAAAGGAGGGAAATTTTTATCCAAATATGAAATCATTTTTATATTTGAATTATTCGATTTTTCTATAATTACCTCTGCTTGTTCTAGGGCAAATTTAATATCCTGTATTGTTGGTATTTTAACTCTTTTATCAACTGCTGCTATTTCAGAGAAGTAACCTTCAATTGTTGTTGGATGAATATCAAAACTGAACGAATTGTCTGAGATATACTTTACAAATTTCCTTAATGATTGAGGACCAATCCCATTAATAAGATTTATTGCTAGTATTTGACTTGGTGTCATAGTAGATTAGTTAAAAAGGTAGATCATCACTGCTTGTCTGAGATGAATGAGTTGTAAAAGTACTAGAACTGAATGTTTTCCCAAAATAGATGAAAATAATTGATTTTGCCCCATTTGCTTTCAATAGTTGGTATACGTCATTTGAACTTTTTCCACTGGTTCTGACATCATCAATTATTATTAGCTCTTTGTTCAAAACAGAGAAATTCAATTTTATGAAAGAAGCAATACCCAAGTTTCTATTGCCGCCCTGGTGAACTGGAACTCTTTCAATGTTATTATTTGAAAGAAATTCATAACCGTTTTTTATGCCAGTATATGCACTTAATTTTGTGCAGAATAATTCGAATCTTCTTTCTGTTTTTGTTTTATTTGATGCAGGGACAATTAATAGAGTTTTATTTTTAAGGACGGATTCTCCGAATTCTTTTTTCATCGCTTCTGATAAAAGCTTTGCAAATTTTTCAGGATTTGTACCATCTTTAAATTCAAATGTTTGGTTCCGATTTGTTAAGTCTTGGGAAGAGAGGCTTTCGTTAGGGAATCTATTGACTGGATAATAGTGCCATAAAGCATACCATTTATATGGAATACTTGTTGAACTTTCAATAAATATTTTATTTGAATAATTTCTCGATTGAAATACTTCGAGATTAAGGTCAATTATTTCTTCGTTTTCAAAATCAATATAATTTGACTCATCGGCCAAATCTTCTAATGACCATGGCGGAGGTTCCTCATTTATAATTAAATCTTTATTTTCAACACTTTCCTTAATCGCAGGTGTCGAACTAGCTAAGTTTTCTGTTACGTCCTGACTATTTTTTAATATTTGTTTCTTTAATTCATTTTCTTTTTGTCTTCTAATTTGATCTTTACGATCTGTCTCTTCTAGATTTCTTTTCTTTGCCTCAAGCTGCCTTCTGATCTGATCTCTTTTTTCAGTTTCATCTAAAGACTTCTTTATTTTTTGTTTTTTTATTTTATTAAATTCTTCTAATTTTCTTGCATATTCAGATAATTCGAATTGGTAATGATTGTGCTCAAATTCAATTTCCCTTTTCGATTTTAAAGTCTTTATTTTAATTTTTTCTCTTGAAAAAAGTGAAAAAAATAAGAATGGGGTATATATGATTAATCCTACTGTAGGAACGCCAATAAGTCCAATTATGATGTGTATAAATGTATTCGGCTGCGAAAGCATCATAATCCTTATTATGCAATAAGATATTATACTAATGCTGGTCAGTATAAAAATCTTGTACAATAAATTATAATCTATAACTATTTTTGTTTTCTCTTTGAAATAGTAATTTTCAGGTTTCTTTGGTGGTTTCGGTTCATTCATAATCAATATTATTTGATTCTGCTTTTATTTTTTAAAACTAAAAATGACATAATTTAAATTCGTGATGATAATTATTTATGAAAAACTCACTAATGTTCTAGTTAAATTTATCTTCTTAACTTCCCCATTACCTCCATGTATGTAGTAATACTTCGCAAGATTTTCTCCAATAGCCCTTATAAAAGTGGCTTTGATTTTAGATATCTTTTCAACTCCCGAATTCTTGGTAACATTAACCATATCATCTATCCTGGCCTTCATTTCTTGAAGTGCTCCAATACTTGATAGGCTAGCGTAAATTTCATATAATTCTTCTTTATGGTCGCATAAAAAGCTTATACCAATACCTTCCGGATGTTTTAGAAATAAAATGTAAAGGGCTTTTTCTAAGGGTCTAAGTTTAATCTCAATATTTCCAAAGTTTGGAAGAAATATTCTTTTGTTTTGATCAATTATGATTTTACTGAGTATTATATTTTGCTTCAAATTTTGTGAAAAAAGCATTTTGACCCTTAAAGACTCCATGATGTTAATTGCATGCTGTATTTCTGCAATTGAAAGTTTGCCCTTTAGCTTATCCATGCAGTCTTGACATACATCTGCAGTTCTTAACTTAAGTATAATATTCTTTTTTTCGAGGCAAAGGTCGTTCACACATCCAATTGGTTCAACGTGTACAGAGGTTTTTGCCTCATTGTAATCATTAAACATATGTTTTTGTAAAACCAGGGCAATTACCTCATATGCAATAGGGAAGGAGTCTTGGCATTTTATAAAATGATTCCAATCGGCAGTATGAATAAACCCGTTAAAAGGCATTTTTTCATCTAATGAAGCAAACCAATTATTTGTATTGGAGACCTCTGTTAATAGAATAACAAATTCATTATCTGGGATTTTATTTCTCTTTCTGTATACATTGCATTTTTTAAAGATAGTGTTCCATTTAGTTGTTTTTCTAAATAGCGGGAAAGTAAAGTACCTAAATGGACGAAATTCGAATTCAAGTTCACTTGTATATTCAAACCTTCTACTGTAAACCGCTACAGGATCGTTTGCTTTTTCAAATTTTTTCTGTTCAAGAACTTGACTATTTTCAACATCATCTTCTGTAAAGTCAATTGTGTTGTTGATATCATACAAGAAATCAATTGGGCCATTAATAGAACGCAATAGATCAACTACTTCCGAGAAAACATCTTTTCCTACCTCACTATCTTTAATTAAATGCACTTTCATAGTTAATCCTCAAAAAAGTTATTCAAATTCTTATTTGCTCGTTTTTTGCTAAAGTAACTGCCAACTGATTTGTCTAGTTTGTCCCAAACTGCATTTTTCATTTCAGTTTTTTCAAATGAAAAGCTGTTTTGGCTTTTTATAGACATGGAGGCAGCTACATCTACCGCATCTAATGTTGCTCCAATAAAACTAAAGGTCCATTTGCCTGTTTCCTCTAACTTGGAGATCATATTACGAATATTTACTAAGTTATACTTTTTTGATGCATTTTCATAACCATCTGTCAGAATTACTATAATGGCTGTTGTAGGTATTAAACTATCAGCTATTTGGCGTTCAATTTTGGTAATTGTCTCTCCAACTGCGTCCAATAAAGCAGTTCCTCCACTGGGCCTATAGTTCTCATAGTTTAACAACACCATTTTATTGGGATTTTGCTGAAAATAGACATGTTTTACATTGTCGTTAAAGGTGGTTAACCCCATGGTTATTTCCTCCTCTGAAAATTCTAAGGATTTTTGCTTAATCCTGTTTACTTGCTCATTAAATCCATCAATGGTACTATCAATGCAATCTGTCATTGATCCGCTCTTATCCACTATCAAGTGGTAAATTGTTTTACGCTGTTTCATGTTATTTGTTGTTAATTAGTTTGATGAAAATTGTTTCTGGATAGGTTCCTTCAAAAACATACTCAGTTACAGGGCAAAGCCAGAGTTGATGGTTGATGAGGGCTCCTTTAAATTGATCTACTTTGTAATAGGCGCCATAGTTTACTTTGGCATGGCCAATTAAATCAAGTAGCTCTTGGTTAAGTCCCAGGCCCATTTTATGTAGCACTGTATCTGAATCTTGAAACTGGCTTGTGCTAATTTTAAGTGTGGCACGGTTTTGGTAATTAGATACATGATCTAAAAAGGTGTCGGCTCCATCTACCATCATTAAGTTAGCCTTAGTGCCTAATCCTGCATCTAAAAACTGTGGTAGGTCTGCAAACCAAATTCCGTTTTCTTTGTAAAAAGAAAGTGTTTTTGTAACAATGGCATGTTGTGTTTGTGCAAGCATATCTATTGATTTAGGATACAAAAGTAGCCTCGCGGTATGCCTCAAATTTTTCTCTACAAGCTTGTAATTGAAAAAATTATTCTTTATTAAAATATTGACAATCAATACCTTAAATAATGGGGTATTGTATCGTCCAATGTTGACAAATATTTGTGATGCTTATTTGTTTGGAATTCCAAGGAATGTATAATTTCAGTCCCCCCGGATAATTTAATACAATACGCCATGGATAAAATAGACTACCAAATAGCAGACAATTTTTGTGAAGAGGCATTAATTGAACTCGAAAGTATCCATCCCTCATTTTGGATTGAAACTCATAAAGATTTGTTTGAGAGTATTACAATTAAACCTGCTGGTTTACCTGCAATTGCCAATCAAAATTATATGGGAGTTAGCTATGCCTCAATTGGTATGTTTTTTGAAACCTATCAAAAAAAAGTGTTTGAAGAAAACATATTAAAAGATAGGACTCAATATCAGGCAATCGTTTATTTTATTGAGCGTATGAACATCAGTAAAATTGATGAATTATTGGATTATCACGAATACAGTGATAAAGAAAAGTCTGTTTTTATTGGTTTACTTAATGATGCTTTTACTAAATTTAAAAATACGGGTAACGATAGATTGTATAGTAAAGGCGGTGTTTGTAAAGGATGCAATTATGGTTGTAAGGGTTTCTCATTTATTGGCAGCATAGATGATAGCCATATAGAACTTGTTATGGAAGAGTCAGATGACCGCGTAAAAGATATTTACCACTGTAATATATTTTCTTATTCAGAAGGAAATCCACCAAAAGGACCTAGGATCCAGTTGTATGACGATGACGATTTGCCTTTTTAGGCCCAGCTAATCCCATTCTCATTAAATAACTGGAATTAGCGTTGTTAACATATTGCTATATTTGTAATATAAAAAATTTCGAATATATAAAAAACATATATTTATACTTAATAAATTTGATTCTTCGTCTGTAAAAAAAATATTCGAAATGAATAATATAATAACTAATGGCAATGAGATAAAACTAAGGATACTTTCTGAAATAAATAATTCTCAGAAAAGTATTTTCTTAGCGATGGCATTTTTTACTGACAGAGATATTGCAAATTCAATCATTGAAGCATCAAAGCGAAGTGTGTTTGTTGATGTTATTCTTTCATCAAATGCTCAAAATGAAACTGTAAAACAAATGTTTCGAAATGAAAACATAAATATACACGCTTTTGAAACAGGTGATGAAAGAGGTCTAATGCATCATAAATTTTGTCTGATTGATAACAAAATTACAATTAATGGGTCGTATAATTATTCATATAATGCAAGTAATAATAATGTCGAAAATATACATGTTACAGATGATTTCTCTGTCTATAGCCAATTTTACTCCGAATTTGAAAGGTTGAAATATAATATTGATAATAATATTTCTGTAAACACTATACCGGATAATAATAATAATAATAATATGGAATTTAATAACCAGCCTAGTCACATTGATTCATTCTCTCAGCAATTATATAATCTAGTTTATTTGTCTACACAGATTAATACAGAAGATTATAAAAAAAAGGGCTATGAAAAATCGAAAGAAAGTAATGGAAGCATTGAAATATTTAAAGCGGAGTATAGTAATATAAAGGAGCAAATGCGGCTTTATGAAATTGATGATACCTTAACAAGTAAAAAAAGTTTATTATTTTCAAATATTCATAATGCTTTTGAAAATAAAAAAATTGATTTAAATAACGAAAAAGAAAATGAAGTAGAAAGTAATAATTCTGTCGTAGAACTTGAAAAAAAACAAGTTTCCGAGGTGATTTTAAAATTTAAAAACGAAAAACAGGCTTTAGAAATCGGGAATGAAATAACTGGAGAGAAGGGAGTGTTTCAGTTAAATAAAGAAATAGAAACCAATAAGCTTGAAATAAATTCCCTTGAAAAGAATTTTGTTGTAACAAAATTCGGATCACTAGGTAATTATTTAGTTGTATTTTTTCTATTCATCTGTTTGTTTTATTTATCTGTATTTTTTTCTTCTGCATTATTTAAAGTTTTTTTTGAAGAAAATATAATCGCTAAATCTATGAATGAAGGGAATGTTATTCCTGATAAGCCTCAGATTATAGATGCAAATGCGGCATTTAAGATTTTTAAAATGGAAGAAGGTGGAGTAGTTTTTGGGATTATTTCTATGTTAATTTTCTTGTTTCCTCTTTCTTTAACTAATTTAAATATTTTAGGCAGTAAAAGAAAGATAGTTAACACAATATCATTTTGGCTTGGTTTAATTATTTTCGATATTCTTGTATCCGTGATGGTTGCAATTAACACAGATAAAATTAATTCAATGAGACAAGGAATTCCTTCTTCTCTTGAATTGTGGGGAGTTTTTAAAACTGGAGAATTTTATCTCATCTTTATTTTTGGTATGCTCCCTTTATTCATTACTCATCATTTGATTAATTACGTTACAACCGCATATCGAAAGTCTCGAAAAGAACTGATAAATGAAGAAAAATATAGAACACTTGAATTTTTGGAGAAAGAAAAAATTGAACTTGAATTCAATAAGGATTTATTACTTAAGAAAATTCTTAATATTGAAGAAAAAATAAATGAACAACACTCTATAATGACTTCAATAGATAAAAAACTACTTGAATTTAATAATGCTATAGACAATAAATACACATTGATTTTGAATCAAATAAAATTAATTTTTGATGATTATTCTGCTAAAATAACTAGTGGTAAAATATTTACTGATGTAATACAAAAAAGCATTATATCTTCTTTTAAAACGGGCTTTATAGACTTCCTTCCAGTTCTTTATTCTGTTCCAGAAGTTGCAAACAGAGTTAGGGAAATTGATCGTGAAATATCTTCAAATATTCATTAAGATGATGAGATTTTTTTATATACTAGCTGTGTTTTGTATTGGGTTGAAACTGAATGCACAACCAAAGCATTTGAAATATAGTAATGTTGTTATACTTGCTGATTTATCTAATCGAGTAGATAATAAGGTTTTCCCTAATAAAGATATTAAGCAGATACACTCTATAATCGAATTTTTTAAAAATGAGTGTGTGAAACCGGGAATTAAAATAGGAGATAAATCTGTACTTTCATTCTCAACTTTTTCGGACAATAAGCCTATTGTTTTAGATTTAGATAAAATGTTCGGTGATAAATTAGCAGAAAAACAAGCGTATGTAAACTCAAGGGGAAAATATAAAAATTTAGGGCTCCTTAGCAACTTGAAAAAGATTGAATATGAAATTAAGAGCGTATACAGTATTACTCGAAATCCCGGTTTAGATTTGATAAGTTTATTACTCGAAAAAATAGAAAGTGATTATTTAATTCGAGGTTCCAAAACCTCCCCAAATGGAGTTGTTCAAAAAGTAGCCGAATATGAAAATCATATATTTATTTTAACAGATGGGTACTTAGAATACTCTTCAAGTATGTCAAACAAACAGTTTTATTTTGGTGCTAATCAAATACAAAAGATTAGAAATTATTGTATTAAAAATAACATGGATGTTACAAGTGCTCTTAAACTTCAACCTTCACTTGGGTTACCTAAATATATTCGAAAAAATAATGCATTAATTAATTTGCATATACTTGAAACGCATGAAAGAGATAAGGACCCCAAGATGCTTGTATATAAAAATCCAGTAGGTTTAAGAGATAATGAAATTCTTGAAGCTGTCTGGACAAAGTGGTCATATGATAGCAATTTTAAATCAATTAGTTGGAGTAAATATTAAAGTACACCACTTTAGAAAGATTTTTTAAAAATTATTTACTTTTAATCATTAGTATTTCCTTTTTTAAGAACCCTTTAACTCCTCAACCTCTCTCCATTCAATAAATCTTTCTAACTTCGCCCTATCATCAAGAACCCTTAACTGGGTACCAACCGAGAGCAACACTCCGCGGTGGTAATACGATGAGGACTTACAGTCACAATAAAATGTAATCCCTATCTAGTTC
>JBIIBC010000083.1:0-2502 GCA_044239605.1 Bacteroidia bacterium | reverse complement strand
CCATTGAAAATGATGAGTTAAAAATTACTGTAAGTAATAAAGGTGGACGTATTTACCGTGTAGAATTAAAAAAGTACAAAACTTACGAAAAGAAAGATTTAGTTTTATTAGATGGTGCTGAAAACGAACAATCATTTGATTTTTCTACTGTTGATAATAAAATTATCAATTCCGCTGATTTGTATTTTATACCAACATTGGCTGCTGATAAAAAAAGCATCAGTATGAAAGTAAGTATTGGCAATAACCAATACATTGAACAATTATATGCTTTTGATGAAAATAACAATATGTTGAAATACAATTTAAACTTAGTAGGTTTAGAAAAAGTAATTCAACGTAACAAAACCAGTATTGATTTAAATTGGACTGTTAATTTAAAAGCGCAAGAAAAAACACGTGAAGCAGAAGAGCGTGTATCAACCATTTTTTACAGAATAAAAGATGATGAACCTACCAAAATTTCGGAAGGAAGCGAAGACAAAGAAAACATTACTAGCAATGTGCATTGGGTTAGTTATAAACAACAGTATTTTAACCAAACTATTATAGCTGATAAAGGCTTTACTGATGCTGTAATGGAAACTAAAAACGATCCTTACAAAACCAGTTTGCGTAAATTTAGCTCTCAATTAACTATTCCTTATAACCATACTACAAACGAAAGTTTTGCTATGAAAATTTATTATGGTCCAAACCATTATAAAACTTTAGAGAAACTAGATATTTCGTTAGAACGCATTGTAACTTTAGGTTGGGGTATTTTTAGATGGGTAAATAAGTATATAGTTATCAATGTTTTTGATTTCTTAAGTAAATATATTGGTAGCTTTGGTATCATTATTCTTTTATTAACGCTATTAATTAAAACAGCTTTATTGCCATTGGTTTACAAAAGCTATTTAAGTGCTGCTAAAATGCGTTTATTAAAACCTGAAATGGATGAAATAAAGGAAAAAAACGATGGCGACATGACCAAAATTCAGCAGGAAAACATGAAGTTGTATAAAAAAGCAGGAGTAAATCCATTTGGTGGTTGTATTCCGGTTTTATTACAATTGCCTATTTTGTTTGCTATGTTCCAGTTTTTCCCTTCAGCTTTTGAATTGCGCCAACAAAGTTTCCTTTGGGCTGAAGATTTATCAACCTTTGATAATGTATTGAACTTACCATTTACCATTCCGTTTTATGGCGACCACGTAAGTTTATTTGCTTTGTTAATGACTATTTCATCGGTAGCCTATGCTATGTATAATAACCAAGCAACAGGCGTAACGGGCCAAATGAAATGGTTGGGTATGTTTATGCCAGTTATTTTCTTATTTACCTTAAATAGTTTTGCAGCAGGTTTAAATTACTACTATTTTGTAAGTAACTTGGTAACCATAGCACAGCAATTGATTATTAAAGGTTTTGTAGATGAAAAGAAACTACACAGCCAATTGCAAGAAAATAAAAAGAAACCTGTTACTAAATCAAAATTCCAACAAAAATTGGAAGACATGGCTAAAAGCCGTGGTGTTGATTTAAACAATATGGGTAAAAAATAATAGTTAGTAAGTTATAAATAGAAAAGGCTACTTTAAGATTAAAGTAGCCTTTTTTGTTTTGGATATATTTTTTTAGAACGTCCTTACTTATGCTTCGTTTGGTAATTATCCCACACAGCAACTGTAATTCAACATTAATACTTTAACATTACAAAAGTTTCATTTTGATACAAAGGTGTTTCATACTGGAATTATTTATCATGAACCCCAATAATAATATATTAATTATCAGTGATTTGTATTCGTGGTTGAATGATTGCAACTAGTCAATTATAAAACAAACAGAATTATGACAACTTTAACCGTAACAATTTTAGCTAGTATTTGGTTATTCATGGTAATTAACCAAAACATGAAAACCCGCATAAATGCAAAGCCAATTTTACATAAAATAAAATGTTAAAATATTGGCAATTAAATGGCATTTATCAATGAAAAAAAATTATTTAAATTTTTAAAAAAGAAGGCTGCTTTATATTTTTAAAGTAGCCTTCGTCAATTTTGGACATAAAAAATAAGCTAACTCATGGTAAAAATTATGAATGTAAACTTTTTTTTAAAAATTTAATATGAAAAAATTGATACAATTATTATACAAACAAATAGATTTTGTTTAGAAAAAACCTTTAAAAGTTACCACGTATAATCTTATTTTCGTTTAGTTAAAATGGCAAAAAAAATTAAGGAAAATAAAATATTATTTGGTGATGTAAATGATTTTACTGAGCCTGATGAACAAAAAGAAAAACCAACTAAGAACTCTACTAAAGGTTCTTTAAAGTTATTTTCGTTTTTAAATGATGAACGTTTTTTAAAATCATTGGGTATAACCATGATTTTATTTTCGTTGTTTTTATTGATTGCAGGTTTGTCGTTTTTGCTTACTTGGCAAGCCGACCAAAGCTTGGTTAAAACCATGACATTTGGTTTTTTTCAATTAGCCGATGAACAA
>JBIIBC010000031.1:0-36471 GCA_044239605.1 Bacteroidia bacterium | reverse complement strand
GTCTTAAACTTAACCAGGATCAAAAGTATTTACAATATTCAAAAGAACAATAATTGAAAGCAAATCACAACTTACACTTAATAAATATAAAGCACACCAATAGTATTTACAATATTCAAAAGAACAATAATTGAAAGCAAATCACAACTCAATGCCAGCAGTGTGTAAGTCTTCAATTAGTATTTACAATATTCAAAAGAACAATAATTGAAAGCAAATCACAACCACTTATCTTTATGAGTAGGATTAGTTGAGAGTATTTACAATATTCAAAAGAACAATAATTGAAAGCAAATCACAACCCGTAATTTTAGATAGTCTAATAAGGCAAAAGTATTTACAATATTCAAAAGAACAATAATTGAAAGCAAATCACAACTGTTTTGCAAATGGCTCAAAGAAAAGATATGAGTATTTACAATATTCAAAAGAACAATAATTGAAAGCAAATCACAACTATAAAATCGCCTTTTTCTCTTAATTCTTTAGTATTTACAATATTCAAAAGAACAATAATTGAAAGCAAATCACAACTTTATGTGACAGTATGAGATATTTCGCCTTAGTATTTACAATATTCAAAAGAACAATAATTGAAAGCAAATCACAACCTAGCCATTCTGAACTATGATAGAACTCGGAGTATTTACAATATTCAAAAGAACAATAATTGAAAGCAAATCACAACTGGCATTTAAACGATTTAGAAAATCGTTTTAGTATTTACAATATTCAAAAGAACAATAATTGAAAGCAAATCACAACGCTATACGCTTAGCGTCTTTTACATTGCTAGTATTTACAATATTCAAAAGAACAATAATTGAAAGCAAATCACAACCCGTGGTTAAAAAAGCAGCTGAAGAAAAAGAGTATTTACAATATTCAAAAGAACAATAATTGAAAGCAAATCACAACCCAGTTCGGCCTACTTTTTTAGCTGCTATAAGTATTTACAATATTCAAAAGAACAATAATTGAAAGCAAATCACAACCTTGGTGTTTGGATTTAGCCAAACTTTGCCAGTATTTACAATATTCAAAAGAACAATAATTGAAAGCAAATCACAACAATAGTTAGTTATGCTGATAGTTCGCAAAAAGTATTTACAATATTCAAAAGAACAATAATTGAAAGCAAATCACAACATTTGATAAGTCAGCTCATGCAAAGCAAACAGTATTTACAATATTCAAAAGAACAATAATTGAAAGCAAATCACAACAATTCACCTAAACAACAAATGCAACGCTTAAGTATTTACAATATTCAAAAGAACAATAATTGAAAGCAAATCACAACTCTGAATGTTCACATTTTGTAACTCTCACTAGTATTTACAATATTCAAAAGAACAATAATTGAAAGCAAATCACAACTCAACTAACTAAAAACCCAACTATCAATCAAGTATTTACAATATTCAAAAGAACAATAATTGAAAGCAAATCACAACTCCTTCTGATGATCCATTTGGATATACTCAGTATTTACAATATTCAAAAGAACAATAATTGAAAGCAAATCACAACACCAGCTATTGAATATGAACTTAAAAGAAAAGTATTTACAATATTCAAAAGAACAATAATTGAAAGCAAATCACAACTCATCCTTATGAGCCTATGTTAAAACATGGAGTATTTACAATATTCAAAAGAACAATAATTGAAAGCAAATCACAACAAACCCCACTCAACTAATTTTTCATCGTCCAGTATTTACAATATTCAAAAGAACAATAATTGAAAGCAAATCACAACCTCTGTTTGAACGTGCGTCATTGACAATTTAGTATTTACAATATTCAAAAGAACAATAATTGAAAGCAAATCACAACTCTTCGTTTTCTAAATCCACACCTAAGAACAGTATTTACAATATTCAAAAGAACAATAATTGAAAGCAAATCACAACCGACCGAAGTAAGTGGAGTTATTACGAGGAGTATTTACAATATTCAAAAGAACAATAATTGAAAGCAAATCACAACTTTTTCCATTGCTTTTTGAAATCTTAATAAAGTATTTACAATATTCAAAAGAACAATAATTGAAAGCAAATCACAACACTGCCAAAGTAACTTTCATTTGTAGCTATAGTATTTACAATATTCAAAAGAACAATAATTGAAAGCAAATCACAACTTTGCCCTCAATTAAGTTTTTTTGTGATGTAGTATTTACAATATTCAAAAGAACAATAATTGAAAGCAAATCACAACCATATAATTGCTTTGAAAAATTAATGAATAAGTATTTACAATATTCAAAAGAACAATAATTGAAAGCAAATCACAATAGTAATACTTTTAGTAATACCAAAAATTATATTATTTACAATACTCAAAAGAACAATAATTGAAAGGCTATTTGCTAAAACAGCCATTCAATTTCACCGTCAGGTTTTATTTCAAAATGTTTTCCTTCGATTGCACATATAAAATTATTTGAAACCATTTTCAATCTTGGATAGTAAATATCATTAAGAAAAGAATTCTCGCCATCACTTAGTTTATCATTGGCTCTAGCTTCAAGATG
This sequence comes from Bacteroidia bacterium, assembly GCA_044239605.1. GTDB lineage: Bacteria > Bacteroidota > Bacteroidia > UKL13-3 > UKL13-3 > JAAFJM01. The sequence goes on along the minus strand of JBIIBC010000031.1, from coordinate 33,930 downwards.
ATTTTGTAAGTATAAAAAGGCTGAACCCATTTCATTAAATTTATAAATCCTAAAAACTCTTTTTAAAAGTAAATCCTTTGATATTTCTTTCAATTCTTCAATTGAATCTTTATAGAAAATAACCTTTGTACCTACTTTTAAAATATTCTGTAAAGGAAGGTTTATTTTATTCTTTCCTTTTCCACCTTCTATACTTTTGTAATAATTATCGTTGAACAAATCAGTTTCATTTTTCAAACCTAATTTTGCAAGTTCGAATAAACCAACAATTCTAAATGCTCTTTCAATTTTATTGTTTGTTTCTAATTCGTAATAAAGACAAAAGGTATTTTCATTGTTTTGAGCATAAATCACATTCTTATATTCTTGTTTTGATACACTATTGTGCATATGTATTTCTACTGCTTTTCCGGGAGTTAAATAGCCCCTACCTGCTGCAACTTTACACCTTACTTTAATTATTACAGCATTACCTTTATGAAATGGAATTGGTTCTAGTTTTGCTTTATCAAAACTTAAACCTTCATCCATCCGTTTTTGCAGTTCATTTTGAACTAACTCTTTTACTTTATCATCTACTATATGTTTGCAATCATTTATACTTGTAAACGAAGATATAGGGTAACGTTCAACTAAATTTAATTCACCTTTATTTTTTATAGCGCCAAAGAAACTTTCTTTATGCAATTGACCTCTTATACTAACTCCTTTAGCTAAAAGAGGAATTTTATTACCAGTTTCATCGGTTTTATATTGCCACTTTCCATCTGCCAATTTTTCTTTAACATATTGAACTTCACCACGTTTTCTAACCGTTTTGTATGTAGGTGTTAAAGTTCTATGTTGAGCTTGGTAATTTATTAATACATCATCTTCAATACTTAAAATATGGTCAGCTTTGAAGCCAGTCCATTGTTTTGGTTGTTCATGATAACCTTTATTATTTTCCTTGGCTTCGTTATAATTCAATAAAATTTTATCGCGAAAAGCTGCCGTTGGAATTAAAGTTAAAACCGCAGCATCTAAGGCATGATGGCTGTGTTTTGTTCTTTCTTTCTTTTCAAACCTTGGCTGTATTTTATATATTTTTCTGAAGTCGGAAGTAATGTTTCCTTTTTGAACTTCAACTTTATTAAACACCGTTTTCAAATAAGGTAAAGCATATTTAGTGATGGTTTGCGTATCTTTAAGTTGGCTGTTTCTCCATCCTGCTTTATATTCGGTAACTGTAAATGATTGAAGTTTTTTTCTCCAATAATCCAATTCCATTTTTATTAAATGTCTTCTTTGTATTATATTGTCCTTAATTTCTTTATCGTCAGATTTTTTAGCCCTCCATTCCTCAAATTGGTTTTCCAGGTTCTCTATTTTTTCAAAGCGTCTGACTGTAATAATTCTACCTTTAACTTTCTTCTCAACTTCTTTCATTTTACCAAATAAAATTTGCATGGTATTTAAAATGGCAGGATAGTCTACACCATTTAAAGTATAGTCGCTTTTGTAATTTGGACACTCACTAGGTAATTTTTTACCTTTTATTTGTTGGTTATATTTTTTATCAGCAATGGTTAAGTTTTTTAATTCATTATCAAAACTCATACTAGCAGGAATACTGTGCTCAAAATCGTATTTTGAACCATCCAATATTTCTTTTAAACCTATTGTTTTACCAGTATACAAACACTGTCTTTTTTGTTCCTCCCAAAGTCTTATTTTATCAATTAAATTTTTATCTTGTTCGTTAAAGTTGGTATTACACTCTTTGTTTATTTCAAGAATTTGCTTTTTGTAATTCTCGTTTTCCTTTTCTCTATCTCGTTGCCAGCGTTCAATTGCTTTGCGTTTGTTGGCATCATTTAGTTCTCTAGCTATTTCAATAACTATTCTAGTATCTGGTTCTATTTTTCCTACTCTAATTAAATAATTAATTAGCTTTTTTAGTTTGTGCATGGTTTTTAAAGCCATAGGATTTTTAAAGCCCTTGCTTATTGGTTCAGGACTTCCTAAATAATATTTACCATCATTAGCAATAGCTGGTAAATAACTTTCTTGTTCTGAAGGATGCCACAAATACTTAATATTATTAGCAGAAATTCCAGTTTCATTCATTAAGGCCACAAATATTTTTTCATGTAATCTTCCTGCCTTAATAAAATGATTTTCTGCCTTCCATTTAGGCTTTGATAAAAACAAATTGATTTCATCTGTTATATCATTTAAGATATTTAAAGCCTTTTGAGTTGGTAAAGCATTCCAAAAAAACTCACCGAAATTTTCTGAAATGGTTTTACCTATTAAATCGTTTTTATTTTGTTCAAAGTTTTTTACATCTTCAAAATAAACTGCAATTAATGAATTAATTATTGCTACTTTTTTTTGTTCATACTTAAAGTTTGATATTATTTCTCTAATGAATTTAGCATAGTTATTAGTATCTTCTTCAGTTAAATTTTTAAGCCCTAAAACTTTGTGAAGATTAGCCAAATAAACCGCTTCACTATAAATAAATCCTTTTTGTAAATAAGGTAGTATTTTTTTTATAGCACTTAAACTTAGCGTTGCATAACCTTGTTGCAATCTAATTTTAGCAAATACTTCGGCCTTGTCATCTGATAACTTTAATTTTTCATTTACAAATCTTTTCAAAAAATCAAATGGTTCTTCACCAGTTTTCTTATTGGTAGTTTTAGTGAAATGTAAATGCCATAAATCTTCTATATTATAACTATGTTTTTTAGGTTCATTATAAATAAGTTCATTCCACTCTAAAATAGTGCTCCATTCTTCTCCAAATATTTCTTTCATTTTATATAAAAATGAAAAACTTATTACTTTAGTGTCACTTGGAAATTTAGCAGTAATTTCGAACCCAACTTTTTCTAATTCTTTTGCAATACTAAATAATTTAAAATCACTTGCAGCCTTGAAAAATTGAGGATAAACTACTTTGTGTAAAGCTTCATTTAGTTCTATTTTATTAATTGAAATGTCATTTTTGATTATTGGTTTAATCTTTAAGTTATTTATAAATACCCAAGTTCTATACTCTTCATATAACGGATGACTTATTGGGCATCTTCTTTTGTTTTGTTCAAACGTGCAAACACCAACTAATCCTTTTTGGCTTCTGAGGGGACGCTGCCAAATTATTGCTCCCCACAAGGCTTTATACAAATGTTCCAAACCTTGGATATTGCAAATAGCTTGAAGTTCCTTATCTAATTGACTTCTTAAATTATATCTTTTTCTTATGCGAACATTATTTTGTTTTTGTACTTCATAAAGTGCGGCCCCCAAAGTTTTGTATTTAGCAATAAATGGCTCTATTTCATCTGCTCCAACAGCACCGCTATCTCCACCACCTTTTTTTATTGTTTTACTTAACTCATCTTTTTCATTTTCATCAATATTTTGGCCATCATTATAACCACGTCTTTGAACTAATTGATATAAAATTCTACCAATAATGTGTGGCTCTCTCTTAAAAATATCAATTTTAGACTCATCAATAATTAATGACCTAAATAAATAGTAACTTTCATGCTTACTATATCCTAATCTTTCAAAATCTGGTTTTCCATCTCCATCAAAGTCAAATCTTAACCATTGTATAAATTTTTCTGATTGAGGATATCTTCGCCCAAACCCTTTAGTATAATGTCTCCACTCATTTAATTCTTCAATTGTTAGCGGACACATTCCTTCATTAATTAAACACTCCAATAATTCCCATTTTCTATATTTTTCAGATTGGTAATTTCTTCGTTTACCTCTAGCTTCAGTTCTCTTTTGAACCATGGGATGTTCACCAGATTTATCCTCTGCTACACCTTTATCAAAGGTTAAAACACCTTTATCTATAATTTGGTTTTCTAAGTCGTTATTAATTTCCCTTATTGCCCAACCAATTGAATTTGTTCCTAAATCTAAACCTAAAATTTTTTCCATAACTTGTTTTTATACTTTATTAAATTATATTTGTTGCCGAAAGCTTATCACAATAAGGCTATAAGCCGAAGATAACTCTTAAATCTTGCGTAATCCGTGAGATTTTTTTTTGTTCAAATTTATCTTTATAATTTTTAATAGCAATGATTAAATTTTGTAATAATTGTCTACAAATACTATTTTATTTTTCTCTTTGGATTGTTTTAAACTTAGTGTTAGCCATTTTATTATTTGGGTCTAGTTGGCTTACAAAATTTTTTAAGTGTGCTATAAACTCTTCTGAACCGAGGATTGTAATTTCATCGAGTAAGCCCAAAACAAAGCGTGTTATGGGTTTTGGATTGTTTACTTCTAATATTAGCCGATAGGTTTTACTTTTGTTATCTAATTTAATAAATGGAATTACCATGGGGTATTCCTCTATTAAAATCACATAAGCTCTCAGATTTAACATTAAATCTACTTTTAGTTTTTTGTTATCAATATTGGCAAAGCCAAAGGCATCAGGTTTTTCAAAACGATGAAATGCAGTAAATTCAAAACTTTTAGACGTAGGTAGAACGGCACTCATTCTTTCTACCGAAAAAAATTTATTTTGTTTACTAGCCAATTCATAAGCGCAAAGCATTTGATAATTATTAGTAAATTGAATTGGTTCAATTGTCCTATTGCTAATATTATTGGAATTAGCCGAAAAATATTTTTGTAAAACCACTTGTTTTTGAGTTAATATGGCTTCATTAATTTGAGCAACCATTTTACCATTATTTGAATTAATTAAATGATTAGCTTCCATATTCAAATCTGATTTTACATTTAGTTTTTTGATAATGCCTTCCTTCAATACGCTATTTTTAGCACTGGTTAAAAGTAATTCTTTTATTAGTGATGCCTCTTCTATTGTAAAGTATTCATAAGCACCTTCATCATCGTGTTTAATTGAATATTTATTGTTTTTATCCTTGTTTACCTCAAAGCCAATTTCTTTAATTAAATCTATATACCTATACACTGTACGTTCAGTTATATCAATCATTAAGGCAATATTTCTAGTAGATTTTGCAGGGGCTTTTTTTAATAAAGAAATGAGTTTAAATACCCTTAAAATTTTATGTTGGTTGAGCATACTTTAAAAAAATAGTTTGACAAATAAGGACAATAAAAACAGAAGCACCAAAGCATTGACCCAGGTTGACAATAAATAATATTCCCTTTGTATACTAATAATAACAAAATGAAAAAAACACTTTTGATGATTGCATTTGGTGCAATAACAATTACTGGATATTCGCAACAAGCAGAATCACCATGTAACGACTCCATGTATTTGGAACTTAAAAAATTGCCCCTTGAAAAAATGACCGATAGGCAATACAATTATTTTATTCAAAAGGAAAAAGATTGTTCTAATTACCAAGCAGTAACCTTACAAGAAAAAACAAAAAACGACCAAACTGAACTTACCAAAAGCTATGTAAATACATATATAACCATAGCAGTAATTGGTGGAATATTGGCATTTATTGTTCCAATGATGATACTAAGATAATCATGAAGAAAGCAATACTCATTGCAAGCTATTTAATACTATTGGGTAACTGCAAAAAAGAAGATACCACCTGCAACTGTGGTAAAATAATGGATGATAATGTTTCAAACTATCAAGTATTAATTAAGAATTCTTGTACTGGAAATCAAAAGTGGTTTACCCTTCAGCCAGGAGATTGGATGACTGCTTATGTTGGTAGCGATTACTGTATCACAAACTCAGGTAAATGGTAAATTATAGTAAAAAATATACAATCCATAAATTGTGGAATCCACAACCCACTTAAAAAAAGGGGCGTAATATGAAAAGCCTTAAGAGTAGGAAACAAAAAAACATGAAAAAAATATATTTAAAATTCAAATAAACTAAATAATGAAAAACTTAATTATAATGATAATATTATTTACTACGACTTCAATTTTTGCTCAAAAGCCTAAATTTGAAAATGATACAATTACATATTCAAAAAGTAAAATATTTGTAGGGGATACTTTGCACTTGGGGTATGGCAGTTCAAATAATAAAGATTTTGCTTTCATATACATTGGAAGTGGATTTGTAGGATTACAAGCACTTAATAGAAGTTTCAATAAACAAGCTGTTTTAATAGATAAAGTTTATGAAACACGAGGCAAATTTTATGCTAGAGGTATTATGTTTGAAACGGATGCTAATTTGTTAGGAAGTGGCAAAGTATTTATTGATATTGAAGGTGCAATTGACAACAAAGAAGTAAAAGAGGATTAAATTAAATAAAAAAAATCAGTATGAAAAATTTAAATATTACTTTTTTACTAAGTTTTTTTGTGTTCTTGAATTTAAATGCACAAACTAAGGAAAAACCAATTGGGTTTTTTGGTTTGGGTTTGGGTATAGGTGCAACTAAAAATCAAATAGGTATAAATGTACCAATAGATGTTAAAATGAATAACAAGTTTGGATTTTCTATTGATATACTGTTAAGCGGAAAAACTCCTAGTGATCAAGAATACATGTCAAACGTTTCGTGGCAATCTGCACAGTATAGTTATAACGATACAAAAACTGGTGAAATGGAAAGTAATTTGGGTTTCAACATTGACTTAAACTATACCATTTTAAAAAACTTTTCATTAGTTGCAGGAATAGCACATTTGAGTAAAAGAACTTATTGGAAGTATTTTGACAATTATTATATTTTAGGTAATTCTGGTAATTATGTTGTGGATTATTCAAATGAATCTTTTTATGGACTTAGTTACGGTGGAATTTATGAAATAAATAATTTTTATATCAAAGCCATTAATTCTACTTTAAATTATTTTGCTTTTTCAGTTGGATATAAAATTCCATTTACTAGTAAATATTATTAATGCAATTAAACATGAAAAATCTTTTTAATTTAAAAAAATATTTTGTTATAATTATTTTGATAGTTTCATGCTCTCAAAGCAAAAACGAGTTATTTAAAGTAACAGATAATTTTGTAACTTCCCTAGAGAAAACATATGAAAGTTATGGGCTTTTAGGAGGCAAAGAACACACTATTTTAACAAGTGATGGATTGTATTCAATCTCACCAGTGGGGCGCCTAATAAATGTTAAAATCCAGAAGGCAGTAAGTGACAAAGAATATGAAGAATTAAGACTTGAATTAGAAAACCATTTTAGAGAGGATAAAAGAGTTAATAAAGTATACATATGTGGTGCTGGAACTATAATGATTGATTGCCGTAAATAATTAAAAACCTTTGCTAAAACAGACAATGCAAGTGATTATAATTATTAATTTATACCAAAATTTGTCATAAAAATACTTCTTGTTCCTATTTTAGTTTTATACCCTCCCAATAAAGTATAAATACTACCTACTGCCAAATATATGGTTGCCAACCCTAATCATGGTACTTCCATTGGCTATGGCTATTTTATAATCGCTACTCATTCCCATCGATATTTGGTTAAAGGAATCTTGGTTCGTTATATAATCAGATTTTATATCGTCAAACAATTTTTTTAACCCCGCAAACTCACTTGCTATTTGCTCTTGGCTATTGGTAAATGTGGCCATACCCATGAGGCCAATAATTTCTATATTGGCAAATATTCCTTTTAAGTAGTTATCTAAAATAATTAATAACTCTTGTTGTTCCAAGCCAAATTTGGTGTCTTCATTGTCTATGCTAATTTGTAAAAGAACTTTTTGAACTTTATTTATTTTAGCAGCTTGTTTATTAATTTCGGCTAATAAGTTTTCGCTATCCACCGAATGAATGAGGTAAACAAAAGGAATAATGTATTTTACTTTATTGGTTTGTAAGTGCCCAATTAAGTGCCATTCTATGTCTTTAGGCATTTCATTGTACTTACTTACTAACTCTTGCACTTTATTTTCGCCAAAAACTTTTTGTCCTGCTTGGTAAGCCTCCATAATGGTTTGCACCGGTTTGGTTTTGCTTACCGCAATTAATTTAATATTTTGGCTTAATTCTTGTTTTATTTTCCCAATATTTGCAGCTATACTCATTATGATAAAATCAGTTTACAAATATGCATTAATTGCATTAGTTATTACAACATTTGCTTGTAATCAAAATAATAATTTAAAACCAAACCCATTTTTTGACCGTAAAAAAATGAGTGATATATTAACCGATATTCAAATAGCGGAGGCGGGTATAAACCAAGCAGGCTTGATAACCGATAGTTTAAATAAATCAATGCTTTGGCATTATGATTTTATATTTAAAAAACATGGAATTAATGAAAAACAATTTACCGATAACTACGATTTTTATTTACAAGAACCCGCAGATTTAGACAGTGTATATGCTGATGTATTAAATAATTTAACCCAAATGAGGTTAGAAAAAAAATAAGCAATTATTTGAACCAAAACACAAACGCCATTTACTATTAGGTAGATGGCGTTTGTGTTATTATTTAGGTTTTACATATATTTTAGTATTATTTCTGTAACCCGCAGAGTTTCCATACCAATCTTTATTGGTACTCCCTCCTGATTGCGCCCAACTACCAAAATTTAAATAGGCTTTTGTAATATTTTGTGACTCGTATGGGTAATCAAATCTTTCGGGAATAATGATAGCCCATGGTAAATTATTTTTACTTAAATATTTTTTACTACCAAGTAGTTGAGTATCGTCATCGCCCAAACCTAATAATGGATAAGTGGCATTTGACGTAGGATTTTTACCTGGCAAATGAATTTCATAATTACGCCCCTTTGAAGCCTCGTTAATCCAAACAAAAGGATCGTGTAAGCCTACACCAAATTCCGAAATATCAACCAAAGCACTTACATCGAATGATAAATTAAAATTAACCGAATCGTTATAACCTACATTTTGAACCGTATTCCATGTTTGTTGATGATCCCTAACATTATCAAATAACCTGATAGTGGCATTTGTTTTATCTCCCTCTATTGTGCCACCTATAAGATTTGCAATTTTTGTTCGAGCTATTGGGTATTGAATGGCAAAAGCAGTAGTTAAGCTGCCACCTGAAGCCCTTAAACAATATTGGGCTTCAAAACGAACTAACTTATTACTTGAATTGGTAATGGCATTTGTACGCATATCCATAACCACATCATTCATGTCATAATCACCTCTAAAATACCATAAATCTTCGTAAGCTACTGTTGCAGTTTTATTTGATGCTGGAAAATAATTATTAAATGCTTTTAAGGGGTCAGATGGGTAATCATCATTCACATCATCAACACCATCTCCATCGGTATCGTTAGTACCAGGTATATTACATATTTTATCTAAACTTACATTTGCAATATTATTAACAGTGGCATAATAAACCACATCGTCAAAGTCATTATCACTGCTTCCTGCTGGTTTTCTATTAACATCTTCAAAACCCAAAACAAATCTTTGGCTTGTAGGCTCATAAACAAAAACCAAATGCTGGCGGTATAATGGATTGGTTTCAGGATTAAAATCTTTATTACCATAAAAAATAGGTCTGGACCCAATTGGGTAAATATTTCCAGTAGTATTATCATATCCATCGGCCAAAATACCAAAGGCTATCACAGTGTCTTTACCAAATCTACCAATTTTTACTTTATTGCCAGTGGCCAAGTCACCACCTGAACCAGTAAATGAAGTATTAGGGTATATTACATAGAGTGAATCAATTGCTGCAGCTGTAGCAGGAGGATTATTTACGTTATAGGTGTAATAAAATAATACATTTCTTTGACCTGCTGTTTCTTTAATAAAAGTTATGTATACATCACAAGTATTAGTGGTGAGAATATTTCTTCTGTAAAAATTATCATCAAGCAAATTAGGATACCTGTTTGGTAAATTATTTTTTGGAATTAAGAAAGCGTTTACATTGTTTAAAAATGCACTTGAAATTACATCATTTACAGGTTCTAAGTAATTGGGTTTTCCATTGCTAATGTTCCAAGTACCTAGCTTGGTAGAAATTTTACCTGGTAATTTTCCAAAACTTGTTTTTCCTAAAACAGGATTTTCAACAGTTTTGGGATTAAAGTTTAAGCCGCCTAATGAGGCTATTATTGTTGGATAATTGTTTAACATTACATCTTGTGGAATGTTAATAGCCGAAGTGTTAATTACCAAATAGTTTAATGATAATGGAACTTCTACCTTGGTTTCCCAAATTCCAACTTCGTTAGTAATACCTTTTGCTAATATTCGTCCACCTAATTCAAAACTATTATCCATAATATACACAATCGCATTGTTGTATACATTTCCATCTGCATCAAGTAAAGTAATTTTTACATTATTGATTCGAGTAGTTTGGTAGTTAAATCCATTTGGAATTTTCAAATCCTCCAAATTGTCTACCGGACCATTAACTTTAATTATTTCTTCATCAACTTGTCGTTTACAAGCAGTTACATGAAATAAACAAAACAAACAAATTATAATTACGGCTTTTGAACTTATTATTTTTAACATAAAATATTGGTATTAAACAACTCAACTAAATTAAATAATTATTCTTTCTGGCCTACCCTTCTTAACAATAGTTTTAAACAGTTTTAAATTTTGTAAAACAAATATATACACAATAATTACAAATATGCTAAAAATATTAATTATTTAAAATTATGTAAAAAGTCAATCATTTTTTTAAAAGCTCTAGCTCTGTGACTTATAGTATTTTTTTTATCCAAATCCATTTGAGCCAAAGTAATATTAAAGTCTTTAGGTTTAAAAATTGGATCATAGCCAAAACCATTGAAACCAATTTTTTCAGTAATAATTTCTCCAATTAATTTCCCTTCAAACAAATATTCTTGGCCATCTATAATTAAAGCAATAACAGTTGTGAAATTGGCATTTCTATTTGATTTATTTTTCAAATTCTCAAGTAACAAATTCATATTGTCTTGATCATTTTTTTGGATTCCAGCATAACGGGCGCTAAATACTCCCGGTTCATTATTAAGTGCTTCCACCAACAAACCTGTATCGTCTGCAAAACAATTTTTATTGGTAGCTTGGTATATGGTCCTAGCTTTTATCAATGCATTTTCAGTTAAAGTAATTCCATTTTCAACTATTTCAGTATTAAAACCAATTGCAGATAATGATTTAACAGTGTAACCGCTTCCTATTAAAGCTGCAATTTCATTTACTTTATTTTCGTTATGGCTAGCAAAAATTAATTCCATTATCCTATCATTTTTTTAATTCCCAAGTTCCAAAGTTGCAGTTTTAAATCTTTATTATTTTCATAACTAATTAATTCATCTGCTTTTAAAATTTTTGTACTACGCACATTTGCTATTTGATGTAAAGAAATATCCCAACCTTCTTTTTTTATCCACTCATTACATCCCCAAACAATTATTTTCAAGGGTTTTAACCCAATAATTAAGTTGCTAATACTTGCACCTTCTTCTTGTTGACTCATGTTTAAGAGTGCCATTTCTTCTAAATTAAGTTTCAAACCAGCCTGAATGATATTATTCAGTAAATTCATTTCATTATCATTTAGCACTTTATCTATCAATAAAACAAAGCGTTGCTCGTTAGTTCCGGTAAACTTGTATTGTATAGAATTTTGTTTTTCTTTGACCGCGTAAAATTCATCGAAAAGAGTTTCGATAAATGGATTTTCAACTTTTAAAAATTCACTCATTTTTTAAATTAAATTACAGATGACAATAAGCATCAAAATTAACAAAAACACTCAATCAAGAATCAATCTTTGTGATTTTAATAACATTGAATTTGGGAAAATTTTTTCCGACCATATGTTTAGAGTTGATTATGAGGACGGTGCATGGAAAACTGGCGAAATTTTACCTTACGGAAATATTAATTTTTCTCCTGCTTTATCCAGCTTACATTATGGTCAGGCAATTTTTGAAGGCATGAAGGCATTTAAAGATGAAAATGGAAGACCTCAACTTTTTCGTCCATTAGCCAATTTTGAGCGTTTTAACCTTTCGGCAGAAAGAATGGGAATGCCTACAATTCCCGAAGAATTATTTATGACCGGTTTATCGGAATTGGTAAAAATGGATCAAGATTGGATTCCAACCAAAGTTGGCAGTGCATTGTACTTGCGTCCTTTTATGTTTGCCACTGATGATTTTGTAGGTGTTAGACCAAGTAATAACTACACTTTTATTATATTTTGTTGCCCAGTAAATAGTTATTATCCAAAACCTATAAAAGTAAAAGTAGAAGAAAAATATACACGTGCATTTGACGGTATGGCTGGAGCTGCTAAAGCTGCAGGAAATTATGGAATTAGTATGCGCCCTACAATGGAGGCAAAAAAAGAAGGTTTTGATCAAATCATTTGGACTGATGGTCGCGAACATAAATATGTAGAAGAATCAGGCACAACAAATTTGTTTTTTGTAATGGATGATTATACCGTTTTAACTCCTGCATTAGATGGAAATATTCTTAAAGGTGTAACCCGTGATAGTTGCATAAAATTATTACGCGATGCTAATTACAATGTTGAAGAAAGACATATTAATATTGAAGAAATAGCCACTGCAGCAAGAGCAGGTAAATTACTAGATGCTTTTGGAACTGGTACCGCTGCATTAATTGCTAAAATTGAAACTATTGCCTATAAAAATGAACGATTTGAACTACCTCCTGCTGAAGGAAGAAAAGTATCAAACTGGCTTTATGATACTTTAGGAGAAATACAAACATCAAAAATGGAAGATAAATTTGGTTGGATTACCAAATTGTAATTTAAATGTTTAAACCCAAAAAAGCCCAATTGAATTGCTTCAGTTGGGCTTTTTTTATGTTAGTTTTACCTTTATGGTTTACAATATTTTGCAACGTAAGTTTTATTTTTTAAAATTAAATAAACCACATATATACCACTATTTAAAGAGTTGGTTTCAATATTTTTAATTGTTTCGGTACTTTCTATAGAAGTTTGATACACTAAATTGCCATTGGCTTTTCTAATTTCAAACATTCCATTATCACTGGCTTTATTTGATATTCTTATTATGTTATTGGACAGGTCGTTACTAATTTCTGGTGTTTGTTTACTCAAAATTGTTTCGTTACTAAGGTCATTATCGTAAGCATAATCTCCATGTTCTAATGTAATAGTATTTGGAATAATAGTTATCATGCCTTTTTTGCAAATTGTATCTAAATGAGAACCTTTTGATACTATCATTTTTACATCATACACACCTGGTTTGGTGTATTTATGAGCAGGGTTAATGGCATATTCCATTTGGCCATCACCAAAATCCCATTTTACCCAATCGTAATTTTCAGGGTTTTGAGTAACAAAATATACTGCAACATTTACTTTGGTAATAATGTTTTTGTTAGGTGTGAATTGGTGATTTATTTCTGATGCATTAGCTAATAAGGAAATAAATAAAGCTGCTGTAAAAAATAAGTTTTTCATAAAATTATATGGTTTGTTTTAAAATTATGAACCTTTTACGCAGTTGCTTTTCAATAAGTTACTTAAAAAATAAGATGATACATTAGGGGTAAAAAATTAACACTAAATGGTAAATATGGAGGATGTAATTTTTTAGATTAAAAACGGAATTCGGGAAATAAAAAATATTATTAATAAAAAGAGCATAATAAAATAATACCTTGAGATAAAAGAATTATATAAATTTGGTCTATAATTACTAAAGATAAAATACTTTTTTTTAACTTGATAGCTTTTAAAAACTATAATTTTTATTATTTAATTCAATTTATCCTTCAAATACTTGGCAGTATAACTTTCTGTATTGTTAACTAAATCTTCGGGCAAACCAGCAAACACTAAGTTTCCGCCTTCATTGCCAGCTTGTGGGCCAAGGTCTACAATATAATCTGCACATTTAGCCACATCCATATTGTGTTCAATTACTATAATGGTATGTCCTTGGTCAATTAATGCATTAAACGAAGTCAATAATTTATTGATATCGTTAAAATGTAAACCTGTAGTTGGCTCATCAAAAATAAATAACACATGTTCTGAACTTGCACGTTTACCCAAGAAAGAAGCCAATTTTACACGTTGTGCCTCACCCCCACTTAAAGTATTGCTCGATTGACCTAATTTGATATAACCCAAACCAACATCGCTTAATGGTTTAATTTTATTGGCAATGGTAGTTTCATCATGGAAAAACTCCAAAGCTTCATCTACGCTCATGCTCAACAAATCACTGATGCTTTTTCCATTGTGTTTAGCATCTAAAACTTCTTCCTTAAACCTTGCACCTTTACATTCATCGCATGGCAAATGTATATCGGCCATAAATTGCATTTCAATGGTTACTTCACCTTCGCCTTGGCAGGTTTCGCAGCGGCCACCTTCTACGTTAAAACTAAAGTGTTGTGGTTTAAAACCTCTTGCTTTTGAAATAGCTAATTGCGAGTACAAATCTCTAATGGCATCGTAAGCTTTTATATAAGTGATGGGATTACTCCTACTCGATTTTCCAATTGGATTTTGATCAACCATTTCAATTTGTGTAATGGTTTTTATATCTCCACCAATGCTTTCGTGAGCACCAGTTTTTTCGCCTGTGTAATTTCCCAAATGCTTTTGAATAGCGGGATATAAAATCTTTTTGATTAAAGTAGTTTTTCCACTTCCTGAAACGCCTGTAACCACCGTAAATGCGCGCAAAGGAAACTTTACATCAAAACCCTTTAAATTATGCTGCCTAGCGCCTTTTATTTCAATATAATCTTTCCACTTTCTACGTTTGGTAGGAACCTCAATTTTTTTAACTCCCGATAAAAACATTCCGGTTAAACTATTGGTATCGTTTTTTATAAAATCAATATTTCCTTGCGATACCTTTTCGCCACCATGAATTCCTGCTAAAGGCCCAATGTCAATTATTTCATCGGCTGTTTGCATAATTTCTTCATCATGTTCAACCACCACAACTGTATTGCCAATATCACGCAGTTTTTGCAAAACTCTTATCAAATTTTCAGTATCGCGCGGATGTAAACCAATGCTTGGTTCGTCTAAAATATACAAAGAGCCAACCAAACTTGAACCTAATGAAGTAGCTAAATTGATACGTTGCGTTTCGCCACCACTTAAAGTGCTTGAAAGTCTGTTTAGCGACAAATAACCTAAACCTACATTTTGCAAAAAGTTCAATCTATTGGTTATTTCAACCAAAATTCTGCTTGCTATTTTTTGATGTGTTTCCGATAGTTTTAAGTTTTGAAAATAGGTAACACAATCATCAATGCTCATTAATAAAAGTACCGATAAACAAGCATATTCGCTATCACCATTAAAAGTATAAACCGCATCCGATTTATTTAAATTAACCAATTTTACATAATTGGCATCTTGGCGTAAACGTGTTCCTCGGCAATCGTAACAAGTAGTTTTACCGCGATAACGCGCTAACATGACACGGTATTGAATTTTATAAGTTTGTTTTTCTAACTCTTTAAAAAAGCCATTTAAACCGGGCCAACCCGCACCACCTTGCCATAAAAAGTCTTTTTGCGATTGTGTTAGCTCAAAATAGGGTTTATGTAATGGAAAATCGTTTTTACGGGTAACATGAATAAACATTTGTTTCCATTCTTGCATTTTTTCGCCTTTCCAAGGCACAATGGCATCTTCAAAAATGGATAAACCTTTATCAGGAACCACCAAATCTTCATCTATACCAATTACATTACCAAGACCTTCGCAGGTTTTACATGCTCCAAAAGGATTATTAAAACTAAACAAATTAACGCTTGGTTCTTCAAATTTTTGTCCATCCAATTCAAAACGATTGTTGAACAATTCGTATTGGGTTTGGCCTTCATCATTGATAGTATGTAGTACGCATTCCCCTTGGCCTTCAAAAAAAGCAGTTTGAATGGAGTCAGAAATTCTATTTAAAAAATCTTCATCATTTTGTTGCACCGCAAAACGGTCAATTAACAAATACAACGGTTCGGCTTTTTTAGCTTTAGCTGTTTTCTTAACCAATTCATCATTGTTTAAAAACTCCTCAATATCAAGCATTTCATTGTTTAAAAACAAACGATTAAAACCTGTTTGTAAATAAACCTCTAATTGCTTACGCAATTCGTTTTCAGTATTAATGGTTACCAATAAATAGGCTTTGGTATTTTCGGTCAATGCCAAAATATGTTGCACCACATCATCAATGGTATGGCGTTTTACCATATTCCCACTAATGGGCGAAAAAGTAACACCTATGCGGGCAAAAAGTAATTTTAAATAATCGTAAATTTCGGTTGAAGTGGCAACAGTTGAGCGTGTATTGCGGGTATTAACCTTTTGTTCAATAGCTATTGATGGCGAAATACCATGAATATAATCTACATCAGGCTTATTCATTTTACCCAAAAACTGCCTGGCGTAAGCCGATAAACTTTCAACATACCTGCGCTGACCTTCAGCATAAAGTGTATCAAAAACCAAACTTGATTTACCTGAACCTGAAACTCCTGTAACTACTGTTAATTTATTACGCTTAATGTTTACATCAATATTTTTTAAATTGTGTGCACGAGCGCCTTTGATGATAATTTCCTTGTTATTTGATTGACTCATTTATATAAAAACGAACACAAAACTACTCAAAAAGTTCGGAAGATGATGGATTATTTTTAGTGGTGATTTTGGCAGCTGGCGGTTTGCTGCTTGCAAAATGCATCGTATAAAACATAATAGTATGACAGCTTAAATAAAGTAATTATTTTTATGTTTTTTCATTACTTTCTAAGTTTTTATTAATTTCATGAATTACTTTATCCAATTCTAAAGTTGTTTGTTTCAACAAATCTACAGATGTTAAATTAATAGGGTCATTTATGTCTTCAAAGTTTAATAACTGAATAATTCCAAGGATATTTGCTATTGGTTTCCTTACTACGTGATTTATGGTAAAAAGATGATTTTTTAACTTTTTATTGGTTTCCTCTAAAGTCAATGTTCTTTCTTTAACTTTTTCGTTTAAACCAACATTTAAAATTTCAATTTCCAACTTCGCTTGTTCTAATTCATTGTAGGCAATTTGAAGTTTTTTTCTACTTTTAAAAATTAAGAAAACAGCAATAAAAACAATAACCAAGACTATAAAAATTAAACCTATAATCTGCTTGTGGAAATTCAATTTTTCTTGATTAAACAATTCCCTTTTAGCTTGTTCATGCATTAAAACACGTTCTTTACTTTCATATTCAAACTTACTTTTCAATTGAACAATTTGTTTTTTTACATCTAAATTTTGTAAACTATCATCATAAAGTATTCTGTTTTCTAATGCACTAAGTGCAAGATCATTCTTGTTAATTTTTTTGTAATAAATATACAAGTCGTTATAGCAATTTGCTATTTGTAATTTATTTCCTAAGGATTTTGATTTCATTAAAGAATTAGTTAAAAAAAGCAGCGACTTTTCAAATTGATTTAATTCCTTATAAACTGTGGAAAGATTACGCATAGTTTCAGATATACCATTTTCATCACCTATAACTTTTTTTATTGCTAATGAGCGTTCCAAGTATGTTTTAGCTTCTTCATACAATTTTAAATTTGTTTTAGCAATTCCAATATTTTCCAAACTAAATGCCTTTCCTAAATTATCCCCTAATTCATTTTGAATTTTTAAAGCTTTCTGATTAAATACAATTGACTCATTGAATCTATTTTGTAAAATGTAAATACTTGCAATATTATTTAACGCTCGCGCTATTCCAAGCCTATCATTCAATGCCTGGAAAATCTGAAGTGATTTCTGATAATTTTCTAACGAAAATTTTTTATCACCAATATTTTTATAGATAATGGCAATATTTCCTAAGCTATTGGCTATTGCTTTTTTATCGCCAAGTCTTTCCTTTATTTCAAGCGATTTGAAATGGTAATCTAATGCCTTTTTATAATCTCCTAAATTTTTGTAAATTATTCCTAAGCCATTGTAAATTTTACTAACTACTTTTTCTGAATTTACCTTTTTTGCAATTAATAATGCTTCATCATAAATTTTAATGGCCCCATTAAAATCTCCTTTCGACACCAATCCCATTGCTAAAACACGCATTGCTTCAGCCAAACCGATATTATATTTAGCCATTTTACAATTGTCAATATTTTGATTAGCAATTGCTATGGTACTATCTGGATTTACAGAGTTATATAATGCGGCTATTTCATTGGTTTTTATTAAATAGTTAGTATCCTTAATAAAATTACCATTATGCTTAAGCTGCTGAATTACTGCATTTAAACTATCTATTTTTTGAATTTGAGCATTTACACTAAAACTAAGAAATAGGATAATAACATTTAGTATAAAACTTCTAATCATTTCTATGAATTAATTGTAAAGTTCAAAATATTCGGCAGATAGTTTCTCAATATTGATTGGAATAACACCAACTTCTTCACAAACCAAACCACCTGCCAAATTAGAAATTACAGCAACTTGTTCCATTGACATATTCAATGCCAAACAAAGTGAGGCTACACTAATTACAGTATCACCTGCACCACTAACATCGGCTATTTTACGCAGGTGTGCAGGTACATAATTAAATTCTCTGCCATTGGTAATCATTACACCATTTTCACTCAAGGTTACAAACAAATATTTAATATTCATTTTCAACATTAAGTTCTGGCATATTTGCTCAAATTCAGTTTTATTTTGTAATGAAAAATGGGTATTTATACCTTCGCGTAACTCCTTTAAATTAGGCTTAAATAAAGTTACGTTGTTATAATAATTAAAGTTCCTTTTTTTAGGATCAACTACTGTAGGAATACCCAATTGATTGGCTTTATTGGTAACGCTTTTAATTAAACTTTCGGTTATTACACCTTTATCATAATCTTCAAAGATTACAATTTTTGCTTGCGGTAATAACTCTTCAATTTTTGCAAATAAAGCGTTGGTTTGTATTAAATTTAAAGGCTCAGCATTTTCATTATCAATTCGCAGCATCTGATGGTTTTGGCTGATTACCCTTGTTTTTACAGTTGTAATTCTATCAATATCTTTTATGATACCGGCTGAATTAATATTACTTTTAATTAATAATTCAATCAGTTCGTCTCCCTCTGCATCATTACCAATAGTTGAACATAAAATGGGTTTTGCTCCAAGTGAAGCTAGGTTTAAGGCCACATTTGCTGCACCTCCCAAGCGACTTTCTTTTTTATTAACTGCAACAATTGGAACGGGCGCCTCAGGAGAAATACGCTCAACATTTCCGAACAAATAAGCATCAATCATTACATCACCAATAACAAGTACGGGTATGTTTTCAAATTGATTAATTAAATTATTAAAATTTCCCATTAATGCTGATAACAGTTATTTTAGTTTAGAAAGTGCTTCTTTGATTCGTTTAATTGCCTCCACTAATTTTTCATCGCTTGTAGCATAACTAAATCTTACACACTCAGGTGCACCAAAACTATCCCCTCCTACTATGCTTACATTTGCATTATGCAAAATATACATGCATAAATCTTCACAGTTATTAATGATTGTTGTTCCATCCGATTTGCCAAAATAGCTACTTACATCAGGAAAAACATAAAATGCACCACCAGGAATATTAAGCTTAAACCCTTCAATTTCTTTCATCAAACCAAGCACTAAATCTCTTCGTCTGTGAAAGGCCTTGGTCATTTCTAAAGTTGGTTCCAAACTTCCTTGCAATGCAGCAAGTGCAGCACGTTGAGCTATAGAGTTAGCACCACTAGTAAATTGTCCTTGTAGTTTTTCGCAAGCTTGCGCAATTACTTTTGGAGCACCAATATATCCTAAACGCCAGCCTGTCATGGCAAAGCCTTTACTCATACCGTTAATTGTTATTACTCTATCTTTTATAAAATCAAATTGACCAATGCTTTCATGCTTACCAATAAAGTTAATATGCTCATATATTTCATCCGAAATGATGTAAATGTTCGGGTATTTTTCAAACATTTTAGCAATGCTATAAAGTTCGTCTTTAGTAAAAACAGAACCTGTAGGATTGCAAGGCGATGAAAAAATAAATGCTTTTGTTTTTGGGGTAATAGCTGCTTCTAATTGAGCAACAGTTGGCTTGTAATCTTGAGTTACATTGCTATGAACATAAACAGGAACACCCTCACTTAGTTTAACCATTTCAGAATAGCTGACCCAAAATGGAGTTGGAATAATTACTTCATCTCCAGCATTAAGCAAACTTAACAATACATTTATTATTGACTGTTTAGCACCTGTTGAAACTACAATTTGATCGGCAGGATAATCCAAACCATTTTCACGTTTAAACTTTTCACTAATAGCTTGGCGTAAATCTAAATAACCAACCACAGGAGTATAAAAAGTAAAACCATCATCAATGGCTTTTTTAGCGGCATCTTTAATATGTTGAGGTGTTTGAAAATCAGGTTCACCTAAACTTAAATTAATTACATCTTTGCCTTGTGCTTGAAGCTCGCGGCTTAACTTAGCCATACGTAAAGTATTCGACTCTACAATTCTATTTAATCGGCTTGCTAGTTCTATCATGTATTTAAATTTATTATAAAGGGCGAAAATAACTTTTTATCAATAGTTTGTTACTGATAAAAATAAGTATTCATGAACCTATGTATAATTTTAGTGTAATTTCAAAAATATTGAATTTATTCACCTAAAATTCAATGATTAATTTTTAGGAAATAATTGTACCGACCAATCCAATTTTTCCATTTTTTTCTCTAAATCAGCTATTTTTGATTGAATTGAATCTATTTTAGCTTTTACTTTTTGAGTTTTATTTTGCATATTTTGAACATTATTGGCAGCATCAATTGATTTTTCAGTAAGTTTTACATCTTTTTCATCAATACCATTGTTAACCACTTTATTAGCAGCCTTTAATGAGTTTTTTTGAGCTTTTTCAGTATTTTCTTTTAAATCATTTAATTGTATTTCTAATTTAGCTAATTTTATTTTTTGTTCATTAATTTTTGCAACTAAATTAATTACATCTTTTTGCTTTTCAAGGTCATTTAAATTTTGCGCATTCAATTTTACTAAACCCAGTAAAAAAACTGCTGAATAAAAGGCTATTTTTTTCATATTTTCTTGTTCAACTTATTGTTCGAAATTAGAATTAAAAAGTTAGAAAATAAAAGGCATAATAATTGAGTACTGAATTTTGCTAAACATTTTTAGCTTTGTAAAATGAAAAATATAAAAGGAATTTATCTTTGGGTTTTAGTATTTTTATCAAGTAGTTGCGGAATATATAGCCATACCGGTGCAAGTGTTCCCCCTGATGCTCAAACAGTTTCAGTATCTTATATTACCAATATGGCAAGTATTGTAAACCCACTTTTAAGTCAGAATATGGCTGAAAAATTGCGTCAAAAATTTGTCAATGAAACACCTTTAAAATTAACTCAATCAGAAGGTGATTTAACCTTTGCGGGAAAAATTTTAACTTATGATATAAAGCCAGCTGCAATTCAAGGAAATCAAACCAATGCATTAAACCGATTAACTATAAGTATTGAGGTGATTTTCGAAAATAAAAAAGCTGTTGATAAAAATTTTACTAAAACATTTACCAATAATATTGACTTTGACGCAGCAGATAATTTCCAAGCAAAGGAAGCAGAACTATCTGGTAAAGTGACAGATATGTTAGTGCAAGACATTTTTAACGCTGCATTTATCAACTGGTAAGTAATTAATAAAACACCAAAAGCATTTACATAAATATTTTTAAAAGAAATTTTTACTATTTTGCTAAGGTTAATCATTTAAACAATAAGTAGTGAACAAAGCCGAATTTACAGATTTAATTAAAAATCCCGAAAAGCTGGGTAGCGAACATATTGAAACGCTAAAAAAAATTGTAACTGACTATCCTTATTTTAGTACAGCACATATTTTATTGGCAAAGGCTTTGCTAAATACAAATCATTACGAATACGAAAAACAATTAAAACACACTGCACTTATAGTAGGTGATAGGTCTGTTTTGCATCAATTTTTACATAATAATAACCTTGATTTAGGTGACGAGCAAGACCTTTTTAATGTACCAATTGAATTAAAAGTTGAAAAAGTTTCGAAACCTGATTTTGAGATTGGAAAAGAAGAACAAGATGCTTTATTAAATGAGGCACAACAAATACTAGGAATTAGCGAAAATAACATAGCTGAAATAATACCTGAAGAATTAGTCATTGAAAATATTGAATCCAATAATGACCATATTTTAGAAAGTAAATTATCATTAACTGAAAATATTAAACCTGAATTATTCACTGAAGTGTTGAATGATAATTTAGTTGAAACAAATTTAGTTGAGGAAAACCAGCCAACCTCTATTGAAAATATTACTGAAAATGTGATTGAAAGTAAGGAAGAACAAATAGAAAACATTATACATAATACTGAAATTGAAGATAACCAAAATACAATTACAGAATTGAATAATGAAAGTGGTAATGATTCAGATTTTCAACTAACCGAAACCGAAGGAACTTTGGTAAGATTTACGCTTGAAGATAATTTCTTACCTGACTTTGATGAGGCAAGTTTGTTTATTGAGGAGCAAAATATTGAAACTATTACTAAATCGGTATTACCACAAACCCCAACTACCATTGAAAGGTATACTGTTGAATTTGGATCTAAGTCAACTGAAGTTAATATTGAAAGTCAAGCTAATAATTTTGAAAAAGAAGTTGTTAATGATTTACCTGAAAATTCAAATAAAAATGAAATAACTTTAACCGAAAATGCCGACACTCTTCTGAATGAATTGAACATTGAAAATACAGAAGTAAAGTATTCAACTTTAGATAATTTAATTGGTAATAATCCTGAATTAGAAAAACTTGATGAAGTAGTTGAAGTAGAAAATAATCATGAAATATCAGTAGATTATGATGATTCTATTCAAAATGAATTAAATATTGGAAACACTGAAGAATTACTTCCAACTTTGGATAATAATAATATCAACAATGATAAAACAGAATTAGAATCAATTTCAGAAAGTGAAAGTGAAAGCCATAATTTTATAGATTGGTTAACAAAAAATAAATCGGATGACACCAATTTATTAGTTGATCTTCCAAAAAATAACACTCCTGAAATCATCAATTATGAAGATTTAGAGTTCACTGAGAAGATTATTCAAATACTAAAAACAAAAGCTGAATTTAACTTAAATAAAAACATTAACCATGAACTAACTTTGGCTAATGAATTAACAAGAGGTAATGATAAAAAAACTGAGACTAATGATATAAATACAACTGAAAAGGAAGAAATAGTTGAACCAGTTGAAATATCAACTCCTAGTGTTGTATATTCAGCTAAAGCATCCAATGACGAAGAAAAAACAATAATACCAAGCAACGAAGATGAAGTATATGAAGAAATAGAATCATTTTCTACCCAATTTGTTTCTTTAGAAAATAAAGAAGTGAATGAAAACCAAAATGATATCAATTTATCTTCATTATCCGAAACATTTATTCCTGAAATTTATACTGGTGAAGTACCTTCAATTTTACCAGACTTTGAGGCTTTAGATAAGATTGATGAAATAGAAGAAGAACTAACTAAACCAGAAACTTTTATAAAGTATGATAAAAAAGAAGGTTTAATTCCAGACTATGATATTCCTGTTTTTGAACCCAAACTAACTCCGGAAAAAGAAGTAGAAAATGAGGAAGAGTTAGAAGAAGTATCTGAGGAAGTTTTTCCTAGTTTTAATGCTACACCAATAAATGAGGTTGATTTTGAAGCCGTATTTAGTAATGCTTTTGAACCATTACCTCCAAAAATAGAGGTAAAAGAGTTGGTTGAAAATAAAATACAAGAAACCGAAAATACTAATAATGTGAAGCAAGATGTTGAAAGTATTTTGGATAAATTTATGCGCGAAAATCCAAGTATTACTCGACCAAAATCTGAATTTTTTAATCCAGCTAATGTTGCTAAACTGAGTGTGGAAGAAAAAGATGAAATTGTAAGTGAAACATTAGCAAGTATTTACTTAAAACAAGGTTTAATTAAAAAGGCAATTTTAACTTATGAAAAATTAAGTTTGATATATCCACATAAAATTACTTATTTCGCAGCCCTAATAAATCAAATAAAAACAGAACACAATATAAACTAAAACTATGGTATTTTTTTTAATCTTAATCATTATCGTTTGCGTATTACTTACTTTAGTAGTATTAATCCAGAATCCTAAAGGTGGCGGAATAGCTGCTAATTTTACAGCTCCTAACCAAATAATGGGTGCAAACAGAAGTACAGATGTAGTAGAAAAAGCTACATGGATTTTAGCTATAGCTTTAATTGTTTTAAGTTTGGCGTCTAATTTTGCTCGTCCTACAGGCGAACAAGAAGCTACAGGAACTGAAAGCAGATTAAAAACTGAAGAAATGACTACAACAGCTCCAGCTGCTCAGCCACAACAACAAGCTGAACCAACCAGTGTAGACACAACCAAAAAATAATTTAGAAAAATATTTAGAAAACCCGCCTCATTTATTTGATGCGGGTTTTTTTTTGTTTAATTCAAAAATAGCAAATGTAAATTGACTTTAGTTTACCGATAAAACAAATAATAAATTGTTTTATCATTTATTTTGACCTTAATCATTTATATAAATACTTTGTAAAAAAGTACATTTGACAAAAAATTCAAAAAACATTCACATGCAAATAGCTACAAACCACAAAGACGAATTTGTTTACAGACATAATTCGCCAATGAGAAAAGACACTGAAGCAATACTTAAAACCATTGGCGTTAGTTCGATTGATCAACTGATTGATGAAACAATTCCAGCTCATATTCGCTTAAAAGAGCGCATGAAATTACCTGCTGCTTTAACTGAAATGGAATTGCTTAGCATGTTGAAACAGATTTCAGAAAAAAACTTAATTTACAAAAACTATATAGGTCAAGGTTACTATGGAACCCACACACCAAATGTAGTTTTACGTAATATTTTCGAAAATCCAAATTGGTACACAGCCTACACTCCTTACCAACCCGAAATTGCACAAGGTCGTTTAGAAGCATTGTTAAATTACCAAACCATGGTGATTGATTTAACCGGAATGGAAATAGCTAACGCTAGTTTGTTAGATGAAGCAACTGCTGCTGCTGAGGCAATGCACTTATTGCATGCTGAGGCTAAAAACGAAAATGCTCATAAATTTTTTGTTTCTGAATTATGCTTCAAACAAACCATTGATGTATTAATTACTCGTGCAGAACCAACTGGTATTGAAATAGTTGTTGGTAATCATGAAACAGTAAAATTAGACAATACTTATTTTGGTGCTTTAATTCAATACCCTGCCGGTAATGGTGAGGTGATTGATTATTCAGCATTTATGGCTACTGCTAAACAAAATGATGTATTAGTTACAGTTGCTGCAGATATTTTAAGTTTAACATTATTAACCCCTCCAGGCGAATGGGGAGCTGATGTTGTTGTTGGTTCTTCACAACGTTTTGGTGTGCCAATGGGTTATGGTGGACCACATGCTGGATTTTTTGCTACTAAAGATGCCTACAAACGCCAAATGCCAGGCCGTTTAATTGGTGTATCAATTGATAGCCAAGGAAACTCTGCATTACGTATGGCTTTACAAACTCGTGAACAACATATTAAACGCGAAAAAGCTACTTCAAACATCTGTACAGCTCAAGTATTATTGTCAATTATGGCAAGTATGTATGGTGTTTACCATGGCCCTAAAGGTTTAAAAGGAATTGCTAGCCGTGTTCATGGTTTAACCAATGCTCTGGCAAATGGATTAAATGCAAATGGTTTTACAGTAACAAATAAAAATTATTTTGATACCATTACATTAGCTGTTGGCAATGCTGATGCTACTATGGCCAATTGTGTTAAAGCAGAAATCAATATCAATAAAATAAACGATTCGCATGTATCTATTTCGATTGATGAAACACATACCGCTCAAGATATTGTTGAATTATTGAATTGCTTAACAGGTAAATCGCTTGAGGTTTCAATTCCAACAAATATTGATTTAAATGTACCTACATCGTTAGCACGTACAAGCGATTACATGACTCACCCTGTGTTTAACTCACACCATAGCGAGCATGAAATGTTGCGTTATATCAAACTTTTAGAAAGTAAAGATTTATCGCTATGCGAAAGTATGATTGCATTAGGAAGCTGTACTATGAAATTAAATGCAACAGCCGAAATGATTCCTGTAACTTACGCTGGTTTCAGTGTTTTACATCCATTTATTCCGCGCAATCAAGCAACCGGTTACACACAAATTTTTGATGAATTAACTGAATATTTAAAACAAGTAACTGGTTTCGCTGGAATTTCATTACAACCAAATGCTGGAGCTCAAGGTGAATATGCTGGTTTAATGACAATCAGAGAGTATTTTAAAGCAAAAGGCGAAAGCCATAGAAATATTGCTTTAATTCCATCATCGGCTCATGGTACAAACCCTGCAAGTGCGGTAATGGCTGGTATGAAAGTAATTGTAACCAAAACTTTAGAAAACGGTTATATTGACATTGAAGATATCAGAGCAAAAGCAGCTGAACATAAAGATAATTTGGCTTGTTTAATGGTTACTTATCCATCAACTTACGGTGTTTTTGAAGAAGGTATTATTGATATTTGTAATATCATTCACGAAAATGGTGGTCAAGTATACATGGATGGTGCAAATATGAATGCGCAAGTAGGCTTAACAAGCCCTGCTAATATTGGTGCCGATGTTTGCCATTTGAATTTACATAAGACTTTCTGTATTCCTCACGGTGGTGGTGGACCTGGAATGGGCCCTATTGGTGTAGCTGCTCATTTAGCTCCATTTTTACCTGGCCATGCTGTAGTTGATATGGAAGGTGGAAGTCAATCTATGCATGCTGTTAGTGCCGCTCCTTGGGGTAGTGCTTCTATCCTATTGATTTCTTATGCATATATCAGAATGATGGGTACTGAAGGTTTAGAATTAGCTACTAAATATGCTATTTTAAATGCAAACTATATTAAAGCTCGTTTAGAAAAACATTACCAAATTTTATACGTAGGCTCAAAAGGCCGTTGTGCTCATGAAATGATTTTAGATACACGTGTATTTAAACAAGCTTCGGGAGTAGAAGTAGCTGATATTGCAAAACGTTTAATGGATTATGGTTTCCATGCACCAACCATTTCGTTCCCTGTAGCCGGAACTGTAATGATTGAGCCAACTGAAAGTGAAGCTAAACATGAGTTAGATCGTTTCTGCGATGCCATGATTTCAATTAGAGAAGAAGTTACAGCAATTGAAAATGGTACTGCCGATAAAGCTGATAACGTATTGAAAAATGCACCACATACAGCAAGTATGGTTACTGCCGATGAATGGAAACATTCTTATAGCCGTCAACAAGCTGCTTTCCCACTTCCATTTGTAAGAGCAGCTAAGTTTTGGCCAAGCGTAGGTAGAATTAATGATACCTATGGTGATAGAAACTTAGTTTGTGCTTGTATTCCTACAGAAGCTTATGCATCACAAGCTAGCAACTAATTAAAAAACATTAGTGTTATAATTTTTATAAAAGCTCCGAATTATTTCGGAGCTTTTTGTTTTAAGAAATACCTGATTCATAAAATCACTTATCCAAAAACTAATAGAATTTTATAAACTATGTTTCTAAAAAGTTACTGGTTTTAAAGCTAAAATGTGGGGACCAAGTATTATAGGTTTTGGCTCTTATCATCTTAAATTTGATAGTAGACAAGAAGGTGAGGCACCCTAAGTTGGATTTTCACCTCGTAAAAACGAAATATCTCTTTACCTTTCATCGAGCTTTGAAAACAGAGAGACTTTACTTGAAAAGTTAGGTAAACATAAAATTGCAAAGGCTTGTATTTACATAAAAAAGTTAGCTGATATAGACCAAGAAATTCTAAAAGAGATGATAGCCTTATCGGTTAAACATGTTAAAAGTATTTTTTTTCCTTAAATGAAATTTTGAATGTTGGATGCAGTTCCGGTAGATTCATAACGAAAGTGAATTTTTTATTTGAGGAACTGCCTGTCCTGCCAAAGCGGGAAAGCAATCCAAAGTTATGCTAAGCAAATGTTCGATTGAAATTGCATCTACAGAATTCCCATGATGTTAAATGAAGAAGAATCCTATCAATAGCATGTCTTGAAACAAAAAATCAGCAACCAAAAAATTGATTGCTGATTTTTTATTCTGTAAAGACGTTGCATGCAACGTCTCTATTATTTTTAAGACGTTCAATTGAACGTCTCTACTATGTTTTTTAGACGTTGCATGGTCTATCAACTGACAACCATCAACTGACAACTATTTCCCAACACTTGCTCTGATGATATTTAAAGCACCACCTGCTTTAAACCATTCAATTTGTTGCTCGTTGTAAGTATGGTTAACAGCAATTGTTTCACTTGAACCATCTTTATGGTTTAATACCAACTCTAATTGTTTACCAGGAGCAAAACTTCCTAAACCAATAATGTCTATTACATCATCTTCTAAAATTTTGTTGTAATCCTCTTTATTAGCAAATGTTAAGCCCAACATACCTTGCTTTTTCAGGTTAGTTTCGTGAATACGAGCAAATGATTTTACCAATACCGCACGAACACCTAAATGACGAGGTTCCATGGCTGCATGCTCGCGGCTACTGCCTTCACCATAGTTTTCATCTCCAACTACAATGCTACCAATTCCTTGTGCTTTATATTCGCGTTGCACTTTAGGAACTGAAGCATATTCGCCTGTTAATTGATTTTTTACATTGTCAGTTTTCTCGTTAAAGAAATTAACTGCACCAATTAACATATTGTTCGAAATATTATCTAAGTGACCACGGTATTTTAACCATGGGCCAGCCATTGAAATATGGTCAGTTGTACATTTACCTTTGGCTTTAATTAATAATTTTAATCCTTTTAAATCGCTGCCTTCCCAAGCTGCAAATGGATCTAATAATTGTAATCTATCAGAAGTAGGCGAAACTGCTACAGTAACTTGGCTACCATCAGCTGCTGGAGCCACAAATCCTGCATCTTCCACTGCAAATCCATTTACTGGTAATTCATCACCATAAGGACCATCTAATTTTACCTGTTCGCCTTTGTTATTGGTTAAATAATCGGTTAAAGGATTAAAAGTTAAATCACCTGCAATTGCCATAGCTGTTACAATTTCTGGCGAAGCCACAAAAGCATACGTATTTGGGTTGCCATCTGCACGTTTAGCAAAGTTTCTATTAAATGAATGAATAATGGTATTTTTTTCTTGTTTTTCAGCACCCATTCTATCCCACATACCAATACATGGTCCGCAAGCATTGGTAAAAACTTTAGCTCCAATTTCATTAAATACATCTAAGAAACCATCGCGTTTAATGGTATAACGAATTTGCTCTGAACCCGGGTTGATTAAATATTCAGCTTTTGCGGTTAAACCTTTTGATGATACTTGTTTGGCCAAACTTACCGCACGAGAAATATCTTCGTAGCTGGAATTGGTACAAGAACCTAACAATCCTACTGAAATTTTAGTAGGCCAGCCATTAGCTAAAGCGGCTTCTTTTAATTTTGATATAGGTGTAGCTAAATCAGGAGTAAAAGGACCATTCACATGTGGCTCTAACTCCGATAAGTTAATTTCAATAACTTGGTCAAAGTATGCAGCAGGATTTGCATAAACTTCTGCATCAGCAGTTAAATGATGTTTTACTGAATCAGCCAAATCAGCTACTTCAGCGCGGCCTGTTGCTTTTAAGTAACGAGCCATTGAATCATCGTAACCAAAAGTAGAAGTAGTAGCACCAATTTCGGCACCCATATTACAAATAGTTCCTTTACCTGTACAACTCATGCTTGTAGCACCTTCGCCAAAATATTCAACCACTGCATCGGTACCACCTTTTACGGTTAAAATACCAGCTACTTTTAAAATTACATCTTTTGGAGCAGTCCAACCATTTAATTTGCCAGTTAATTTTACACCAATTAATTTAGGCATTTTTAGTTCCCAAGGTAAACCAGCCATAACATCGCAAGCATCAGCTCCACCCACACCAATTGCAATCATACCTAAACCACCAGCATTAACTGTATGGCTATCAGTTCCTATCATCATTCCACCTGGAAATGCATAATTTTCTAAAACCACTTGGTGAATAATTCCTGCACCAGGTTTCCAAAAACCAATGCCATATTTATTTGAAACAGAACCTAAAAAGTCAAAAACTTCTTTACTTTCTTTGGTTGCAAACTCCAAATCTTGTGCTGCACCATTTTTAGCAGTGATTAAATGATCGCAATGAACAGTAGAAGGAACAGCTACTTTTGGACGACCAGATTGCATAAATTGCAATAAAGCCATTTGCGCAGTTGCATCTTGCATAGCTACTCTATCTGGCCCAAAATCAACATAACTTTTACCTCTTTCGTAACTTACAGTTGCATTGCCTTCGGTTAAATGGCTGTACAAAATCTTTTCGGTTAGCGTTAAAGGTTTGTTTACCACCTTGCGGGCAGCTGCAATACGTTCGTCCATTTTGGCGTACACAGCTTTAATCATTTCAATATCAAATGCCATAGTATTTAGTTTATTTTATTAATTAAATTCAATGCTTAAAAATCTCAAGCGGGCGCAATTTACATTTATATAAATTTTTGCAAAAGCAAATAGCCATAAAAAATTTATGATAACGCTTAGTAATTTGATATAGATAATGTTATTTAAAACTAAAAACTAATCCAAGCGAAAATGATGCTCTGCTAATAGCAATAGCTTGATTACCTTTTAAATTATGCCTAGTAGTGATGCCATTTTCGGTTAAGGTAAAACTATTAATTATACCGACATTTAAACCCAAATTAGCAGCAAACGATATAAGATTACTCAATTTCAGATTATACTAAAAATTTGCCAATTAAGAAAAAAAACTCAAGTAAAATTAACCTTTGTTGGCATTATTGATTAATTTTTAGACATAGCTTGTATAATTTAACATGTATTTTTACTATGAAATGTATAATAAAATGCCCTCAAAAAGTGTTTAACTATTGAGGGCATTTTATAAAAACATTAAAGTATTTTATCTAATTAATAATAAATAGGAGTAAGTTTACTTTTTACTATTTTAGCTTCAATTTGTTCTACATCTTGTTTAACCAATGGTTTCGATATAAAATCAGTAATTAAGGTGCAATTTTTGGCTTTTACAATATTTCCTTTGTCAAAAGTACTAGATAGCATAAATATGTTTATGTCGTGTTTTATTTTGGATTTAATTTGTTTAAAATCCTCTATAAACTGCCAACCATTGCCGTTTGGCATATCTAAATCCAACAAAATTAAATCTGGGAAATTGTTATTTTTTTCAATACAATATTTTAAATAATCAATAGCTTGATTACCACTATTAGCCGACTCGAAATTTTTGCAATTAATTGTTATTTCTAATGTTGTTTTAGTAAGATAAATAGATAAGTTATCGTCATCAATAATTAGAGTATTTTTAATCATGGCTTTAAAATTGTTTTTAATAGTATTCAAAAATATATTTTAATGCATAGGTTGTTACATTTCATTTGTATAGTTAGTACCAAGTGTTGTTAATATGTCTAAAAGAATTTACAATTATTAGGAATAACCAACGTTTACAATAGTTTACCTACTCAAAAATTAGTTGAAAACAATTATTACATAAGCCATAAAACTAGCTTATTTTTGCATTATACTTTTAAAAATATTTAGAATAAAATGGCTGAACAAGTAACATACAATGACGACAGTATTAAATCGCTGGATTGGAGAGACCATATACGTTTGCGTCCGGGAATGTATATTGGTAAACTAGGCGATGGAAGTTCGTTAGATGATGGTATTTATGTTTTAATTAAAGAGGTGATTGACAACTCCATAGATGAGTTTGTGATGGGTAACGGCCGCCATATTGATGTAAAAATTGAAGATAATAAAGTTACCGTTCGAGATTTTGGACGTGGAATTCCACTAGGAAAAGTAAACGATTGTGTAAGTAAAATTAATACAGGTGGTAAATACGATTCAAACGCTTTTAAAAAATCGGTAGGATTAAATGGTGTAGGAACCAAGGCTGTTAATGCTTTAAGTTCGTATTTTAAAGTGCAAGCTTACCGCGATGGTAAAACTAAATGTTCGGAATTTGAAAAAGGTCAAATAGTAAATGACCACAAAATTACTGATACCATGGAGCCCGATGGCACGCTTATTCAGTTTATAGCCGATAATACTATTTTTAAAAACTACCGATACATTACTGAATTTATTGTTAACCAAATTTGGAATTATACTTACCTAAACGCAGGTTTAACCATTAATTTTAATGGCGATAAGTACGTTTCGAAAAATGGTTTGATGGATTTATTGAAACGTAAAACCAGTGAAGAGGAATTACGTTACCCCATTATTCATTTAAAAAGCGATGATATAGAAATAGCTTTTAGCCACGAAAATCAGTATGGTGAAGAGTATTACTCGTTTGTAAATGGACAACATACCACCATGAATGGAACTCATTTAAACTATTTTAAAGAGGCTTACGCCAAAACATTAAGGGAGTTTTACGGTAAAGAATTTGATTTGGCCGATATGCGCCAAAGTATTGTTGCTGCAGTGAGTGTGCGTATTCAAGAGCCCGTTTTTGAAAGTCAAACTAAAACCAAATTGGGTAGCACTGCCATTTACCCCGATGGACCAAGTTTAAAGCAGTTCATAGTTGATTATGTGAAAAAGGAACTTGATAATTATTTGCATAAAAACAAGGAAACTGCAGAAGCATTATTAAAACGTATTTTACAAAGTGAACGCGAACGCAAAGAAATAGCTGGAGTGCGTAAAATAGCCAATGAACGTGCAAAAAAAGCTAATTTACATAACAAAAAACTACGCGATTGTAGACTGCATTACAATGATAACAATACAGATAAAAAATTTGATACAACTCTTTTTATTACTGAAGGGGATAGTGCAAGTGGAAGTATTACTAAAAGCCGTAATGTGGAATTACAAGCTGTTTTTAGTTTACGTGGAAAGCCATTAAACTGTTACGGTTTAACCAAAAAAGTGGTTTATGAAAACGAGGAATTTAATTTACTGCAACATGCCTTAAATATCGAAGAAGGAATTGACGATTTACGTTATAATCAAATTGTAATTGCTACCGATGCCGATGTGGATGGTATGCATATTCGCTTGTTAATCATGACTTTCTTCTTGCAGTTTTTCCCTGATTTGGTAAAAAATGGACATTTATACATATTAGAAACACCTTTATTTAGGGTGAGAAATAAACAAAAAACCATTTATTGTTATAGCGAAACCGAAAAACAAAATGCCATTGGTGAATTAAAAGGCAAACCCGAAATTACCCGATTTAAAGGATTGGGTGAAATTAGTCCTGATGAGTTTGGATTATTTATTGGTGCTGATATGCGTTTAAAACCAGTATTGCTAAACCAAGATATAACTATTCAAAAATTATTGGAATATTATATGGGTAAAAACACCATGGATAGACAAGCTTTTATTATCAATAACTTGCGCATAGAAAAAGACATTATTGTGCCGCAGCTTGACGAAGAACTTGGCGAATTGGTTTAAATGATTATTCGAAATTTATGTTAAACTAATTGATAATAACACATTCGTCTTTGAATAAAAGAAGATAAATCTGTTTAAAATTAATTATGGTAAACAATACTTTTATCAAAACAATACTAGCAAATAAGCTTAAAACACCCTTTAGACTTGCAGTGAGAATAAAATATGTTATTTTTATAAAAATAATATTCTCACAACAGAGAGCAGAAGAGGTACTTAAGAAAACACCAAGGTTTTTATGCCTATAGGTTGAATAAA
>JBIIBC010000082.1:0-2622 GCA_044239605.1 Bacteroidia bacterium | reverse complement strand
GATTTACGTAATCTGCGAAGTGCTTTTTCTTTAATTTGGCGCACACGCTCACGTGTTAAACCAATTTTTTCACTAATATCTTCTAGTGTATGCGCTGGTCCACCATCTAAACCGTAATAGAATTTCAACACATCCTTTTCTTTTTCGCTTAAAGTTGAAATAACACGGTTAATTTCTTTTTGTAAAGATTCGTTGATTAACTGAACATCTGGTCTTGGCTCATCGTTGCTATCCAAAATACCTAATAAAGTATTGTCTTCACCTTCGGTTAAAGGCGCATCAATTGATAAATGACGACCAGTACTACGTAATGCATTCTCTACTTCTAAAATTGGAATATCCATAGATAAAGCAATCTCTTCTACAGTTGGTTCGCGCTCTAATTCTTGCTCTAACTTAGCAGCAGCATTTCCAATTCTACCTATTGAACCAACCTTATTTAAAGGTAATCGAACAATACGACTTTGGTCTGCTAAAGCCTGTAAAATTGATTGACGAATCCACCAAACAGCATAAGAAATGAATTTAAAACCACGGGTTTCATCAAATCTTTTGGCTGCTTTTATTAATCCTAAATTTCCTTCGTTTATTAAATCACCAAGTGTTAAACCTTGGTTTTGGTATTGCTTTGATACAGAAACCACAAAACGTAAATTTGCATTTACCAAACGCTCTAAAGCTACTTGATCTCCCTCTCTAATTCTACGTGCAAGCTCTACTTCTTCTTGCGCATCAATCATGGAAACCTTGCTAATTTCGTTAAGATATTTATCTAACGATTTACTCTCACGGTTGGTAAACTGTTTACTGATTTTTAGTTGCCTCATGGCTATTTATTTTTCCTCTCTACTTTTATTGGTTGTAAAATTGACTTGCAAATGTCGGATAATTTTAGAGCCTTTTAATCATTTTTCATAACAAAATTTTATTTCAAAACAAAAAGAAAACGCTATGTACTGACAAACAGCTACTTAAATAAATTAAATTTTTATATGTTTTTTTTCATATCAAAACATAATAATTGCAACGGTCAAACTATCAGCGCATTGAATTTTTATAAAATAAAAATGCAAGCACATATTATGGCTTGCATTTCTATTAATATTGTTTAATGTACTTAATTATCGGTTTTCACTATTTTTATAACACTGGTTTTATTGTTTACTACCAACTTAATAAAATAAATACCATTAGCCCATAAATCATCTTTATTGGTAAAAATAAAACTATTTACTCCCTTTTTCACATCAATATTAGCATTATATGTTTGTTGACCAAAAACATTAAGTACCTCCATACTGCCATTACATGCATCTTCCGCATTAAAACTTAAAGAAATTTCATGACTAAATGGATTAGGAAAACAATTCAAATTCTCAATAAAATTGTTTTTTTCTAATCCTGTTGTCCAAATATCTACTTCCGATTTAAAAGTATCGGTACAACTTGATTTATAGGCAAGTAATGTAATAGGGATTTTACCAAGGGTTTTAAATTTATATCCAAATGGATCAATTGAATTATTTGAACTTGTACCTAATCGCCAAATCATAAAGTCGTAATTGCTACAATTATTTACAAAGTAAAATGAGTCTGCATTAATTCTGGTAATATTACCTAATGCAGTTGGACTTTCGTTTACTATGTAATTTTGCGATATAGAATCAATTGGTGAGTTGGTTGAATCTAACACAAATAATTTCACCGTGTATGTACCGGCTTTGGTAAAGGTGTAAATAGGATTAGCTTCGGCTACTTCGGTCGAGCCATCGCCAAAATTCCATTTGTAACCATCTGCAAACTGAGAGTTATTTTTAAAATTAATAGTATAAGGAACACAGCCCGAAGTAGCACCACCATTAAAAGATGCAAATGGTTTATTGCCTAAAGTAAAAGTAACTGAACTATCGGCATTGAGGATAATGTTAGAAATAGTAATATTTGAAGCAACTCTTACACCCGCAGTAGTTGGATGTAAATCGGATGAAGGATTGGTAAAATTATTAAAATTTCTATTATTTGAACTGCCAGGATATAAATCGCCCGCATCGCCTCTATTGGTTCCGCGCTCTAAATTACGTAAGCCATCGGCTTGCATTAAGCCAACTCCATAACGTGCAGTATCGTTGTTCACATTGTTACCGCTGCCACCTGAAAGTAATCTTGCAGTATTGGTGTTAATATGCCAAATGGCCAAACCTCTACCTGGTAAAAATCGGTCATTTCCACGTAACTGTCGGTTTTCTAGTAAGAAAAATTCGTTGGTTCTGGTAGTATTAATTCTGTAGCTAAAATTGCTATCAACTAAAGGTTTAGGAATGGTATATGTGCCATTTTGCGATATTAAAGTTGGTATGTGCCATTCTAATGCCATTCGGCTCCATGCATCAAACATACACGGGGTTTTTTCTCCATTTAACCAAGGTCCACCAGCCATATTGGTATAGTTACCTGAACCTTCGCCTTTGCTTTGTGTACTGTATAAATCGGGTAAATCTAAAATATGTCCAAACTCGTGAGTCATTACACCAATTCCCACTGTGCTGTAGGCACCACTGTTGTATCTTTTTTCAGGAAAAAAGCAAAAAGAACCAATACTTTTGCCATCATTTGTGGTTAATC
>JBIIBC010000030.1:0-38309 GCA_044239605.1 Bacteroidia bacterium | reverse complement strand
CCTATAGGCATAAAAACCTTGGTGTTTTCTTAAGTACCTCTTCTGCTCTCTGTTGTGAGAATATTATTTTTATAAAAATAACATATTTTATTCTCACTGCAAGTCTAAAGGGTGTTTTCACCAACCTTCTCGTTAAATTGGTCGGTGAAAACACCGACCATAGGCAAATTGTTTATTTTGCCCGAGCTTGGTATCCTTACCAATCCACTTTTCGATTGGTGTGGCACCAACCGAGGACAAATAACCTTTTTTATAAATTCATTTTTATACCATTTTATTTAAACAAAAAAGGCACTGTTACCAATGCCTCTTTTGTGATTTGTTTATTTAAACCCCTAACTCTATATGGCCTAAATCTTCTTCTTCTTTCAGTTTCATTATTTGGTCTAAAGCATCAGGCACCACATCGCTACAAATGGTAATAAAACTGCCTTTTTTAGCATGTTTTATGGCATATTCTATGGCTTCTTTTTCCTTTTTAATAGTAGTAACTTTTTTGTTAGCATCTATTTGGCTTATACCTGTAGTCATTAAGTCAATAATTTCTTCTTCGGTGCGGCCTCTAAGGTTTTTATCCTGTCTAATAATAATTTCATCAAACATTTTAGCAGCTACTTTTCCTAAATTAACAGTGTCTTCATCTCGTCTGTCGCCAACACCTGCTATTACACCCACTTTTTCAGTTGCATCTACTTTGCTTAACATTTCTGCTATGGCTTCAAAACCCGCAGTATTGTGAGCGTAATCAACCATTACTTCAAAGTTTTTAAAACGGAAAATATTCATGCGTCCAGGAGTTTGAGCCGGACCAGGAATAAAGGTAGCCAATGCCAAACGCATATCTTCTATTTTATAATTGCGTATAAATCCTGCTAAAATAACAGGCAAAATATTAGCAATATTATAAGTAGCTTTTCCTCCAAAAGTTAAAGGCACGTTTACTGCTTTTTCAACCCTAATTTTCCAAGTTCCTTTGCAAATGGTTATGAAATCGTTTTCGTAAATTGCGGCTAATCCACCAGCTGCAGTATGTGCTTTTATTATTGGATTATTTTCATCCATACTAAAAAATGCATGTTTGCAACGCAAATCTTTGGTCATGGCTGCCGTATATTTATTATCAGCATTTAATATGGCATAACCACCCGGCAAAACACTTTCGGGCACCACAGCTTTTACCCTTGCCAATTGCTCTATGGTATCAATATCGCCCAAACCTAAATGGTCTTCGGCTACGTTGGTTACAATGGCGATATCGCAATTATGGAATCCTAAACCTGAACGTAAAATTCCACCACGAGCACATTCTAAAACCGCAAAATCAACAGTTGGATCTTTTAACACAAACTCAGCACTTACTGGTCCGGTGCAGTCGCCACGCATCATTAATTGGTTTTGAATATAAACACCGTCAGTAGTAGTATAGCCTACTTTATGTCCCATGGTTTTTACCATGTGTGCCATTAAGCGAGTAGTAGTAGTTTTTCCGTTAGTTCCCGATACAGCAATAATTGGAATACGTGCTGAAGTTCCAGGAGGGTACAACATATCAATCACAGGTTCTGCTATATTGCGAGGCAATCCTTCTGCAGGGTCAATATGCATACGGAAACCTGGTGCAGCATTTACTTCAATTACACCTCCACCTGATTCACTAACAGGTTCTGACAATGTGTTTGCCATAATATCTATACCACAAATATCTAATCCTATAATACGGGCAATGCGCTCACACATAAAAATATTATCAGGATGAACCAAATCGGTTACATCGGTAGCTGTTCCACCTGTCGAAAGATTGGCAGTTGGCTTTAACCAAAGTTCTTCTCCTGCCGGTAAAACTGTTTCTAAAGTGTAATTATGTTTTTCTAAAATATCTAAAGTAAATTGGTCAATTTTGATACTAGTTAAAGTTTTTTCATGACCATATCCTCTACGTGGATCTTGGTTGGTTATATCAATTAACTCTTCAATGGTATGTTTGCCATCGCCTGTTACAGCAGCAGGTTTGCGAATGGCAGCTGCCACAAATTTATAGTTAATAACCAATACACGATGGTCTAAACCAGTAATGAATTTTTCTACAATAACTCCTCGAGAATATTTTTTTGCAGCTTCCAAACCTTTTACTGCATCTTCCCAATTATTAATATTGGTGGTAGCACCTTTACCATGATTTCCATCTATAGGTTTAGTAACTATAGGATATTTTATACTTTCAATAGCTGCTTGTAAACCTTCTTCGCCATAAACAATGCGTCCTTTTGGAACAGGAATTTCGGCCGCGCCTAATAAGTTTTTAGTTTCTTCTTTATCGCAAGCTATATCTACAGCTATGCTACCTGTGGTACTGGCTATGGTTGCTCTAATACGTCTTTGGTTAACACCATAACCTAATTGTACTAATGAGTTGCGGTTTAAACGAATATATGGAATGCCTCGTGCAACGGCTTCATCTACTATACAACCAGTACTTGGTCCAAGGCGTTCATCTTCGCGTATTTCGCGTAATTCTTGAATATCGGCTGCTAAGTCGTATTCGTTTCCAAGTATCAAAGCTTCGGATATTCTAACTGCTGCACGTGCTGCAAATACACCAGCTTTTTCTTCCATGTAGCTAAACACTACATTGTAAATTCCTTCTTTGCCAGTAGAACGGGTGCGGCCAAAGCCAGTTTCCATTCCAGCTAATGTTTGAATTTCTAATGCTATATGTTCAATTACATGACCCATCCAAGTGCCATCTTTTACTCGACTAAAAAAACCTCCCGGTTGTCCTACCGAACATCTATGACTAAACATGGTAGGAAACATTTTTTCCAAACGCTCACTAAAACCATCAATTTTATTAGTTGGTTTTTGTTCCAAATCTTCTAAATCTAGGCGCATTTGTATCAGTTTATGTCTGCGAACACTCCAATAGTTTGGTCCGCGCATGGTTTTAATGTCAAGTATCTTCATATAGCTAATTTTATTTTTTTGTAATTATAGTAATTGTTTTTATAAAATGGATAAAAACCAACTATTTAATTTTTTTTGAAAAATGTATTATTTTAAAGCTTTTAAATAATTTGTGAATTTATTTGAAAAAATGAGATAAAATTTTATTTAAAATTTGAAGTTAATAAACAGTATTTCGGAAAAGTAAATTCAATAAAATTAATTGTAAATTACCATAATTGGGTTATTTTTGAACTATTGCCCAAAACTCATTATGGATCAACATTTCGGATTTTCAGAACTTGCCAAACAAGCATCGTTACAGCCTAAAGAAGCATTGCTCGAAAAGCATAATCCTAACCATGTTTTATATATTGGTGTGCCCAAAGAAACTACTTTGCAAGAGGGTAGAATTCCATTAACGCCTTCATCTATTCAGCTTTTAGTAAATAATGGCAATGAAGTTTGGATTGAAACTGGTGCGGGTAAAAATGCTCATTTTACCGATAAAGATTTTAGTGAAGTTGGTGCTAAGATTTGTTTTAGTAAAGAGGAAGTTTTTAAAGCTAATATTATTTTAAAAGTTGAACCACCTACAGAAGAGGAAATAAATTTGCTTACCCCACAACATTTGCTAATTTCAGCATTGCAGCATGCTAGTAAAAGTGAAACATTTATGAAGCAATTGATGCAAAAAAAGTTAACTGCTTTATCTTACGAAAACTTGAAAGATAGTGATGGTTTATTT
Source organism: Bacteroidia bacterium (assembly GCA_044239605.1). Lineage (GTDB taxonomy): Bacteria > Bacteroidota > Bacteroidia > UKL13-3 > UKL13-3 > JAAFJM01. The sequence continues at coordinate 34,621 of JBIIBC010000030.1, read as the reverse complement.
CCAGTTATAAGAAGTTTAAGTGAAATAGCAGGCATTACTTCCATAAGTATAGCCGATGAATTATTAAGTTCAACTTATGGTGGAAAAGGCGAAATGCTTGGAGGAACTACTGGTATACCACCAACCGAAATTGTAATTATAGGAGCAGGAACAGTAGGGGAGTATGCCGCCAAATCGGCAATAGGCAAAGGAGCTACCGTTAAAGTGTTTGATTATTCATTGTCAAAATTACGCAGAATCCAAGATAATTTAAGAAGTGGAATATTTACCAGTTTATTGCATCCAAAAATAATTTGCAAGGCATTACAAACTGCTGATGTTGTAATTGGTTGTATGCGCAGTGAAGATGGAAGAAGTCCAGTAATAGTTACCGAAGAAATGGTTAGTCAAATGAAACCAATGTCCGTTATTATTGATATAAGTATAGATCAAGGAGGTATTTTTGAAACAAGTGAAACGACCACTTTGAAAAATCCAACTTTTATAAAACACGATGTAATTCATTATTGTGTTCCAAATATTACCAGTCGTGTTTGCCGCACTGCCAGTTATGCTTTAAGCAATGTGTTTACACCATTGTTACTTAAACTAGCCGATGCCAAAGATATTCCTTCTTTTTTATACAATAATGCAGGTGTAAGAAATGGGGTTTATGTTTACAGAGGAAATTTAACCAATAAGCATATTGGTAAACGCTTAAATATTTACCATAAAGACATTGATTTATTACTTTCGGCACACATTTAAATGGCTACACAATTTTATAAAATTTACGATTTTAAATTAGATGGCTCAGAACCACAAGCCATCAACACTGTGAGAACGATTGATATTGAAGGTAAACGTATTTGTTTAACTCGTTTGCAAGATGGTTATTTTGCTATGGACGATAAATGTCCTCATGCAGGTGCACCACTTGGTGGTGGCAAATGTGATGAAAACGAACAAGTAGTTTGTCCAATTCATCGTTATAAATACAATCCACGTACAGGTAAAGGAAATGGCACACAAGGTGATTATGTCCAAACTTATCCTACTGAGTTGAGGAAAGATGGAGTTTATGTTGGCTTAACTATTAAGTGGTGGAAAAAGTTTTTGTAATAAAATTTTTTTCATTTTTAAATAAATATTCAAAATACATTATTCAACAATATGTTTTGTAATTTCAATTAACTATTCAATATTGCATTTTTTATTTAAACATGAAATCAGATATAGAAATTGCCCGTGAAGTAAAACTTCAACCCATACATAAAATAGCAGCCAATATTGGTATTACTGAGGATCAAATAGAGCAGTACGGTAAATATAAAGCTAAAATTACTTTTGATTTTGATGAGCAAAAAATAGCACAAAGCAATTTAATTTTAGTAACGGCTACCACTCCTAACAAAAGTGGAAGTGGCAAAACTACTACCTCAGTTGCCTTGGCTCAAGGTTTAAATAAAATTGGTAAGAAAGCCATTGTGGCTTTGCGTGAACCAAGTTTAGGGCCATGTTTTGGAATGAAGGGTGGAGCGGCAGGTGGCGGTTATAGCCAAGTTTTGCCAATGGAAGATATCAATTTACATTTTACAGGCGATTTTCATGCAATAACTTGTGCCAACAATACTCTAGCTGCATTAATTGACAATTACCAATACTTTAATAAAAATAATCCAAATGGCTTAAAGCAAATTTTATGGCGCAGGGTGTTGGATGTAAATGATCGCTCATTGCGTTATATTTTAAGTGGATTAAATGGCTCTGCCAATGGCATTCCAACCGAAACTGGTTTCGATATTACACCTGCATCCGAAATTATGGCCATTTTCTGTTTGGCTACTTCATTGGATGATTTGCGTGCTCGAATTGAAAATATTTTAGTAGGTTATAAATACGATAATACACCTTTTTATGTAAAAGATTTAGGTGTAGCAGGTGCATTGGTTACTTTATTAAAAGATGCTTTTCAGCCTAATTTAGTTCAAACTATTGAAGGTGGTGCAGCATTTATTCATGGTGGGCCGTTTGCTAATATTGCACACGGTTGTAATAGTATCATGGCAACCAAAGCGGCTATGCAACATGGTGAATATGCTGTAACCGAAGCGGGTTTTGGAAGTGATTTAGGCGGAGAAAAGTTTTTAAATATTAAATGCAGGGCAGCAGGAATTAGTCCTAAAGCGGCTGTTTTAGTTACTACTACGCAAAGTATAAAACTACATGGTAAGGTTGACGAAAAGTTAATCAAGCAACCAAACATGGAAGGCTTAAAAGCTGGAATAAAAAACGTAGAACGCCATATTGAAAACTTACAACAGTTTGGGCAAACTGTTATTGTAGCATTAAATAAATTTGGTTTTGATACTGATGAAGAAATTGCTTTTATCCAAAATTGGTGTAAAGAAAAAGGTGCAGAGTTTGCCATAAACGAAGGTTTTGCCAGTGGGGGAGATGGTGCAGTAGAATTGGCTAAAAAAGTAGTGGAAGTGGTTGAAAATAAAGCTAGCAAGCCCATTAACCATACTTACGATTTAAACGATTCTTTAGAAGAAAAAATCAGAAAAATTGTAACTACCATTTACAAAGGAAGTAGCATAACTTTGGGTAAAAATGCAAAAACCGCATTAAAGAAAATTACAGATTTAGGTGCTGATAAATTGCCTGTTTGTATAGCCAAAACACAGTTCAGTTTTACCGATAATGCTGCTTTAGTTGGAGCTGCTGAAGGATTTAATATACACATAGAAAACTTGGTACTAAACAATGGAGCAGGTTTTATAGTAGCAGTTGCAGGAGAAATTATGCGTATGCCAGGTTTGCCAAAAGACCCAGCAGCCATGCATATTGATTTTGTGAATGGAGAGATTACAGGATTGAGTTAGTTTTTGATTTGGAGTTTTCGAGATTGAAAAATTACAAAATTGAAAGATTACAAGATTAAGTTTGTAATTAGTCAATCACCAATAAAAATTGTTTCCGTCAGACCTATTGTGGGCAAGGCTTGGCAAACGTCAGACGGATTTTATTGTAAAAATTTAACAAATAAGATAACCATTCAAACTTTATTAGAAACAAAAAACGCCATTTATTAAAAATAAATGGCGTTTTTGCTAATGAATTTTGGAGTAAAATATACTATTAACGTATGGTTTGAACTCTTACAGCGTTCATACCTTTTTTTCCTCTTTCTGTTTCAAATTGTACTTTGTCATTTTCTCTGATACGGTCTACTAAACCTGATGAGTGTACGAAAATGTCTTCACCACCATCGCTAGGGCTAATAAATCCGAAGCCTTTCGTTTCATTGAAAAACTTTACTGTTCCTTCTTGCATTGTATTATATTATTAAAAATTAAGTTGTAAAACTAGGCCTATTTGTTAAATAAACAAGTATGTTTTTATTTTTTTAAAAGTTTTTTATTTTTTTAAATACATTTTAGTCAGCAAATTATCCAAATAATTTAAATAATAAGTTATGTTGCAACCCATCTCATGCATACTTTAGAAGAACTTAAAAATGGTCATTTAAAAGGGGCCAAACATATTAAAATAGCTTGTGGTTTAACTGAATTTCCCTCAGAAATATTAGCCTTAGCAGACACATTAGAAATTTTAGATTTGTCGCAAAATAACCTAAGTAGTCTGCCTCCAAATTTTGATAAATTAAGTAAACTAAAAATTGCTTTTTTTTCCGATAATTTATTTACCGAGCTACCCGAAGTTTTGGGCAAATGCCAGAGTTTAGAAATGATTGGTTTTAAATCCAATCAAATCAAAATAGTTAGTGAAAATGCTTTGCCTAAAATTACCCGTTGGCTTATTTTAACCAATAATCAAATAGAAATAATTCCTAAATCCTTGGGTAATTGTTACCGTCTACAAAAATTGGCTTTGGCCGGCAATAAAATCAAAGAATTGCCCGCTGAAATGATTAATTGCAAAAACTTAGAATTAATTAGAATATCTGCCAATTTACTTACTGAGTTTCCTAATTGGCTTTTGCAATTACCCAAACTCTCATGGGTGGCCTATGCTGGAAATCCATTTAGCGAAATGGCTCAAATTCCAAATAATTTAAGCCAAATTGAATGGACAGATTTAGCTATTAACGAACAGTTAGGTCAAGGGGCTTCGGGAATAATTTATAAAAGTACTTTAAAAGGTTTTGATAATGAAGTTGCAGTAAAAATATTTAAAGGTGAAGTTACTAGTGATGGTTTGCCATTAAATGAAATGAATGCATGTATGGCTTCTGGAAATCATCCTAACTTGGTAAATGTATTGGGTAAGATTGCTAATCATCCTCAACAAAAAGAGGGTTTAGTGATGAGCCTAATTCCAAGTAATTATAATAACTTGGGTAATCCTCCAAGTTTTGAAAGTTGCTCTCGTGATGTATTTAATCAAGGTACTAATTTTACCATCAGTCAAATGATTAATATTTCGAAGGGTATTGCATCAGTTTGCAAACAATTGCACAGCTTAGGCATAAATCATGGCGATTTGTATGCTCATAATATTATGTTTGATAAAGATGGCAACAACTTATTAGGCGATTTTGGAGCTGCTACTTTTTATGATGTTAATTCAGATATGGCCGAAGCATTACAAAAAATTGAAGTAAGGGCATTTGGTTGCTTATTGGATGATATGTTATTGAACACTAACGAAAATTATTTACTTCCCAATATTAAATTATTGGAACATTTAAGAGATAAATGCTTGCAAAATGATATTTTAAAAAGACCAAGTTTTGAAGAAATATTAGCATCTTTAAATTAGTAATAAATAAAAAAGCTGTTTTGTATAATTACAAAACAGCTTTTAAAACTTTATTCAAGAAGTCAAATTACTTTTTCATCAGTTGCTCAAAAACTACAGCTGCTTTAAATGCCTTTGCAGCTTTTCCTTTTCTTACCACTTTAACTTTTAAAATATAATCTCCTTGTTCAATTTTATTTACTACATCTTGACCTTCCATTACATGTCCAAAAATAGTATGTCTGTTATCTAACCAACTTGTTTGGACGTGTGTAATAAAAAATTGACTTCCATTGGTAAATGGTCCAGCATTAGCCATGGCTAATATACCCGGTCCAGTAAATTTTAAACTAGGATCAAATTCATCTTTAAAGGCATAACCTGGACCGCCTTGTCCTGAACCTTGTGGGTCGCCTCCTTGAATCATAAAATTGGGAATAACTCTATGAAACTTTAAACTATCGTAATAAGGAGTTCCTAGTGGTTTAGCTTCATTTTTTATTTTTCCTTCTGCCAATCCCACAAAATTCGCCACAGTTAATGGCGCTTTTTCCATTTCTAATTTCAATAAAATTTTCCCTTTTGAAGTACTCATTTCAACATACAAACCATCTGCAAGTGCAGGTTTTTTTGCGGCCATTGCTACGGTGGTTATGGCCAATAAACTTAATGCTACTAATATTTTTCTCATTTTTTTGTTTAATATAACTAATAAATATTCGGCTAAATAAAATAAAATACCTAACATAAAAAAGAAAGTAGTTAATTTGGGTTTTTAAACTGAAAGAATTAGGTTTTTTTTAGGAAAAATTTGAAAAATTTCCACATATTAAAACAATATAAAAAATACAAACTTTTTAAGTAATAAAACCAAAAAATCATGTTAAATTTTGAATTTAAAAATCCAACTAAAATACATTTTGGTAAAGGGTTAATAGGAAAAGTAGCAACCGAAGTACCTGCAAATGCTAAGGTTTTAATGCTTTATGGTGGTGGTAGCATTATGAAAAATGGTATTTACGAGCAAGTAAAATCGGCTTTAAAAAACTTTGAAGTAGTTGAGTTTGGTGGTATTCCGGCTAATCCAGAATATGCAGTTTTATTAAAAGCTTTAGATATAATTAAAACTCAAAATATAACTTACTTGTTGGCAGTTGGCGGAGGTTCGGTTATTGATGGTACTAAATTTTTATCATCGGCTGCTTTATATACAGGCACTAATCCTTGGGATATTTTAGAAAAAGGAATAAGAACAGAAGTTGGAATGCCTTTTGGAACAGTACTTACTTTACCTGCTACAGGTTCAGAAATGAATTCTGGTTCTGTTATTTCAAGGGCTGAAACCAAACAAAAGTTTGGAATGGGTGGCCCAGGATTGTTTCCTCAGTTTTCCATTTTAGACCCAACCGTTATTAGTTCAATTCCAGCTAATCAAATTGCCAATGGAATTACCGATGCATTCACACACGTATTAGAACAATACATGACTTATCCAATTGGCGCAAATCTTCAAGATAGAATTGCAGAAAGTATTATGCAAAATTTAATAGAAGTAGCACCTGTAATTATTCAAAATCCTAGTGATTACAATGCACAATGCGAATTTATGTGGAGCTGTACCATGGCCTTAAATGGGTTAATTCAAAAGGGTGTACCTACAGATTGGGCTGTTCATGCCATAGGTCATGAGTTAACTGCTTTATATGGAATTGACCATGCAAGAACTTTAGCCATTATAGCCCCAAGTCATTACAGATACAATTTTAATACTAAAAAAGAAAAGCTAGCACAATATGCAAGTCGTGTTTGGGGCATTAATGAAGGTTCAATTGATGAAAAAGCTCATCAAGCAATTGATAAAACAGAAACATTTTTTCATAGCTTAGGCATAAAAACCCACTTAAGTGAATATACTGATAACTATAAAGATGCAAGCGCATTTATTCATAAAAATTTTACTGATAGAGGTATGTTGGGTTTAGGTGAACATAAAAATTTAACTCCTAATGATGTGGTAAAAATTGTTGAAATGAGTTATTAATTTAAAAAGGGTCGCTTCTGCAATGAAACGACCCTTTTTTTATGGATAATAATAATTTTATAAACCCGCTACTGGCTTACCTTTAGGGTACCTTATTTCGTAAGTAAAGGTTATCTTTTTGGTATCTTTGGAGCCAATTTTTATACGCCATTTTAGTTTGCCTGTTAATTCATCTAACTCAGCATCATCGCTATGAAGTAGTTTTACTTTTATTTCCTCAGTTCCTTGCACTATCGGAATTTGATCTTCTAATTCCATTTCTAAGGCCATATTTTTGGTGTTACGTACCATTAATTCTATGGTTCTGGTTTCTATTTTTTCATTATCAATAAATTTAACTTTAAACTTTTCTTTTAATTTTTTGCGTGTTAAAACTATGGTTTTATCTCTTCCTAAATTTACGCTTAAAGTATCGCTATTGCTACTAGCGTTTAAGTACATTTCGCCTACGTAAGTGCCGTCAAAATATAAGCGTGCGCTGCCTGGAATAATATTTAAATCTTCCCAACCTACAATTTTTGCTTGTAAAAATGCATCATTGCATAGTTTTGGAACTGCTGCAAAAGCTAATTGCATAGAGACTTGTTTTTGATTAATCAAAACTTTATGCGCTCTGCCATCGCTAGCTATATTATAGTTTAATTTTATTTCGTACTCAGTTCTTATTAAGTTTTGACTTACTTCAATATAGTCTGTTAATGGTTTTTCTTCTATTTGCGATTCAGCGTTTTTTTCTGATTGCACATCATCGGTCATCACATTTTTTCTTGTAGCTTGAATTGGAACCATGGCATTTGATAAATAATTAACAGTTGGCTTTTGTCTGTATTCTAAAAAGCTTAAATACCAAGGAGTTAATTCTGGTTTAAAATTGGCTTCATTGGGGTTGGAAGTACTTAAGGTTAAGCTGGTATTTTTCCAATCTAAGCCTGAGTTTTGAGTAATATTGGCAAAGTATTTTAATTGAAAATTATTGCTTTGGGTGGTGGCTTGTAAATCGTACTGAGGCACCCAACTTGCATTATGAATTAAATAGTTAAAACTTACTTGAGTTTGAGTTGGGTTTTCAGCAAAAATGGTTACTATAACTTGCATAGTTGGTTTTTCATCTTCTTGGTTTTCTTCTCCATTATTTTGTTGTAGGTTAATCAATAAATTATAACGCTCTTGTAATTTATTAACTACTTTAGCATTGTTTGCTTTATTACGTGTTATTTTGAGTTCTTGTTCATAATATTCATTTAACTTAGCTTTTAAAAAAATCATGCTTTCGCGCAGTAATACCAACGAATCGTTAAATAATTCGCCACGCATCAGTTTGTTATTGGTCAATAAATTTTTTTCTGTAGTTATTACTTTTAGTTTATTGTCTAATTCTATATCGTAAAATTTATAATCTTCAAGCGAGTCTTGAATACGTTCAATTTCGCGTGCATATTTGTTGGTGGCAGGTTTACGTTCTTTATATTTTTCAAAATTACGCACTTCCATTACAGTTCCTTCTTTGCAGTTAGCTTGCAACGAAGCCACATTGATACTCGATGAAATGTTTTCAAAAACTAAATCGTTAATACCTTGGCTTAGGTTTACTGTTTCTGAATAATACAAATGCGCTCCTTGTAAATAAACAGTTGCTTTTTGTAGTTTAGCCTTAATCGGCTTGTTGTTTTGTGCGTTTAAAAATGTGGTTAACAAAAGTGTTACGCTTAAAAATAATGATTTCATATTTATAAAATTGAATTGGTTTTTGATAGTTAGAAACAATTAGTGCTAAAATTCCATAAAAATTTTTCATATTTGTTTTCCTTGTTAGTTAATTTTAAAACAGAAAGCGATGAAAACTTGGTAGTTAACTACCAAAACACTAAAAATAATTTAGTGGTGGGCGAGCTATTTAAGCGCCATTCGCTCATGTGTTTTACTGTTTGTGTAAAATATTTAAAAGATGAAGATGCGGCACACGATGCCACCATGAATATTTTTGAAAAACTTTTTATTGATTTACAAAAACACCAAATAACCAATTTTAAAAGTTGGCTGCATACTGTTTGTAAAAATCACTGCTTAATTTTATTGCGCAAGCCCAATGTTTTGGTAAGTATAAATGAAGATGAAGAAGAAAATAAAAATTTATTTATGCAATTATCCAATATTTTGAATCATGATGATAACAAATTGGAGAAAGAAGAAAAATTACAAGTTTTAGAACATAGCATTATTGAATTAAAAGATAAACAAAGAGAATGTATTGAACTATTTTTCTTGAAACAAAAAAGCTATCAAGAAATTTCAATGCTAACAGGTTATACCGAAAATGAAGTAAAAAGTTATATTCAAAATGGTAAACGAAATTTAAAAATTATATTAAAACAAAAAGGAATAACCATAGGCCTAGCCTTATTTTTATGGATACAAATACGTGCATAGATAATAACATTTGGGAAGCTTACGCTAATAATACAATTAGTGAGGCTAACTTAATTTACATGGAAAATCATGTAAAAACATGTGAACTATGTGCCGACATGAAAGAGGGTATAGATGCTATGTTGGATAAGCGTTTGTTGGTTGATAAGGTTGATAAAGTTAATAAAGCTGTTGATGAAATTATAAAGCAAAAAAACAATAAAAAGTATTTGCTAACTTATTGGAGTGCTGCGGCTGTATTGTTAATTGCAGTAGGTTTATTTTGGTTTAATTATACCAATTTAGCTCCGCAATTAGCACAAAACGAAAGCACATTAAAATCTCCTTCAGTTTTAAATGAAACGGATTCTATTTATAACTATGTTCCACCAAAAACCAATACTAAAAAAGAAGAGTTGGCTTTGAACAAAGAACAAAATCAAACTATTGTTAAAAGCGTTCCTAAAGAAATATTGACCCCGAAAAAAGTTGAAGCTGAAAATTTAGCTATAGACGAAGTAAGCGCAACTGAAATAGTACAAAAAAATGCTGGTTTAGCAGAAAGTGATATGGCCATTCCTGAAGTTAAAATGGAAGTACAAACTGAAACTGTCACAGCAAAAGACAAAGCACCAGCAATTGCTTTAACAGAAAGTAAAAAGAAAGTTGAAGTAAAAAATAAAGCGGCAAAAGCACTAAGTTTACCTGCGCCAGCTAATAATAATAATTTGGTCTATAATAATTACTCACTCAATAATAGTAGAATGGATACTATTTTACTAAATGATAAATTTAGAACTACAAACTACAGCGATTCTTTGAATTATGCAAATGCTCAAAACGAGTATAAAGCAAATAGATTAAATAATTGTTTACATGTTTTAGATTTGATTACCATAAATAATAAATCGAAATATTATGAAGATGCATTGTTTTTGTCTGCACAAGTTTATATAAAACAAAACAAGAAAACAGAAGCTAATTCAACTTTAAAAAAGGTTATAAAATTGAAGGGTAAAAAACAAGCTGAAGCAGAAATGTTATTGAAAAGTTTGAAGTAGTAAATTAAGAAATAACCTTTAAAATTTTCTGATGTATTATTATTTCCATAGGAGTTGAGCCTTTAATCTCCCCATCGATATTTACTAAATTGGAATGTTTGGTTTCAATTATGATCCGATTTGTTTGGACATATTTTAAAATAGAAGAGCTTAAATGTTTACCGCTAAATACCTTTGGAAAAAGGCTTATTAATTTAAATCTCGAAGTTTTTTTTACCATCAACAAATCAATTAAACCATCATTTAACAAGGCTTTTGGAGCCATTTTCATTGCTTTTCCTGTGTAGCGTGTATTACAAGCTAATAAAAAGCAAAACTCACCTTCGTGTATTTCATTATTAATTGTTACGCTAGCATTAATTGTTCGATTAAATAAAATTCTAAAAAGGGAAGCAATATTATACCTAGCTGCACCTAGCCAACGCATTTTTTCAGCCAATAAATTGATATCTGCTACTAATCCACAACCTATTATGTTAAAGGACCAAATAGTTTCATTTTTCATTTTTATTTCAGCTAAATCTATACTTGTAATTTTTCCTTTTAAGAGTAAATCAATTGCTTTTTTTATGGTTAAACAGTTTTGATCATAATTAAATGCATTACCTGTTCCGCATGGAAAAAGCAATAAAGGAATTGCTAACCATTCAGGTTTTTTAATTACTGCATTTACTACTTCATGCATTGTTCCATCTCCACCAAGAACAGCTATTTTGGTAATTTGGTTGCTGTTAAAATGATTAGTGAAATTACTTAGGTCACCTATGGATTTGCTTATTAAAATTGATGTTTCGAATCCATTGTCTTCCATTGCCTTAACTGCAATTTCAGTATTTTGAAGTGCTTTCTTATTTCCTGAAAACGGATTTACTAAAAATAAAACATGTTCTTTTTTATTCATAGTAACAATGCTAAAGTTTTTTTATGAATAATAAAAAAAGCTAAAACTATTTATTTATTAGAAGGAACATTGAACCTAAAACCACCCTCTAACATAAGTGTTTATGGGAAAAAAATATGGGATGCATTACTTTGTCCATCACTACCTTTTTCAGTGCGTATATAATCGGCAAAAGCATATTGAAATGAAGGTTGAATGGATAAAAATTAATTATAATTATACCTAAAAGCTAAACTTGCGCCTTTTTCAAATTCATATAATTTCAAATTTCCAATATTAACTTTATTCCTTGATTGCGAATATTGATAAATGTATTTTTTTGAACACAAAAAAAGCAGCTAATTGGTAGCTGCTTTTTAGTGTTATAGATTATTTATTCAATGAAACTATCCATTCAGCAATTTTCATTGCTTCATCTTTTGGCACATTTGGTAACCCAATCATAGGTGAAGGATAATCCGGCCAATTGCTAGGTTTTGGTTTGTAAATAAGTTCAACAATTTGCTTGGGTGTATAATTGCGTTTGGCTATTTCTTTATATGAAGGACCAACAACTTTATCATTTGCATCATGACAACTTAAACAAGTATTTTTATTTAATAATTCATTTATTTCGGCAGGTACTTGTACCATTTCAGCATTGGCACTGCTTTCTGGTGTTGTAGCTGAAGGCGTTTGATTTTCAGTTGAATTGCCGTTAGTAGAACCACTGCTTTCGGTTGAATGGTCGTTGTTTCCTGATGAACATGCAGCTATAAATAGAGCTGAAAATGCGATTACAATTGATATTTTTTTCATTCCTTTAACTATTAATTATGTTACAAAGATATTTATAAAAAAATGACTGAAATATGAGATTTAAGAGTAAAAGTTACAATTTATTTCTTAAACTTTTTCCCATTTACTTGTCTCAAAATTATATTGTTTAATAACCCTAGCAGGATTACCAACGGCAATAGAAAACGGAGGAATACTTTTAGTAACCACTGCCCCAGCAGCAATAACGGTATGTTTTCCAATAGTAACGCCAGCAGTAAGTACTGCATTAGCACCAATCCAACAATCGTCCTCTACGGTGATTTTAGAAGTTGAAGTTGGCTGTTTGCAAATAGGGGTATGAATATCTTCATAACCATGGTTCAAACCACTAGTAACTATGTTTTGAGCAAAAATAACATTGTTACCAATTTGCACTGGACCAATGAGTACATTACTCATACCTATACGAACTCCATTGCCAATAATTACCGCACCTACACCATTATTCACTGTGCTAAAATCTTCAATAGTTGAATTTTCTCCTAACTCAAATGGATTAAAAGGTAAAACATCAATCCTTGTCATTCTACGAATGGTAGAACCCTTTCCTTTTTTGTGAATAAAAGGATTTACAAACCACTTAACCCAAGTTCTTGGCCTTGCTTGTCCTTTTGGAATAAGCATATAATGAACTAATTTTTTTAAATTAGGATTACTTTTAATGGTATTAACAATTGACATGTTTTAAAGAATTATTTGAATAAAAATATTAAAGTTTATTTGTTGAAAGCATGGCTTTGTATATTTCAGCAACACTATTTTCCCATGTGTGTGAGCGAGCAAATGAAATTCTTTCTTGTTGTTTTTGTTCGGTATTTTCTGCTAATGCATTTTCAATTAAATCAATATAATCTTCCTTAGTTTTACCCAAATAAGTATGGTCTTTAAAAATACTCATTGCCTTCGTTTCAGTGGCAACTGTTGGTTTGCCCATTGCTAAGTATTCATCAATTTTGCGAGGATAGTTTCCTATAGTTACTTCATTTAATATTTGGGGATTAATTGCAACATCAAAACAAGCTAAATAAGAAGGTAATTCTTTTGAATCCTTTAAACCTAAAAAATGAACATTTGATAATTTGTGCAAAGGTGATTGTTTAAATGCATCGTCTTCGGGACCAATTAATACAATATTCCATTCAGGTTTCGATTTTGCAATATGTTCAATTAAATCTAAATCAAGTCTTAGTTTGTACAATGCTCCAATATAACCAATAATGGGTCTTTTAATGTTTTCAATATCGTTTGGTACAGAAGTTATTTTTGATAAATCAAAGGCTTCAGTTTCGCAACCTTGTCCCACATAAAAACTATTTGAATTATGCTTTTTGGCAATGTCTGCAAGGTAAGTGGAGTTAGCTGTAACTATATCACTTTTTGCAAATAATTCAGGTTCCAAAATATGACCATGTTTATACCAATACGGAACGCTCATCATGTTATCCCTGGTATAGTAAACACTTAATTTAGGTTTAAGTAATTCAGGTAAATGAAAACTCCTGAACATATCACTATCATTAAATAAAATATAATCCTTAAAATTCAGTTTAGTTATTGCTTTTTTTATTTCGTTGGCTAGCCTATTATTATTAATTTTATTTGCTAACCTGAATAAAAAAGTGGAAGGAAGCCAATTGACACTTTCTAAAATACAGGTTGGGTAGAACTCCCATAAGTTGTCATTTACTGTTAATAAATTGTCTTCTCTGTTCTTTATCATATTAATTCTTTTTGCAATTAAAGGTTGCTTCGAATCAAGTTTAATAGTATTTCTATCAAGTGGATAATTAACATATAATACCCTATTATGTTTGGCAAATTCATATGCAATATTTATGCAATTACTGCCTATTTCGCTGTCTAATGCCTGAAGACCAACAACTATTATGTCTCTTCCTTTTACTAATGTCATAACGTCTTTTATTCTTATTACAAGTTTATGAATTCAAATGAATAATAAAATATTAAATAATCAACGTTTTAATAAAATAGACATTACTATCCTTTATGTAAATAACTGCAAAAATATTGTAACCAATTATAAGTTTAATTTGAACCAACGATAAATGTACAAAATATTAAATTAACCCAACCGATGAAAAAGATATTTAATTTTTTTGTGGTAATTCAATTAGTTCTTCTAGGACACGTTGCTTTTGCTCAACAAAAAATTGACAGCATAATTGATCCAAAGATGAATATTGAGGAATATTTACCACCTCTCGATTCTCTTTATATTATTGGATTAAGGAATAATCCACTTCAGAGATTAGAGCAAGCCCAAGCTAATTCATACTATTGGAATATGCATTATGTGAAAAGAATTTGGACACAAGGCTTAGGTGTTTTCTATAATTATTCTTGGGGTAATTTACCTTTTTTCTCTGGTCCATTAACTAGTCAAGGTCAAAATGTTACCTTATTGGAAGGTTATAGATTTGGTGTTGATTTAAGGTTAAACATGTTTGATTATTTAGGATACAAAGGTAGGGTTGGTCAAGCACGTGAAGCATGGGAAGTAGCTAAACATAAAAAAGATGTTGAGGCGTTCAATTACAAGAAAGATGTAGCGGATTACTACACAAACTTAGTTGGAGCACAACGTATTTTTACAGCTCGTAATGAGGATTTATTTGTACAGCAAGTAGCATGTGCAGTAGCCGAAAAAGAATACAAAGAAGGTGTTATTAAAATTGGTGAATATGCTCGTCAAAAGAACGTTTACGCAATTGCTGTTGCAGCGCAAGAAGATGCTAGAAGGTTATACACCAATTATTATGAAAGATTACAAGTGATTTTAGGCGTAAAATTACATGACTTAAAACGCAAATAGTTTAGTATTTATTGATAAAAAAACACAAAATTTAATAATATGAATTTTTCACAATTTTCGCGAATAATAGGAAAGAAACTTAAATGGTTAATTTTATTTCCTTCTTTAGTTGCTGTGCTAGTTTACTTTTTTACAGCAAAACTACCTAAAGAATATGTTTCGGGTGCTAGTGTTTATACTGGTATTGCTTCAGGCTTTAATTTAGCTAATACAGGCGAAGGCGCAGGATCAACATTTGATTATTTTGCTATTAATAACGCATTTGATAACTTAATGGTTACCATTCGCTCTCGCCAAACATTGGAAGAGGTTTCAGTAAAATTGCTTGCCAAACATTTAATGTTACAAGAGCCTGAACTTTCTACTTTAGGACAAGAAGGTTTTGATATTTTGGCAAAACAAATACCGCATGATGAAAGAAATACTTTAATAGGTAAAAACGAAGCTGAAACAGCTGAAAAAATAATGAAAGAACTTCATTCAAGCGGAGATAATATCATCGCTCAAATGATTAATAATAATAAAGGTTTTTATAGCATAGAGGTAATTAATTCTAATTTAACTGTTGAGAGAAAGCAAGCTTCCGATTTCGTTGATTTATCATTTAAATCAAATGATCCGGGCGTAGCTGTTTGGACTGTTAAGTTTTTGTCTGAAACTTTTATTTCTAAATTTAAATATTTAAAAGGCTCTGAAACTATCAATGTTGTAAAATGGTTTGAGGCCAGACTTAAAGAAGCTGCTGCTGATTTGAATAATTCTGAAAACAAATTAAAAGACTTTGGTGTAAGAAATAAAATTATTAATTACAATGAACAAACTAAGTTTTTAGCGGAAGAAAAAGAAACGAATGAAACAGATTACTACAAAGAATTATCTAATTATGAAGCCAGTAAAAAGGCAATTGCACGATTAGAAGATAAGTTAGAAAGCAGAGAAATCTTACTAAAAAACAATGCTGCACTTAATAAATTACGTAAAGAATTGGGTGAGGCTAACGAACAATTAGAAAGAGCAAAAATTTATGGTAATCCAACTAATCAAATTGTTCCAATTTTAAATAGGGTTAATAATCTAAAAAAAGAAATACAATTATATGTACTTCAATACTATAGTTTAAACAATACCATTGAATCTGTTCCTCAAGATAATATGTTGAACAAATGGTTAAGTGAAACTTTAGCTGCTGATGAATCTGAAGCTCGTTTAAAAGTTCACGTTGATAGAAGAAAAGAATTCGATCGTCAATATACTGAGTTTTCTCCTCTTGGAATGCAAATGAGTAGATTGGAGCGTGAAATTGATGTGGCTGAAAAACAGTATTTAGAAATTTTACATGGTTTACATTTGGCTAAATTACGTCAACAAAATATAGAGATGAGTAATAGTTTACAGGTTATGGACTCACCTTCATTTCCAACAAAACCATTACCAAGCAGAAGATTATTATTAATCGTGGTTTCGTTTTTAGCAGCATTTTTCTTATTGCTTACTTATTTTGTTGCTCGTGAAGTTTTAGACTCATCCATTAAAGATACTGCAAGGGCAGAAGAGTTAACTGGATTAAAATTATTTAGTGCATTACCTGTCACTAATGAGGGCGATTTATCAAGCGCGAGATTAGAAAATACACTTTTAGATTTTGCTGTTTCTAATTTGAAGATTGAGTTAGAAAGCAGTTCTGAACCTATAAATAATTACCTGATTACAATAATTAGTAACAGAGAGCAAGAGGGTAAAACCTATGCTGCTAATAAGTTGGCCGAAAAATTATATAGTTTAGACTACTCAGTTTTATTTGTTACTAATGATGAAAGAGTGGATGACGTTGAAACTGAAGATAGAAGATTTAGAGCTATAAGATATGATGTGACAAGTAAATTGTTTAGTGCAAAATCAGAGCAAAATTTATTACCAGAATTCTCGAGAGTAAATAGAGATGCGTATAATTTTATAATTTTAGAAGTACCAGCAATAAGTGTAAACGCAATCCCTAATCAACTAATTAAGAATTCAAAACTTTCATTATTAATGTTAGATAGCAGAAGATCTTGGGCTAGTTCTGATAAATATATGCTAAATTTATTTCAAAAAGCTACGAATAATTCAAACAAAATTATGGTTTGGTTAAATTATGTAGCACCTGAAAATTTGGTAAGCGTTGTTGGTGAAGCACCACGTAAATCTGTTGGAAATGTTAAAAGTGCTTTAGTTAAAGCTTAATGATTTTTATAATAATATCAAATGAAAGGACTCATAAGTTTACTTAAAAGTAAAAGTTTTATATCATTACTTGGTAATGGTGTAAGTGCTTTACTAGGGTTGCTTTCATTTGCATTATTGGCTAGGTATACTAGTAAACAAGAATTTGGAATTTGGATTATTTTTTTAACAATATATGGCATATTTGATACATTAAGAACCGGTATGGTTCTTAATGCATTTATAAAGAATTATACTCAAGCTGTTGATAATAAAGAACGACACCAAGTTATTGGTTCATCATGGCAATTATCAATTTATGTTAATTTTGCTTATGCTGTCATAATTGCTTTTATATATGCAATATTTTTTTTCTACAATATTTTACCAAATTATCATTCCTTCTTTTTTTGGCTACTAATTATCTCTGTTTTTTCATTACCATTTAATTTTGCCACATGGCTTTTAAATGCCGAGCTTCATATCTTTCAAATGAGTTTAGCTCGTATTTACAATCAAATGTTATTTATAGTTCTTGCAATTGTTCTTTTATTTTATTTTAGTTTTGATAAAATTGTATCAATACTAATTGCATATTCTCTTGCACAATTATTAACTACTATAATTTGTATTATTAAAGGATGGACAGGAATTCAGTATTATAAGAACAGAACAAAAGCAGGATTGCAAGATTTGTTTCAATTTGGAAAATTCAGTATGGGTACTTTAGTTGGTTCAAATTTATTAAAAGGTTCTGACTCGTTTTTAATAGGAAAATTTTTAGGAACAGTAGCGGTGGCTACTTATAATGTTCCATCAAGGGTTGTTGATGTTTTTGATTTAGTTATAAGGAGTTTTGCAATTACAAATATGCCTGCCTTATCAACTATTTATGCCAGTGGAAATATGGTTTTGTTA
Source organism: Bacteroidia bacterium (assembly GCA_044239605.1). Lineage (GTDB taxonomy): Bacteria > Bacteroidota > Bacteroidia > UKL13-3 > UKL13-3 > JAAFJM01. Next base: position 16,694 of record JBIIBC010000030.1, on the reverse strand, counting down.
AAAAAGGAATTTGAACGAAAAACAGGCTTTTTATTTTTATTATTATTTCCTCTTTCTATAATAAGTTTTGTTTTCGCTGAACCAATTGTAATTGTTTTAGCAGGAAATCAATATAAAGATGCAGCATTACTTTTAAAATTGTTTTCGATTTATACTGCTCTCACTCCAATTGATAAACTCAGTGGAGTTATGCTCGATATAATTAATAAACCGAGGTTAAATTTCATTAAAGTAATACTTATGTTATCGGTAAATGTAATTGGTGATATTGTTTGTCTTTATTTTTTTGGAACTTTAGAATCGGTTGCAATTGTTAGCACATTTACTTTTGCCACAGGTGTAATTTATGGAATGTACTTATTAAACAAACATATTGAAGTTAGTTTTCTTAACGTTTTTAAGTTAGGATTTCAGGAGTTTGTATTTAAATTTAAAACTATAACACATAATAATATTTAATAAATGAGACCGCAAACAAATACCTTAAATGCTAGTGTAGCAAATTACAGTATTGGCTTTATTATGCTAATTGTGGGAGCTTTACTTGCAATGTTGATTTCTGCAGGAGATTCAACAATTGGCCTAATAGCAATTTCAATTCCATTAGTTTTTGGATTTGTTATTTTAGTATTTATAAATCCTTATTTTGGAATATTGGCATATATTAATTATAGTTTTTTCTCTAATGGATTAGCTCGATATATTCCCGATATTCCTTTAGGTTTAGGTATAGATTTTATATTATTTTTAACCACTCTTTCAATGTTGATTAATATTAAATGGGAAAGTGCTGCAAAATTAAAACAAGGTGTATTTTATGTTACATTAATTTGGTTTATTTATACATTGTTTTTAATTGTTAATCCTGAACTGGGTAAAATCCAATCATTAATTTATGGTATTCGAGGTATTTCTCTTTATTCTATTCAAGTTATACCTTTGGTATTGCTTTATATGGATAGTAAAAAGGATTTTAATAACTTCCTAAAATTACTGATAGTTTGGGCTGTAATAAGTACTATATGGGGTTTTAAGCAAATTATTTTAGGAACGGATGCTTTTGAAGCACGATGGCTTGCCGATGGTGGAAATGTTACTCATATATTAAATGGTCAGTTAAGAGCGTTTTCGTTTTATTCTGATGCAGGTCAATTTGGAGCTACAATGGCTTTTGTTTCTTTCATTACATTTATCCTAAGTTTTGGACCTTACTCAAAAAAACGTAAATTAACTTTTCTTGCAATTGCATTTTTTACTTTTTTAGGGTTCTCTATTTCAGGTTCACGTGGCCCTGTGTTTATTTTAATTTTTGGGTTTTTATTTTATTTGATTTTGATTAAACGATTTGCAACTTTAATTTATGGACTTGTAATTGGTATAATATTATTTTCATTTCTGAAATTTACAAATATTGGAAGTAGTAATTATCAAATTTTTAGGATTAGGACAGCATTAGATCCAAAAGAAGCCTCTTTGATGGTTCGTTTAAAGAATCAAGAATTAATTAGCAACTACCTTGTAAATAAACCTTTTGGTGCTGGTGTAGGAACCACTGATGTTTTTGGTATTCGTTTTTATCCAGGATCAGTATTGGCTAGTTTACCTACCGATAGTTGGTTCGTTTCTATTTGGGCCCAAAGTGGAATTGTTGGTTTGGTTTTACATTTACTTGGTTTAGCATATGTGTTAGTAGTTGGTTTTGAAAATATTTATAAGTTAAAAAGTCCAGATTTGCGTTACAAAATGATTGCTGTTTATGGAGGTTTTATTGGTATTATTATTGCTAGTTTGGCTAACCCAATTTTCGGACAATCCCCTATGGGTCCTATAATGTATATTTGTATGGTATATTTAACTATCGCTAATAAATTAGATGTTGAATTTTTAGCGGATGAAAATAAAAAGCTTACAGTTAAATAATTGTGAATAAATAAGAAAAAAGTTGGAAAATCAACCACTCATATCAATAATTACTGTAAATTTTAATGGAAATGAAATTACTGATTTGTTTCTAAAGTCCATTTTTGAAATAACATATAAAAATATTGAAGTTTTTGTTGTTGATAATGCTTCGTCAACTTCGCCTGATATATTAAAACAGAAGTACCCATTAATTAATTTGATAAAAAGTCCTAATAATGTGGGATTTGCTGCTGGTAATAATCTTGCTATTCGCCAAGCTAAGGGTGAATATTTTTTTCTATTGAATAATGATACTGAGGTTCAACATGACTTTTTAGAGCCAATTGTTAATTTAATGGAGCAAAATAAAAATATTGGAATTGCATCCTCCAAATTACTATATTTTAGTAATCCTACCACCATTCAATATGCTGGCCATACAGGTATTAATTTTTATACCGGACGAGGATTTGGCATTGGTTATATGGAACAAGATAGTGTGAAGTTTAACGTGAATTACAAAACAAACTTGGCACATGGCGCAGCTATGTTAATTAGCAAAGCTGCTATAAAAAAAGTTGGCTTGATGGCTGAATTGTTTTTTTTGTATTACGAAGAAATTGATTTTTGTGAAAGGGTAAAACAAGCAGGTTTCGAAATTTGGTATTGTGGTAATTCTGTTGTTTATCACAAAGAGTCCATGACTACCGGTAAGTCTAGTCCATTAAAAACGTACTATTTAACACGAAACAGATTAATTTATACAAAACGCAATACCAAAGGCTTGCAACATTTGGCTTGTATCATATTTTTTATTTTAATTGCTACACCAAAAGGTTTATTAAGTTTATTGGTAAATAAGGAGTTTAATCTAATTTGGCCTTTTTTAAGAGGGGTGTTATGGAATTTTAAAGGAAATAATATTTCATTAAATGAAGGTGTTATTTATAATGATTTTCAAATAATATAAATTAAATTTGAATCGAACTAAATTTTTGAAATTGTAAACCAGACCTATGATTAAATATTTATTTTTTATACTTGAATTAGTCGCTTTATTGTATTTAGCATTCAACATATTTTATGTTACGATTTATTCATTTGGAGCATTTTTATACAAAAAAACAAATTTTACTAAAGCAATAAGAAAGTATAACAGATTTGCAATACTTATACCTGCTTATAAAAGTGATGAGATAATATTAAATACTGCTATTGAATCTCTAAAACAAAGTTATGATAAAAAGTATTTTGATATAGTTGTAATTGCTGATAGTTTACAAGAAAAAACATTAGACCTACTAGCAGATTTAGATATTAAATTAATTCCTGTTCAATTTGAAATCAGTACAAAAGCAAAATCATTAAACACAGCTTTAGCACTTCTTCCCGAAACCTACGATTATTGCTGCATTCTTGATGTTGATAACATCATGGAATATGAATTTTTACAAAGAATTAATACTCGTCTTCAGAATAATGAAATGGTGCTACAAGCACATAGGACTGCTAAAAATGCTAATACTTCTTTTGCCGTTTTAGATGGTATTAGTGAAGAAATCAATAATAATATTTTCAGAAAAGGACATATAGGTTTAGGGGTTGCATCAGCCCTAATTGGAAGTGGCTTTGTTATTCAGTATAAGTATTGTAAGGATATAATGCTTGGTATTGAAAGTCCTGTTGAAGATAAGGAACTTGAAATACTACTTTTACGCGATAAGCATAAAATTTTATATGAAAGTGATGCCTATGTATTTGATGAAAAAGTTGCCTCTTCAGACGTATTTATGAATCAACGTAGAAGGTGGATAGCATCTCAGTTTTTTGATTTTAATAAAGTATTATTTGATGGAATAATAGAATTATTGGTAAATAAAAATTTTGATTTTTTTGACAAAGCAATGCAAAAAGTATTGTTGCCAAGGGTTTTATTGATTGCTATTTCAGGCTTAAGTGCCCTCACTATTTTTTTCGATTTCTTTACTTTTAATTACCTGTTTTTTACCTTATTTATATTTTGTTGTACATCATACATTTTAGGTATACCTAAAAAATACTATAATCTAAAAACTATCCAGGCTTCACTTTCAGTGCCTAAAGCTATTTTGTTAATGATTGTAGCTTTGATAAGAAGTAAAGGGGCTGCAAGCAAAAAGTTTATACATACCAAACATGAGTTTGTGGCTGAAAATAGTAATGATTTAGAAAAAGGAGAATAAGTAAATGAAAATTGGAATAGAAGCACAGCGAATTTTCCGGAAAAAAAAGCATGGAATGGATATGGTTGCTTTGGAGTTAATAAAGCAATTACAAATAGTTGATAAAATTAACGAGTACTTTATTTTTGTCAATAACATTGAAGACATTGATGCTTTACCTGTTGCCTCTAATTTTAAAATAGTAAAAGTTAAACCTGCTCCTTACCCAATTTGGGAACAATATTATTTGCCAAAAGCTGTTAAGGAATATGGAATAGAAATATTACATTGTACCAGTAATACATCACCTATTTTTATCAACGTTCCTTTGGTTTTAACCTTACATGATATCATTTACCTTGAAAAATGGAATTTCACTCAAGGTACCACTTACCAAATTTTTGGGAACTTATACAGGCGATGGATTGTTCCTAAGGCTGTTAAATTAGCTAAGCATATTTTAACTGTTTCTAATTTTGAAAACGATAGAATAAAATCATATTTTAACCTAGCAAATAATCAGGTTTCAACCGCCTATAATGGAGTTGGTATTCACTTTGCTCCAGTTACTGATAAAATTGAATTGGCACGGGCTAAAAAATTATATAATTTACCTGATGATTATATTTTCTTTTTAGGTAACACCGATCCTAAAAAAAATGTAATTGGAGTCTTAAAAGCACTTTCTATCTTAAAGAAAAAAAATCTATTAAAAAGTAAGTTATTAATGCTTGATATCAATAGAAATTATTTGCAAGGGTTAATGAAGCAAATTAATGACGAGTCATTAATGGATGATATTGTTTTTAGTGGCTATGTCCCCAATAAAGATTTGCCTGCAATTTATAGTCAAGCTAATTTATTTCTATATCCATCATTACGCGAAAGTTTTGGAATACCCTTGGTTGAAGCAATGGCATGTGGCGCACCATTAATCACTTCAAATACTTCTTCTATGCCCGAAATAGCGCATAATTCAGCCGTTTTTGTAAATCCATTTAATCCTGATGAGATTGCTGATGCAATTATTCAGGTACAAAATGATGAGCAATTAAGAGAAGATTTAAGGGTTAAAGGGTTTGAACGTGTTAAGGAATTTACTTGGTATAATAATGCGCAATTAACCCTTAATATTTATAAACAATTTGTAGTTTAATATTTAAATTGCAATACTTAACTAATAAAAAATTATGCTTGAAATTATATTTTGGACATGCATCGCAATTGTTTTTTATAGCTACATAGGCTACGGAATAATTATTTATATTGTTGTAAAAATTAAGAATTCAATTAAAAAGAAAACTGAGTTTGATAATTCATATGAACCCGAAGTTACGCTTGTAGTTCCTTGTTTTAATGAAGCAGATTACATTGAAGAGAAAATTAAAAACAGTTTGGAGTTAGATTATCCAAAAGACAAATTGAAATTAATTTTTATTAGTGATGGAAGTTCAGATGATACTCCTGATAGAATAAAAAAATATGATTTAGTAATAGCACTTCATGAAAATAAGCGTAGTGGAAAAGCGGCTGCCATGAATAGAGCAATGACTTATGTTACAACTCCAATTGTAGCATTTTGTGATGCTAATACCACTTTAAATAAGGAGGCAATTCGGGAGTTGGTAAAACATTATAAGGATGAAAAAGTAGGAGCAGTTACTGGTGAAAAACGAATAATTTCAACCAATAAAGAAGGTGCAAGTACGGCTGGTGAAGGAATTTATTGGAAATATGAATCGTTATTAAAAAAATTGGATTCTGATTTTTATAGTGTAGTAGGGGCGGCTGGTGAGTTAATGAGTTACAGAACCTCATTGTATAAAGAGTTACCTAGTGATTCTTTATTAGACGACTTGATGCAATCAATGCAAATAGCGATAGATGGATACAGAGTAATTTATGAAAAAAATGCTTGGGCTGCAGAGACAGCTAGTGCCAATGTTAAAGAAGAATTGAAACGGAAAATTAGAATCAGTGCTGGCGCTTGGCAGTCTATGCTAAGACTAGGCAAAGCATTTAATCCATTCCATAATTTTAATTTATTTTTTGCATTCATTTCACATAGAGTTTTAAGATGGACTTTAGCTCCATTGTCATTATTAATTTTGCTTATTACAAATGTATTATTGGCTTCTCAAAGTAGTTTATATACTACTATTTTAATTCTTCAAATTGGATTTTATGCATTGGCTTTGTTAGGTTGGTACTTCGAAAATAAAAGAATTAAGGTGAAAGTATTGTTTGTACCATACTACTTTTTTATCATGAATTTATGTATGTATTTAGGATTGTTCCGATTTTTGAAAGGAAAACAATCGGTATCTTGGGAGAGAGCAAAAAGAGCTTAGCCATAATATGATTATTTTGTTGCTTTTAAAAAATGATAGTTTGTAAACAGCAAACGGACAAATTTTACAAACCAACAGAAAATAATTGAATTGAGTTTTAACGGAACTCCATTATGGAGTTGGTTTTTATTGGCAGCTATATTGTTTGTTTTGGTAGAGGTATTGCTCCTAAAATTGAAGTAAACTACTCTTTTAGCTATAAAAAACTTCACTCTAGGAGCTTTATATGTTGTTTCAATTTTTTTAAAGTAATTGTTTTTTAGTTTATAAATAGATTGCAGGTACTAACAATTGAGTTTAACAATTATGATTGAAATACTAAATACTTTAAAAACACGAAATGAACTTTTATTTTTTACAGGTGCTGTTTATGCAGTAATGGCGTTTGTTTGTTTCGTATTAATTTATTTAACCAATATTCAAGTTTTGGGTATCAGTGCGTTTATTAAACCAATGAAATTTTATATTTCAAGTGTTATATTTACCTTTACCATGGCTTGGATTTTATATTATTTAAACTATTCAAAATTGTTAGCCGCCTTCAGTTGGACATTGGTTGTAACACTTACTTTCGAAAATTTGTATATTTCGTATAAAGCTTTTATAGGTCAACAATCACATTTCAATATTTCTACTTCCTTCAATTCAGCTATGTTTAGTTTAATGGCTATTGCCATTACCATTATTACTTTATTTACGGCTTATATTGCTGTGGTGTTTTTTACTAAAGATTTTCCAACTTTGTCAAACAGTTATGTGTGGGGAATTAGGTTAGGCTTGGTATTATTTGTGGTTTTTGCCTTCGAAGGATTTGTAATGGGCGCAAAGTTAAGTCACACTGTTGGAGCACCCGATGGTGGTGAGGGTTTACCTGTAACCAATTGGAGCAAACAAAATGGCGATTTGCGCATTGCTCATTTTTTAGGCATGCACGCCTTGCAAATTTTACCATTGATTGGATATTATTTAACCAATAATGCTAAAATAACCATTTCAATGGGTGTGTTATATTTTTTAGTTACCACCGCTATTTTGATACAAGCATTAAACGGAAAGCCTCTGATTAAAGGGTAATCAATAACCATTTTTTACCAAAAAATTTTTGGTAAAATTAGCACCACTTTCCACTAATTTTTCTTTTTGAGTTGCGCTTAAACGTTTTATTTTAGGACTAATTCCAGCCGATGAAATAGATATGGTTCTTTCCCAATCTTCCGGAATAAGTGTATTTCTATTTAAGTTTTCTATTACTAAATTATAAAATGCTTCCATAAAATGCTCCAACTTTTTTATTTCCACAGGCACCAATTCTTTGTTCAATGAGTCGTTTATAATTTGTTGGTCGGTATCAATTCTTACACCTATGGTTTTATAGTTTGGAATACGTTTTTTATTGTATTGTAAATCGGTATAAGTGCTATCAAACATAAATATAGGAAAATTGCCAATAATGCCTCCATCTACTACAATATCGAGGTTTTTATGGTTTTGTGGTTTGTTATAAACTTGTCCGAGGCTATCAATAAAAACGGCTTCAAAATAAAGAGGTATTGACATAGAAATACGAACAGCATCTTTAACTTTCATTTTTGGATAGGTTTGAGCTGAAAATACAATGAGCTTTTGTTTATTCATACAAGTAGCAGTAACATATAAATTTTTAAAGCCTTTTGTAGCCATTTCTTCAAAAGTAATATCGGAATTATTGGTTTTGTTTTTAATAATTTTTTCGAGCCATTTATTAAACTCACCGCCTTTATACCAACCATAATTTTTATTTAAGCGAGCAATGCCTCCAACAAAAATATATTCGCCATCATTAAACTTTTCGAACTTTGTTTCGGGTATTATTTTATAAATTTCTTGCGAGCTATAACCCAAAGAAACCATTAAAGCAGTAATAGCTCCTGCCGATGTACCTCCTACATTTTTTATGTTTTGTAAAATGCTGGCATTTTCCAACTGTTTAATAACTCCAGCATAGGCTATTCCTCTAACGCCACCACCTTCAAAAACCAAGTTTTCATAAATTTTATTTTGGGCGTAGCTTACAGTAAAAACTGAAAAAAGAAGTATCGTAATAATAGTTTTTTTCATTGATTATTATAAAACAATTATAACGAATTGTATTTATAATTTATTGTTGGAATCTTTCAATCTTGTAATTTTTCAATCTTTAAAATATATACCTTGCTTCCATTCTGCCTGTGTGCAAAATGTTATCGCTAATACCCGATGTGCGGCCATCGTAGTTTAAGTTAATTTGTATGTTTTGGCCAATGCGTTGCTGTAGGTTTAAGTTCCAAACTTGGTTTTTACCAATGGTTAATCCTTGTAACATATCGTAACCTAAATTGCTTCCTGTTTCGCCATTAAACTCCACTTCATACAAACTATACTTGGCACTTAAAGCCCCAATTTGAGTAAAGTTATAGCGCAATTCTAATCCTATTTCGGTAGTTTTTCCTTTTTGGTTGCCATATTCTTTGGCATTATTGGCTTCAAAATAACCAGCATTTAAAGTGGATCTAAAGTTTTTATTGGCTTGATAAATCAATTTAGGTTTCCATTCTAAAAAGTTATAATTGTAATTCTGCAGCACAAAAAACTGCGATATATAACTACGCTCACCAAAATTATACAGTAAATTTATCGTCCAAAATTCGTTGGCATTCCAACGCATATTCAGTCCGTTTTCTAGTTTTCGTCTGCTATCAATTCCATTGGTTAAAATAACTTTGGTTTGGTTATCTTGTATACTCCAATCTGCTCCAAATGTGGCATTGCTTCTGTTAAAAAACAAAGTATTTCGTACTAAACTATTTACATTAATAAGAGCGGTATCGTTAAATAAATTGGCAAACGGATTTACATAATTAAAAGTATTATCGGCTATAATTTTGCGTTCAATGCGTAAACCCGATTGGTTATTAAACTTACTTAAAAACTTAAGAATGCCTTTTTTATTAAGCCATACACTGGCAGGATTAATATTTAAGGTTTGGTTAAACTGCACCGAATTTGTCCTGATAGTAGAGTTGGTAGGCAAATAAACCCTGATATAATTGGCTATATTTCTATCCACAAAACTGGCAATTACAAATTCATTTAATTGCTGAATATTATCTAAGTTAAAATCTTTCCAAACATATACACCTTGGCCTTTGGGAACTTCCAAGTAACTAAAATCTTTGCGCAGCTCGTTCCCGCTTCCTATTTGGTAATAAGTATTGGCAGTAAACATGCGCCTTAAAAATGCATAATCGTATTCAACCCTTGCTAAAATGGTTCTTTCGGGCTTTATATTTTTGATAGAAGTGTCATTTATTTCAAAATTTCGGTAAGTAAAATTTAAGTTTAACCTATTTCCATTATCTTGTTTTAAAACCGTTAAAGCATTGATGTTTTGTGCTATGCTGGCTAAATAAAAATCAGTATTCCTAGACTGGAAATCGTTTCTGTTGGTATAATCAACTCTGTATTTTAGTTTTAAAGTATCAGTATTTTGGAAAAAATAATTGCTTTGGTTATAGCTAAAACTGCCTGTTAGCAAAGTATCGTTGGTTTTAAAAAACTTACTTTTTTCGGTTAAATAATTTATCCCAACTTGATGTTTAAACTGCGTTCTGGAATAACCTGCATTGTATTTATAAGTTTGGTTTTGATTAAGGTTTTGCTGCAAAGTAGCATTGTTTATGCTAATGGTTAAGTATTCTGCATTGGCATTCAATTGGTTGTTTTTATAAGTGAAAACACTACCAATTTGATTGATTAAACCAGCATAGTTTTGGTTACGGTTATATAATTGAATTTGATAATAGGCATTGAATAGTTGTTGTTTTTCAATACTTGTTTTAGCCGATAAAATATGTTCGTTATAACCAGTATCGCTGCTGCTTGAGTTGTTTAATTGCCTATTCCAAATCCTATCAAACTCCACATTTCTGTAGCGTTCTACATACCTAAAGTTAGCATCTACCCATTCGTAGTTAAGTTGATTTTGCCATAGCCATGTTTTACTTAAATTATTTTTGTTATTGATAAAAAATTTTGCTCCTAAACCTTTGTCGCCTTGTTTATCTAAATTGCTAAACAAGTTTCGGTTAAAATTACTTTGCACTATTTCAACTGAAATCTGAGTGTTTTTTAGGGCTGTAAAATCAATGGCTGCATTTAGCATTTCTATTTTATTAGGGGCAGTTAATAAAATTACTGGTTCAAAACTACCATTATTAGGTCCTACATATTGAAAAACCCTGCCGTTAGCCGATGAAGCCGATTGCACATAACTACCTCTATTAACTCCTACATTGCTAAATTTCACTTCATAAAAAACAGTATCCGCTCCAGCAATATTGGTAAAAACATACACATCATTCCCTCCTAAAGTATCAATTTTGCGGTATAAAATTTTAGTATTACTAAATATACTTACTTTGGTTGCTCCGCTTACCACTGCTTGGTTAAGTTTATTGCCAGCATTGGCTAAAACCAATTTATCGTTATCGCTCAAGGTTTGCTGAAAAGGTTGATCCTTATCATCTTGTTCAGTAAAATAGCTGCCTCGCACAGTAAAGTTTTTGGTTTTATAACTGCCATTGGTAGTAAAAACAGTTCTAGCAAAATTTCTATCACTGTATTGAAATTCGGCTACAATCCTGCTGTATTGCGTAATAATGCGCTTAGGTGTAAAAGTAATTTCTCCACTGTTATAATCTATCACATAATCGTTTTGTTCGCCTCGGTTTAGTTTTTCACCATCTAAATAAATAGCTTCTGTACCCGAAATAAGAATAATAAACAGTTCACCATTGGCACCAGTAAGTCGGTAGGGGCCTTGGTTGCCTTCTATGGCAGTTAACGAATTTCTGGCAAATCTACCGCGGCTTATGGCTGCATCTGCACCAATTTGTAATAAAGCCGAATCTTTTTTATTACCCAATATAGGTTTTAAGTTAAAGGCAGTTTGCACCTGTGCACCTCTCGATTTTTTATTGTAGTTTAAAAAATAACTATCAGTTGGTTTACGCATTTCAAAATCGCCAATAATTACCTTGGTTTTGTTTTTACTTAATTGAATAAAAACTTTGTCAAAATCTTGCAACTGCTGTGTATTACCTTCAGGTTGAATAGGGTTATTGTCATCGCTAATGGCAGCCAATACATCAATATCGTTATTCAGTTTTCCGCTAAGCTGCAAGTTTAAGTTAGAGTTTACCACTACATTTTGTGCATTGCCAAGCCCTAATCCACGCGAAATACTTCCATTCATTTTTAAGCCATTGCTAAAACTTTCAGAACTTAGAAAATCGGTTTCGTTAATGTTGTACAAAAACGGATTTTTGGTTTCAATGCCTTCTTTGTCAATGATGTTGGGATTTTTATTTTGGTAAATTTTACTAAAATAAAAGTTTGATGCACTGTATTTTACAGTAAGTGGAGTGCCATTAGGTATTTTTAAATTGATAAAAGTATGGGCAAAATAGTTTATTCTAAAATCAATATTTTCAATGAAAGTAGTGTTACCATTACTTACCTGAACCGATTTTTGTGCAATAACCGAACTATCTAAAGTGATGCTATCGGTAAGTAAAATAAAGGTTTTTTGTCTGTTTTGGCTTTGGGCCAATACAGCTAAACAAACAAATACAATTACCCCAATAGTACGCATTAAGGCAAATAAACGAATTTTATGTGGTTTTTGGTTTGTGATGAATGAATTTATACAAGGTTGATGGCATTACTGCAAATTATTCGGTTGGTTGGGAAACCAACCGAGGGCAAAGATAGTATCATCAATCATTTTATTCAAAGTTGAAAGGCTTACATTTTAAATTATTATGTCCAAGGTCGGTGTCCTCACCGCACCTTTTTCAACATATTTTAAATAATTTACCTTAATTTGCACCTTCAAATTTATGGATACAAATAAAGAGTGGTTTGCCGATTGGTTCGATTCGCCATACTATCATATTTTATACAAAAACCGTGATTATACCGAAGCGGAATTGTTTTTAAACAATGTTATTTCGTTCTTAAACATGCCTAGCGGCTCATCGGTAATTGATTTAGCTTGCGGCAAAGGCAGGCATTCGGTGTTTTTAAATAAAGCTGGTTTTGAAGTAGTAGGTGTCGATTTGTCGGCTAATAGCATTCAGTATGCCAAACAGTTTGAAAATCAAAACTTACACTTTGATGTAGCCGATTTGCGTACTTTTAAAACCAACCAACTGTTTGATTATGGTTTTAATTTATTTACAAGTTTTGCTTATTTTAAATCAGACCAAGAAAACCAACAGGTGTTGAATAGCTTTAACGCTTGCTTAAAGCCAGATGGTGTTTTGTTACTCGATTTTTTTAATGCAGAAAAAATCAAAAAAATGCAAAGTTATTCTGAAACCAAAATCATTGATGACATTACTTTTCACCTTGATAAAATAATTGATGATAAAAAAGTTACCAAACGCATAGAGTTTAATGCCGAGGGCAAGGAGTATTATTACCAAGAAGAAGTACAGTTACTTACCTTACCCGATTTTGAAACTTTATTTGCCCAAACAGGCTTTGATATTTTAAACGTTTTTGGTAATTATAATTTGGAACAATACCAAGCCGAAACCAGCGATAGATTGATTTTTGTAGCTCAAAAAAATAGTTAATGGAAACAATTATTCAGTACGACAAAATTTGGTTTTTATTTGTAAACAATACACTTGCAAATCCTTTTTTAGATTGGCTTTGCCCCATTTTGCGCAACCAAAGTACTTGGTATCTTTTTTATGCAGCCATTATTTATTTTTTTTACAAAAACTATAAAATAGATACCTGGAAAATTTTATTGGTAATAGCTGCCATGATATTAGTTTCAGACCAGTTTAGTGCCAATTTGGTGAAAAATACTTTTATACGTATTAGGCCATGTAACGAACCATCATTAACAGGTTTAGTAAGGCATTTGGTAAAAAGTTGTAATGGTTTTAGCTTTATTTCGGCCCATGCAACCAATCATTTTGCATTGGCTTTATTCTTTATTTTTTATTTTAAACATATTGGCAAATGGGTTATTCCAATTGCATTATTTTGGGCTTTCAGCATTGCCTTTTCGCAAGTTTATGTGGGCGTTCATTATCCACTCGATGTATTCTTTGGTGCATTGGTTGGTAGTTTATTTGGTGCTGCATTTGCTAGGTATAGCCTTAAATTTATTAAACTTGCCAATTAAGTATTATTTTCAAAATGGGTTATTTATTCTTAGGTCTTTTATTTTTATCTCCGTTTTTAGGTTCATTAGCAGCCTTGTTTTCCAATAAATACGATGAGAAAAAACTAAAGCTATTATTGTCATTTGCAGGCGCTTATTTGTTTTCTATAACCATTGTAAGCCTTATGCCCGAAGTATATTCAAATGCTAATAAATATACGGGTGTATTTATTTTAGCAGGTTTTTGGTTTCAAATTTTGTTAGAAAAATATTCAAAAGGCATTGAACATGGCCATTTTCATTTACACGATGTGGTAAAAAAACATGTGATTCCTTTTGGTATAATCGCTAGTATGTGTTTGCATACTTTTTTAGAAGGAATACCTTTAGGTGCTTTTTTTCAAAGCAATGCCAGTATAAGTTATAGCATGTTGGTTGGAATAGCCCTACATGAGTTTCCGGCAGCTTTTGCTTTGGCAGTAATTTTAAAAGGTTTAAAGTTGAATAATAAGGTAATTTTGGTATTGATGAGCTCGTATTGTTTGGCTTCCCCAACGGGTGCTTTATTAAGTTATAGTTTAAATTATACCTTATCAGATCAAATTTTTAGTCAGTTTATGGCATTCGTAATTGGTACCTTTTTACATATTTCAACCACCATTTTATTCGAATCGTCTGAGCATCATCGTTTTTCTACTTATAAGACATATGCTGTTTTAGTTGGTGTATTTTTAGCACTAACGGTTGTTTTTACACAGTAAATAATGTGTATAATGTTATTATTATTTGTGAAAAATTATACTTTATTTGTATCTATTAAATTATAAAATTATGAGTTACACCCTAGAAATTTTATTTATGTTATTGGTTTACTTTATGGCCTTTAATGTATTTTATTTATTATTTTTTGCTGTATGTTCAGTGTTTAATAAAGCCAAAAACACAAATGAGAATAAGTATCTAAATAAATTTGCAGTTTTGCTGGTTGCCTATAAAAATGACCATGTGATACTTGAGAGTGCAGCAGAGAATCTGAATCAAACATACCCCAAAGATAGGCATGATATTATAGTAGTTGGCGATCATTTGCAGCCTGAAACTGTTAGTCAGTTAGAAAAGTTACCAATAAAGGTATTGGCTTTTGATTTGCCTTATTCTACCAAAGGAAATAGTGTGCGCAAAACTGAGGACTTAATAGTAAATGGTGACTATGATTTTATTGTATTGTTAGATATTGATAACGTAATGGAAGCCGATTATTTGCGTAAACTTAACAACGAAATTGACAGTGAAGTTCAAGTAATTCAAACGCACAGAACAGCTAAAAATTTAGATACACCAATTGCTATTTTAGATGCATTTAGTGAAGAAATAAATAATTCTATTTTTAGAAGAGGACACGTAAATATTGGTTTACAAACTGCTTTAATTGGTTCAGGAATTGCTTTACGAAAAGACTTTTTTGTAGACGAGGTTTTAAAAATTAGGGCAGTGGGCGGTTACGATAAGGAAATGGAATTGATAATGGCACTTAAGAAAACTAAAACTAAGTATACTCCCGATATTGATGTTTATGATGAAAAAACCCGTTATATAGACGATTTAAATAAGCAACGTACGCGTTGGTTTTCAGCACAGTTTTTTTACTTACGTAAAAATTTGTTAAAATCATTTATCAGTTTATTTACCAATAGTAATTTAAATTATTTCAATAAAACATTACAATTGTTATTAATGCCTAAAGTGTTGGTGCTTGGTTTTTCATTCCTTTTACCCATTTTAGCATTTTTCTTTTATCAATCACTTTTAAATCTTTGTTTGGCTAATTTTCTAGCTGTAATATTAGCTGCATCATTGGGCTTACCAAAACGTTTTTATAAAGCTGAGTACTTCTCGGCTATTCAAAAATTACCTATTGTGTTTGTTACTTTGCTTAAAAGCTTAACTAAATTGAAAGGCGCTAACAGGGCATTTATAGCAACCCCTCACCATGCTAAAGATAAAAAATAGCTGATAACCTATGTAAAAAAAAAGGCCGTTTAACAATTGTTTAACGGCCTTTTTTGCTTTTAATTTAGCATTAGTTATATGGTGCCAATGGTTTCATTATCTTGTTTAATTACCCCAAAATAAATACCCCTTGAAATGAACTGGAGTGCATCCGTATTTAACTTATACTGATTAGTACCATCAATATTTGACAATTTGTAAGTAAACGATTTACCCAAAATATCAGTTAATATTAGATGGTAATTTGAATAAACACTTGTTGTTTCTATATTTACAATTAAACTTAAAAGGTCATTTTCGTTAATTGGATTTGGATGGGTTGAAATATTAATTTTTTGTCCTTCTGGTTTTTGTTGAATAAAATAATTAGAAATAGAAGTTTCGTAGCATCCAAAACTTGGATTTGGAATGAAGCTTTTATTACTTTTACTTAAGAAAATATACATTAATATTAGAATTTCATATAATCCAAATAGCGCACAAAAAATAGATAATAATAAGACAAAACTTAAACTTTCAAATTTGATGAAACCAAATGGTTTAGTTTGTTTAGACTAGTTTTTATGTTTTTAGCGTTTTGAAATAGTTATAATATTTAATATATAATTTAAACAATATTATAACTTCCTTGTATTTTAACATATCTATATATAATATTGTTTATTAATTTGAATATTTAATACATTATTTTTAACAATAGATATATATTATGAAAAAAAGTAAAGAAGATAGGTTTAAAGAAGTTAGAAACCATTTTCAATTATCACAAAATGATTTTGCACAAAGGATTGGAATGAGTAAAATTACGATTTCAAAAATAGAGGCAGGTGAAAACAAGGTTGGTCCAGGTACTCAGCGAAATTTGCTCAAAGCATTTAGTGAAATTAACCTAGATTGGTTTGTATTGGGTAGGGGTGAAATGTTAGTAGTTAAACCTTTAAACGGACATTTGAATTTAAATTTGTCATTGGAGGATGAAATAGCAACTGAAGATATTATAGTGAGGAATGGCAGAACCTATTTAGATAT
>JBIIBC010000029.1:0-38648 GCA_044239605.1 Bacteroidia bacterium | reverse complement strand
CATAATACTCATCGGTACCAGCCATTATTGACAATAAAAGTTGTTTATTATCTACCTAATTTGTAACTGGTCAAATAAAATCAAAACTACTTGCGTAAGCGATTACCTCCAACGAAAAATAGCTCCATAAATTAGCCTATATCCAAAGTACCTGTAATGGACACAAGCTGACGAATTGAAACTCCAGAATGCTTACCCAAGGCTATTGTAAAGTTGCGCTATACAGTTCCAATCGAAACTTTGGTATTGTCAAAATCGTTTAAAAACAGTGTCATAAGTTGAATTTAAGTTTGAAGCGCCCATTGCAAACTCAACGCAATTTAGCCTACAATAGTAATAGCACCTTCGGTCAATAAACGCTCAACGGCTTTAGCCGAATAAAGTGATGTAAGGTTTTTAATAATTTTTGACGATACAGAAACTTTAAGGTTTTGATAACAAATATTATTTTTAATCCCAATTACCATTCCCGCTAATTTACCAGCTGTGCCATCTACTATTTTTTTATCAATTTGTTGCGCAGCTGCTTTGGCCTCATCGGCCCTTACTTCTATACTAGCATTCAAATGTTTTTTGCCTTCAATATTTTGTAAATATTATACAACCAAAGCAGTAACTGTGGTTTTTTACTATTTAAAGCATGGCTAATTTGCGAGTAAGAAATATAATTTTCCAACAGATTTAATTGGTTTTTCGTGCTATAATTAGCAATAATAATAAAACAAAAAAATTCTCTAAACGAAGAGGAATTTTAAATTAAAAAATGTTTAAAACAAAAAATTAGATTATTCTGAATCTCTTTTCTCTTTGTTTTTGAATTTCATACCAACTTTTATTTGGTCATTCACGCTTTTTTAGAATTAATAAATTATCGCATTCCCAGACCACTTCCACACTCTAAATCCAGAATTTTTTACCACCAAATAATAAAAGGATAGCTAATAATTTAATATCCATTCGCCATCACGTAGGTTTCCTGTAAATAATAATGTTTGATTCATAATATTAAGATTATAAGCTACTTATGCAAGATTAGTTTTTTGTTTAGAAATTACTTTTTTGGTGGCTTTTTTTTTATTTTTATTTGTAGTTACTAAAAAGACTGATTATGAGATTTTTTAAATTTATATTATTGTTTGTAGCCATTTATTTTAGCGTGCTGCGCGTTTTTGGACAGACTGATATCAGAGAAGAAAGTATTTACTTTTTAATGACAACTCGTTTTTTTGATGGTGACCCCAGCAATAACAGACCCAATGAATGGTGCTCTTATTTTCCAGGAAACCCTAATAATGGCAATTATGCTGGCAGCAATGATGTAACTTGGAAAGGCGATTTTAAAGGTTTGGTTCAAAAACTTGATTATATTAAAGATTTAGGATTTACAGCCATTTGGATTACCCCAATTGTACAGAACAGAAGTCCACTTGATTACCACGGTTACCACGCTTGGGATTTTACCAGAGTAGACCCAAGATTAGAATCTCCTGGATATACTTTTAAAAACTTAATAGACTCGGCACATGCTAAAGGAATTAAAATATTTTTGGATGTGGTTTTAAATCATGCAGGTAGATTTGGAATAAAAGGTCGTTCAGAAATAAAATACAATACTGACCCAACCCAACCTTGGGGCAAAAACATAAATGGCGGTACTTTAACCGACAACCCAAATTGGCAATATGATGGACTCACGGCCAATCCTGACGATGGAAAAATTTGGAGTAGGGCCAATATTGCTAAAATGCCTGCACCTTACAATCAAAACTTGGCAGCGTATAATTGGCCAGGAATGGAAAGTTATGTAAATACCAGTGATGCAGCTTGGTTCAATAAATCAGGAAATGGTTTTGCACAAGGTTATGACGATACTACTAATTTGTATTGGCGAGCTTTGGCTGGAGATACTCCAGACTTTTTTACAGGTGGCGATAGTGTTAGGAATTATTTATTTAAAGCCTACAAAACATTTATTGATATGGGCATTGATGGCATGCGCTTAGATGCAGTTAAACATATGCCAAAGCGAGATGTACTTTATTTTGTAGATAAATTTAAACAAGTAAATCCCAACTTGATGTTTTTTGGTGAAGTAGCACAAAAACGCCATGAACTGCATCAAATAGAAGAAATAAACCCGCATTGGTACACTTGGCGTGGAGCCACCAAAAACTCGGCCAATAGCGGTTTAGCCGTTCTTGATTTTTTTGCAATGGGTACTTTTCATTTATTTGGCAAAGGAGAAGGCTTTTCGGGAGTTAAAGCTGCTGCTAGGTACGATGATTTATATGCAGACCCAAGTACCAATGTATTATTTTTAGATAACCACGATTTTGGCCCAAATAATGATTGGAACAAACGCTACGATGGCAGTGCAGAAAACCTTGCAGCAGCGCTAAACTTTATGTTTACCTGGAGAGGCTTGCCGTGTGTTTATTACGGAACAGAAACACAATTTAAAAAAGGCGCTTATGCAGATATTCATAGTAGTAACGATATTAACTACTCTATTGATTTAACGGGAAGAGCTTATTTTGGAAATGAATTTGCCAATGCGCCAAACCATTTAGTTTATAAACATATTAGAAAACTAAACGCCATAAGAAAAGCTATACCTGCTTTGCAAAAAGGTAGTTGGCGTTGGGATGGCACTAATAGCGGAAATGGCGTTGGTTTTGTTAGAAAATTCAACACAAGCGAAGTGGCAGTTGGCCTGGCAAAAGATGGTAATGTAACTTTTAATTTTAGTGGTTTAACCAATGGCATTTACAAAGATGCAGTAACTGGAAATAGCATTACAGTTAGCAATGGAACTTTATCATTTACTGTAGCACCGAGTAGCGCAGGTATTTATGTATTAAATGGTCCGGGACTAATTGGTGCTTTAGGCGAAGGATTTTTTCAAAGCAGCAGCAATGGTGGCGGTAGTATTCCAACCGGTGGTGTAAACTATAATCCTGTAAATCCAGCTCCTGGCAGCCAACTTCAAGTTACTTATGCTGGTTCATTGTCTAACCAAAGCCAAGTAATAATGCATTATAGTTTTGATAATTGGACAAAACCAATTTTAGATGCCAACATGACTAAAGTTGGCCAAAATTGGGTTACCACAGTTAGTGTTCCTAGCAATGCTACTACCAATTTTACAGCTGCATTTAACAATGGAAATGGTACATGGGATAATAATAATGGCCAAGATTACAAAACCAATTTAGGCAGTGGAACCATTGATATTACAGCACCAAATATCAATTCATTATTACCTAATAATAATGCAACCAATGTATCTAAACTAAATAATTTAAAAATAACCTTTAATGAGCCAATCAATAAAGGCAATGGCAATATTTTAATTTACGAAAACAATAATTTAAAATACACCATAAGCGCTAGTTCAAATCAGATTATTATAAATGGAAGTACTGTTGATATTATACACGGAGGATTTGCCAATAATGCTAATATTTATGTATTGGTTCAAAATGGAGCTTTTAAGGATTTGGCAGGCAATAACTTTGTTGGTATTAGCCAAAACAATAGTTGGAGCTTTAATACAGAATCAACAAGCGGAACTAAAACCATTGAAGCACATAATATAATGCTTTATCCAAATCCATCAAATGGAACAATTTATATTGAACAGCCTAACCATTTAAATTTAAAAGTAAAAAATGTAATAGATATGTTTGGCAAAGGGGTAAATTTTGAAACTTATACTGAAAATAATGATTTATTGGAGGTTAGGCTTTTAGAAAACAATGATGGTTTGTATCAAATAATTTTTGATAGCAATGGCCAACAATTCCATAAAAAAATAATGATTGTAAAATAGCATAAAGATTGATAGTTTTAAGATATTCAGTTAGCTAAAATAATCTTTTTCTCTTTGCCGTTGGCTAAAGCACAACGGCAATTCATGGCATTAGTTGTGATTAGTTTGACATTATTTTTTCAAGCATGAGTAAATAAATTATTTAATTGTTCAAAAATAAATTGCTGTGAGTTTAAAATATTTCAAATGAATATGGATTTATATTCCTCTTTACCAATCAACTTTTCAACCAACAACCCTAATCTAACCTAACTGAATACCGTTCAACTTCCTATAAAAACTAATGGCTGCATTATCAGTCATGCCTGAAATAAACTCACATATTTTCATTACCCTGGTGTACAAATCTGTGTGTGGAATTTTACCTTTACCAATAAATTGTTCAGGGATTAATTCTATTACTTTTTCGCTTCGGTAAAATTTCAGACTAGCATTGTGTTGTGCTTCATAATGTTGGTTTACAGCATTTATACATATGTGCAATAATCCACTAATTACTTCAAAACCGGCAGCTTCTATTTCAAGCACTACCCTGTTTTTATATACTTTTTCTTTGGTAATGGTTTTTATTTTTTCAATTAAATGAATTTTACTGCTCAATTTAATAAGCGAATTATTAAAAGTTCCGTTCAAAATGGCTTCTTCGTTTTGCATAAAAATTTGAGCCAACTCGTTGGTTAAATTATCAATGGCCGATGCGCGTAAAAAACCAACTTGTCCTTCAAAAGTCATTTCGTTGAATTTATCTTCTTTAAAATTTTCAACAAATGGAACTAGCAAATCTTCAGCATGTTTTATGTCAATCCACTTTAGGTTTAACCCGTCTTCAAAATCAATAATGCTGTAGCAAATATCATCGGCCGCTTCCACCAAAAAAGCCAAAGGATACCTGCACCAATTTAAATGCTCATCTTCCCTTATTTTTAACAAACCTAACTTTTGAGCTATATCGTTAAAATAAGCAACCTCACTTTGAAAAAAGCCAAACTTTTTTTCACTTACTTTCTTATCCGAATATTTGGGCAAACTTTCTTTGGGATATTTGCTAAATGCTGCCAAAGTGGGGTAAGTTAGGCGCAAACCTTTATCGTTTCCACTGTAATTACATACAATTTTAAACCCGTTGGCATTGCCTTCAAAATTGATTAAATCGGCCCATTGCTTGGCATTATTAATGCTTGTTTCTAATTCTTTTCCGTTTCCATTTAAAAAATATTCTCTAATGGCATCCTCACCACTGTGGCCAAATGGCGGATTTCCAATATCGTGAGCCAAACAGGCCGCAGCCACTATACAACCAATATCGTAACTGCTTATTTCTTTTTGTAAATCAGGATATTTTTGGAGCAAAGCCTCCGAAACTTTACGGCCCAAACTGCGGCCCACACTCGAAGTTTCTAAACTATGCGTTAATCTGTTATGCACAAAATCGCTTTCGGGCAATGGAATAACTTGGGTTTTATCTTGCAGTTTTCTGAACGATTCAGAAAAAACCACCCTATCAAAATCGCGCTCAAACTCAGTTCTGCTCGTTTTATTGTCTTGTAAAGTTTGGTTAAATCTGTATGGTTTTAAAAGCTGCTGCCAATTCATTGTCATGCTGCAAATAAAATAAAGCAAGTTGGTAAATGCTATTTATTTTAGTAATTATAAAAAACCGCCAAACCTAATTGGCTAAAGCTATTTCATATATTTTAACAATCAAAACAAAATTTTGGATGTTCTAATAACAATAATCGGTTGTGACTAAGTTAAAAAACATGAAGATAAAATGTCATTTTTAAAAGAGTTAATTAGTTGAATAATGAATAAACCAACAGATGCTATTCTGAAAGACGTATTATATGAATAGCATTTGTAATTAAATATTATCTCTATTATTATACTTGCTTAATACATTTAAAAACAAACAAATTTAAACACGGAATTTGCTTTATAAACTCATCCAATATCCTTAAAGTAGCGGATTTATTAAATTCTTAAAAGGACTAATTAACAGGTCTATCAAACCACTTTTCATTATTATCAGTTAGTATAGCTATTGCTTTTGAAAATACAACGAAAAATTTGGGCAATTAATTAAACTATGGGTTTGATAAGTATATATTTTCACCCTAAATCAAAACAAAAAAGCCCGACTACCATAAGATAATCGGGCTTTTTAGATAAATAATAATTATTTAGTTTTAATAAACTTATTGATAAATAATAAATTTCCGTCTGAACTAATATTTACAATATAAGCTCCACTTGCAAGTTCAGCTAAATTATCAATCGTAAATTTATTAATTCCTTCGTTTACATTTAATAATGATTCATTTACTTTTTTACCTGCTAAATCAGTAATAATTAATTTAGCTGATATGTTTGCAAACGATTCCATTTCAATATTCAACACTTCAGTTATTGGATTTGGATAAACTAAAATATTTGCATTTCTTATCTTATCGCTACTAACGCTAATTGTTTTAGAATATTCAAATTTACCATCCAAGTCTATTTGCTTTAATCTATAATATACAATTTTATTAGTTGCAAAAATCTCTCTATCAGTATAGCTATATTTTTGAGTAATATTAGAATTAATCGCACCTTTTACAAAATCAATTCTTATAAAGTTTTTACCATCTAATGAACGTTCTACTTCAAAACCTTTGTTATTAGTTTCACTTGCTGTTGACCATAATAAAAATGCATCTACATTTTTAGGTGTTCCATTAAATGAAATTAACTTTACTGGTAAAGGGCTATTTACAGCACCAACAATAAATTGGTTATTGAATAAACTTGGAACAACACCCATTGTTACAGTTTGGTTTGCAAAGTTGAAACCATTAGCCTCATTGTTAGATAAATTCCAAGCAGTTGAACTACCAGTAGCACGTGTAAACAATTTAAAATCTGTGTTGTTTGCTGAAGGCAAGATACCCTGTAAATTGAATTTAATTTCTGCACTATCCATTGTACCAGAACCATAACGATTAATAATCCAATATTTACCTAAGGTACTTGTAATGCCTCCTGGAGATGTAATTGGTGAAGTAACCAAGGCTGAATCAAGAAATGTATGAACATAGATATTATTTGAACCTACTTGATTAAACAATTCCATAGAAAGTTGAGAGCCTAAAAAAGTAACAGGCCCACTTGCAGAAACATTACTAGTTTTTACTATTGGAGTTCCTAAAGGGAAGTTAGAAGGTGCTAAAATTGCTGCATTTATTCTGGTTGCGCTATTACAGTTTCCTGAAGCATCTAAAAGATAATTTCCAACTAATTCATCAAACCTATAGTAAGCTATTAAATTAGGATGAGATGAATTGGCTAATCTTGTATGAATGTTTTGTCTTATTTGATCTTCTGTTCTACAAGTATCCCAAATTCTAAATTCATCAAGACTTCCATTAATAAAGCTACCTCCATTGAATGAACTTCCAATTAATAAAGGCTCTGTATTACCTAATATATTACCAACCAAACTTTTTGTTCCAATTAAGTTTCCATTTAAGAACAAACGTAATAAGATTCCATCGTAAGTACCTGCAATGTGAACAAACTCTGAAATAGGAACTACTGCTGTTGATACAATAGAATCAGCAAACAAACTAGAAACAACTTTAAAGATTATGTTACCTGAGGTATTAATATACAAATCATACTGACCTTGAGAGGCTGTAGCATTTTTACTAACTAAATATGATGGATTGGATAAATTAGCAATGCTTACCCAAGTTTCAATAGTTAATTTTTCGCCAGTTACATTTAATGCTCTTGATCCATCAACCTCAAGGTGTTGCGCTCCATTAAATGTAAGCCCATTTGAAGAGTTATTGGCAGTTGATGTTTGTCCAACCACAAAAGTATATATGATGGTATCATTATTTCTTTCTAAATCTGTTGCTAATTCTGTCCATACTTTTACTGTATAAGTTCCGTTAACAGTAGGATTAAACAAACTACTTGAACTAAAAGTAAATGAACTTCCGCTTCCTATAAATGCTGAAACAACATCATTTGTATTTAAGGTTGAAGGTCCAGTTATTTGAGCTTTAACAGTAAATCCTGATTGAGTATTTACACCATAATTTGTTACTGTAAATTCAGGATTAATAGGAGCTCCGCCTTGTAAAACAGCTGCACATGGTTCATTTACTTTTGCTATCCCAATATCATCTGCTACTTGTAACCTTGGCTCAACCATAAACCTAAATGCAGAGTTGGTTGAAGCAAAATCATTCCAATTGGTTACGGTAGTTGCCTTATAAAAAAATGTTCTATCTCTAATTGGGTTTTCATTTTGATACCCAAATCCAACATTGGTTGTTCCAGTTTGCCTTACACCAACGAAAAACGAACCAGAAATAGGCAATGGAGGATTAACAGATATAGTATTAATTCCAGTTACTGCAACTGTAGTTGGCGAATTCCAAATTAATGCATTTGGTGTGTCATTAATCATAGAATAAATAACTATTTGAAAAGGCTGCCCACCCGTATTAAAATTAACACCCACTTGATTAATATTATTACTGCCGGTGTATGGAAATTTGGCAATAAAATCACCACCAACTCCATTGAATCCTACTCCACCAATTGCTGGAAGTGTTGGGTCTGCATAGGCATAAGTTCCAGTCGTAGCTATTTGATTAAATGTTTTACTATTGTTAGTATTTGTGCTATCTGGCGGAACAGATACTGTAACCAAGCCACTGCCAATATTTAAATAGTTAAATGAAGTAAAAGTAACATATTTATTAGAACCAGGAGCTAAAGTATCAATGTAAACACTGTCCACAAAAGTGTTAGCTCCAGTTATACTTAGTCTAACTTTTTGCGAAAAAATTGTGTCAATACCCATATTTTTTATATTAGCTCTTACTTCATGCGGATTTGCATAAGGAACCGGAATTTTTCCTAATGAATACACTTCTTGCACTGCGGCATCTATTCTATTAGTAAATGGCGCAGACGATTCCCAAGCTCCTTTATAACAAAGGGTTGGTCTTGAATTGTTGTCAATGTCGGTTGCTACTGCCGCAATTCTAGTAGAAGATAAATCTAAATCACCTAATGAAGTACCCGTAAAATATGGTTCGGTATTATTTGAATAGGTTGGTGTTTTTTGATTTGTATT
The DNA here is from genome assembly GCA_044239605.1 of Bacteroidia bacterium. GTDB lineage: Bacteria > Bacteroidota > Bacteroidia > UKL13-3 > UKL13-3 > JAAFJM01. The sequence continues at coordinate 29,682 of JBIIBC010000029.1, read as the reverse complement.
GGCCTCATTTGGAGCTGTTGCAGTTTGATACCCACCTGCAACTGTTGCGTAAACAGTTCCACCCCATCCAGCAACAAATGTTGTTCCTTGGTAGGTATTACGGTCAATATCGTGTCCTCCCGCAGTGTTGGTATTGATCCAAACGGCCATATGACCATTTTGTGTAGAAGCTCCTCCTGTTCTAGTATTTGTGATAATATTGTTTCGCATTCTAAAAATATTAGCCGTACCAGAATTAAATTTTCCAACACCTACAGAGCGGGTAGTTAAGGTAGCAACAGTTCCTCCTACAGCAGCACCTCCAATACGTATGGTATTGTGGTAAATATTGAATTCTCCACTACCAGTTCCAGTAATTGCAATCCCATTTACACCACCTATTGCACCTCCATTTACGGTATTGTTGGCATCCATGAAAGCAATACTATTATTGATAATATTGTACAAACTACCTGATGTACTGGCTGGTGGGGTTATGATCATTCCAAAAATTGAGGTACTGGCGCTTTTTAATCCAAAAATTCTGTTTTTGGTTATGTTTGCAATAACATTTACAGTGGCCGGCAATCCACCCAAAGCAATTGCTCTGGCTTGTCCTGTAGCCGTAAAAGTAACATCATGGAAAAAGCTATTTGAGTCAATGGTAACACTTCCTAAATTGTTTAAATTACTTATACATGCAAACCCAATATTGCTAAATTGGTTATTTCTGATGATCATATTAACCATTGGCCCAGAAGCATTGATTGCATCAAAAACAATTCCGTTACGTCCACCAATAATTGTATTGTTTAAAAACTGGTTGTTTGAGTTAGGACTTGTGCCAACAGTGGTATTGGTTAAATGAATATTGTGGGCTGTACTGGCTGCACTTGCATTTAACCAACGACAAAAAATAAATGTATTGTTAGCTGCTCCATTATTTAGCCTGCAAGTAAAGTTTGTAGCTGCTGATGCAGTATGACTAATCTCTAGCAATTGTGAAGTTCCTATTCCTCCGGGTCTTCCGTCAAAAATTACATTATCTGCACCATTTAAAATAATTAAGGCGAAGGCGCCACTTGTAGAAATACTCTTTACTACAGTTGCCGTATCAGCAGGACGAATTAAAATAGAAGTGTAATTTGAACCAGTTAGATTTCCTGATGAGTCTAAACTAATACTAGCTGTTTCCAAAGTATTGGAATGAATCCTTATATCGATTACCCCTTGATGATAACCTGTGTTGATACTATCGACAGCTGTTTTTAATGTACTATAGCTAGCGCTACTTGTGCCACCGCTACTTGTAACCTCAACTTGTGCTTCAAGTTTATTGGCAAAAATTACCAATAAAACTAATAATGTTTTGTAGATTTTTAGCATAAAATAGTTTTTTTATATAATGCAATCTAGTAAAATTTATATAATAAAAATAAAAAATTTGGAAATTAAAATAATTTACACATACATACAATAATTAAGACAAGCAATTAAATTTTACATTTATTTAAAAAATTAAGGAAATTCATTTTTTTTATTTGTTTAACCTTAATTACAAAAAAGCAAGAATTAAATTGTGTTTGCTTCTCCATTTCTTTTCTACTTTAATTTAAGTTGGTTGCTAAACCCTATTTAATTCAAGCAAAAGTTAAAAGAAAGAACCTGTAAAATGTTAAAAAAATTTATCGATAAATAGTGGTATTTGCAACCAATTTTAGAACAATTAAGTGTAGTGCAAAGCAAAAAGAAATTGGTAGAAAACAAGGAAGCTAAAATTCTTTATCCACATGGATTTAAACTTTAAAACAAATACCTTTTTGCAAACTTGTAGGTTAAGAAACTGACTAACAATATTTGTATATAATATTTTAAGGACTTGACACGTGCAGACCAACTCAAAAATGAGGTAGTTGCTATTTGTATTGTTTTAGCATTTACAAAACCATTTTAATCTTTAAAACTAAACAATAGCTAGTAAATTAAGGATTAAAATTAAATAGATTTGGTGAATTATTCAAAAAATAATCATTATTTAATTTATAATTTTACCTGCAAAAGTCTGAGTCGATACAAATCATGAGATTGATACGCTAGCCAAAGAATAATTTATTTTAAACTTAAAACCACACTTGCATTACCACCATCAAATTTACCTGCGGGATTATATTTCGTTATTTTAACACAGATGTTTTCTAAATGATTGTAGTCAGTTTTTAGTTGATTGATTATGCTTTGAGCTACTGTTTCAATAAAATCTCTTGGGTTTTCCATCTCGGCTTTTACTATTTTTAAAACTTGCTCATAATCAATAATATCCGATAGCTTTTCCATTAAAACATCGCTAGATTTTTTTTCAGTTAAAATTATATCAACCCTAAATTTGCCACCCTTTACCTTTTCAAAATCGTACATTCCGTGGTAGGCAAAAAATTCGAGGTTTTCTAAACAAGTTTGTACTTTCATGGGTTGTTATAATAATAAACAAAAAAACTATTTTCGCACCGTAATAAAAAGCCGCGGTAATAAAAAACCATTGGTTTAAACTATAAAAAACATGACTACAAACGCACAAGAATTCACAAAAGCTAACAAGCAAGATGTTTACAACCATCCAGATTATTATTTATTGGATGAATTATTGAGTGAAGAACATAAATTAATTCGCAGTACAGTACGCGATTATGTAAAAAAAGAACTTTCTCCAATTATTGAAGATGTGGCTCAAAAAGCAGTTTTCCCTCGTTTTATGGTAAAACAGTTAGGTGATTTAGGTTGCTATGCTCCGCAATTGCCAGTAGAATATGGTTGTGGTGGAATGGATTATATTACCTACGGATTAATGATGCAAGAATTAGAGCGTTGCGATTCAGGCGTTCGTTCTACTGCTTCGGTTCAAGGTAGTTTGGTTATGTATCCAATTTACAAATTTGGTAGCGAAGAGCAAAAACATAAATATTTACCTAAATTAGCTAAAGGTGATTTGCTAGGTTGTTTTGGATTAACTGAGCCGAATCATGGTTCTGATCCAGGTGGAATGACCACTAATTTTAAACCTGCTGGCGATGGCAAACACGTTATTTTAAATGGTGCAAAAATGTGGATTTCAAATTCACCATTTGCCGATGTTGCTGTTGTTTGGGCTAAAAACGAATTGGGGAAAATAAAAGGAATAATTGTAGAGCGTGGCATGGAAGGTTTTACCACTCCAGAAACGCATAACAAATGGAGCTTACGTGCTAGCGCAACTGGCGAGTTAGTATTTAGCGATGTAAAAGTTCCTATTGAAAATATTTTACCAGGTGTTGAAGGTTTAAAAGGTCCATTGACTTGTTTAAATTCTGCACGTTATGGAATTAGTTGGGGTGCATTAGGTGCAGCTATGGATTGTTACGATACCGCATTGCGTTACAGCAAGGAGCGTATTCAGTTTGGTAAACCCATTGCTGGTTTCCAATTACAACAAAAGAAGTTAGCAGAAATGATAACTGAAATTACCAAAGCACAATTATTAACTTGGCGTTTGGGCGTTTTAATGAACGAAGGCCGCGCTACTCCTGCTCAAATTAGTATGGCAAAACGTAATAATGTTGATTTGGCATTGAATGTAGCACGCAACGCACGCCAAATGTTGGGCGGAATGGGCATTACTGGCGAGTATCCAATTATGCGCCACATGATGAACTTAGAATCGGTAGTTACTTATGAAGGAACACACGATATTCATTTATTAATTACTGGGTTAGACATTACTGGCGAAAATGCTTTTGCATAACAAGTATTTATAATAAGAAACAAAAAAAGTCGAAAGTTAACTTTCGACTTTTTTTATGGATGTAAATTTTTATAATTGTATTCTTATGAAAATGAATTTTATTTTTTATTTATTTATTCTATTTTTTTCGTTAAAAAAATGGAATAACAGGGTAGTTGAAAATGGATACGATAAATTAACAAAGATTACTTTAGCATTGCTCGGTGCCCAAGTTGCCTTAGCAAGTATCTATTTTATAATCGTAATGTTTTACAATGAACTTATAGTTACAAATTTTATAAACATTATTCAAACAGCGTTTATAACCATATCTATGATTCCATTAATTTTTGATTGGAACACACAGCGAAAATTAAATGGACTAACAGGTCAATCGTCCATATTTGGTTTAATAAGTATGGTTTTAATTATAGTTATGATGGTTTTTATGGTAGCATTGGCTCCTAAATAAAAATAGCCCGAAAGCAATTTGCTTTTGGGCTATTGCATTTTATAAGATACACATAAGTTAACTATAGTTTTGTGTCATACCATAGTTTACTTGATTGATAGCTTTAATACTACTTTTAATTGAAAGCAAACCCTAAGGAAAGGAGATTCCTACTGAATGACCCAACTCAAAAATCAAAGTCATTCTGGAAGAATCCCCTTAATACACTTGATTGTTGGCTATTATAGAATTGTGTACTTTTTTAGTTTTGGATTTACTGATTTAATTAAAGCAAGTTTATTGTCTCTTGACAAAGATTTTAATTCTTTTTCTCTATTAATAGCTTCATTGATATTTTGAAAAACTTCAAAATAGATTAATTCATAACAAAAATATTTACCTGCAAAAGTTTCAGGTTTCCCTTTATTACTATGATGTTCAGAAATTCTTCTGTCTAATGAATTGGTTACGCCAACATAAAAAACGGTTCTTCTAGGATTAGAAGTTATATAAACATAATTGTTTAAATCAAAATTATTCATAACAAAATAACTTAAACAAATATTGATTTATGTTAATGGAAAGCAAACCCTAAGGAAGTGAGATTCCTACTGAATGACACAAAGCAAAATCAGAGTCATTCCGCAGGAGTCTATAAACTTGATTGGCGCCTGACTGCGTAACTCTATATTTTGATAATACAAATAATTATGCAAAAAAATAGGCTGTTTCAAATTTTGAAACAGCCTATTTTTTTGACTTGATTTTTTTAATAATTATTGCTTAGCAATATTCTTCAAAAGCTGCTTTTAAGTTTTCAGCAATCATTTCAGCACTACGGCCTTCAATGTTATGGCGTTCAATAAAATGAACCAACTCACCATTTTTGTATAAACCAATTGCTGGTGATGATGGTGGATAAGGGGCTATAAACTCTCTAGCTTTGGCTACTGCCTCTACTTCTTGTCCTGCGAATACAGTTAATAATTCGCTTGGCACTTTGGTAGCTTCTTTAACAGCTTTCATAATTCCTGGGCGGGCAGTACCTGCTGCACAGCCGCATACCGAATTGAAAACCATTAATTTTGTACCTTCGTTTTTGGTCATTGCTGCAGCTACTTCATCAGCTGTCATCAGTGATTTAAAACCAACTTCAACCAATTGTTGACGCATTGGTGCTACTAACATTTCTGGATATGGCATAGTATTATTTTTTTTAAGTATGTTTTGAGATTACAATTTTACAAAAATGTTTCCAAAAAAAGTATTAAGCCTTAATGTCATAAAAAATATTTAAAAACAAATTGCTGTTTAACTGTTGTAATATTTAATAATCAATTTTTTAAAATGCTTGATTATTCTATTTTTGCATAAAATATTAAAGAAATATACAAACAAAATAATATGTCAGAAACAAAATCAGTAGCTCCTTATAAAGTTAAGGACATTAGCTTAGCAGAGTGGGGAAGAAAAGAAATTAAATTAGCCGAAGCAGAAATGCCTGGTTTAATGACCATTAGAAAAGAATATGGCGCGCAACAACCTTTAAAAGGTGCGCGTATAGCAGGTTGTTTACACATGACAATTCAAACTGCGGTTTTAATTGAAACTTTAAAAGCTTTAGGTGCGGAAGTAACTTGGAGTTCATGCAATATTTTCTCAACACAAGATCATGCTGCTGCTGCAATAGCTGCTGCTGGTATTCCAGTTTACGCTTGGAAAGGTCAAAACGAAGAAGAGTTTGACTGGTGTATTGAGCAAACTTTATTTGCTTTTGAAGGTGGACAGCCTTTAAACATGATTTTAGATGACGGTGGCGATTTAACCAATATGGTTTTTGACCGTTATCCAGAATTAACAAAAGATATCAAAGGTTTATCGGAAGAAACTACGACTGGAGTTCACCGTTTATACGAGCGCATGAAAAAAGGAACTTTGGTTATGCCAGCTATAAATGTAAACGATTCAGTTACCAAATCTAAATTTGATAACAAATATGGTTGCAAAGAAAGTTTAGTAGATTCTATTCGCAGAGCAACAGATATTATGATGGCTGGTAAAGTTGCTGTTGTTGCAGGTTATGGCGATGTAGGAAAAGGTTCAGCAGAATCACTTCGTGGTGCGGGTGCGCGCGTTTTAGTTACCGAAATCGATCCAATTTGTGCATTACAAGCAGCTATGGATGGTTTTGAAGTGGTAACTATGGAAGATGCTTGCAATCGTGCAAACATTTTTGTTACAGCTACAGGTAACTTAAAAATTATCCGTGACCGTCATTTCAAAGCCATGCGCGACAAATCTATCGTTTGTAACATTGGACACTTTGACAATGAAATAGACATGGCTTGGTTAAATGGAACTTATGGAGCATCTAAATATACCATCAAACCACAAGTAGATGTGTACAATGTAGATGGTAACGAAATCATTATTTTAGCTGAAGGTCGTTTGGTTAACTTAGGTTGTGCCATGGGTCACCCTAGTTTTGTAATGAGTAACTCTTTCTCAAACCAAACTTTGGCTCAAATTGAATTATGGAACCACAGCGATAAATACGAAAATAAAGTATATGTGTTACCTAAACATTTAGATGAAAAAGTAGCATACTTACATTTAGAGCATATTGGTGCAAAACTAACTGTTATGGATACTGAGCAAGCTGATTATATTGGCGTAAAAGTAGAAGGTCCTTTCAAAGCAGAAATGTACAGATACTAGTATTTTTAGTAATAAAATAAAAAGCCAATCCAAAATAGATTGGCTTTTTTTATGCTATTAATTTACTTTTATTCCTATCAATTTTTTGGCTTATGGTGTAGTAGAATTCATCAACAATTTGAACCTGTTTGGGTATCTCATAATGTTTCAAGGTTTTTAATAAATATAATTTTAAGTCATCAAAATTTATGGAATCTTTGTTTTGTTTTTCAATGAATAAAACTACTTTTTCTCCAAGAAACTCATCAGGCAAGCTGCCAATAAAACAAGTGAAAGGCAAGATATTTTCAGTTGTAAAATAGTTAGAAATTTCATCCTCCACTTTTAGGGCATTTACTTTTAAACCTCCACTGTTTATTACAAAATCTATTCTACCTATTACCGAAAATCCATCATCAGTAATTTCAACTAAATCGTTGGTTTGTAACCATTGGTTTTTGGTAATTGTGTTTTTTATTTTTAAGGTATTTTCTTGGCTTAAGGCTATTTCATTATTGGGTAATAATTTAAAATAAGATTCAGTTTTTAAATTGCGCAAAGCTATATGGCTTAAAGTTTCTGTCATGCCATAAGTAGCCCATATATTTATTTTTAAATCAGCACATTGAGAGATCAAAGAATTAGAAGCTGGAGCTCCTCCTAAAAGAATATTTTTAAACTGATTGAGTATTTTTTTTTCATAATCACTGTTTACTATTTGTTGCAATTGCATGGGGACTAATGAACAAAAAGTGTATGGATGATTTTGTGGCAATGTATCAAATGGATTGCTAGTTGGATTAACTATTGTTACATCGGCCTGTAATAAAATTGCTCGTGCTAAAAGCATTGCTCCTGCTACCAAACTGGTATCTAAACAAATGTAAAAATGTTGTTTTTCTTGCTTTAAATTTAAGTAATTAATGGTTTGTGTGGCAGACCAAGTTATCTCCTCTTTAGTAAATATAAATTGTTTGGAAACGCCTGTACTTCCTGAACTTTGAAAGTTAAAATTTTTATCGGTAAGCCAATTTTCAATAAAAGAAAAAGCCTTTTTTTCGTTATCGTTCAAAAGGCTTTTATCAATTAAATTTAAATCTGTTAATGATTCAATTTTATGTGCAATATGGTTAATAAATAACTGCATTATTTATTAAACTCATTCATGGTTAAAGGCAATCCATTTATTACAAAACTTTCAATGGCGTCAACCGATTTATGAATTAAAAAAGGCATTTCTTTCATTTCATCAGTTGCCCATTTTCCTAAAACATAATCTACCTGACGACCTTTTGGGAAATTATTGCCAATACCAAACCTAAGTCTCGGATAATTTTGAGTACCGAGCAATTCGTTAATGCTTTTTAGTCCATTATGACCAGCATCGCTGCCATTGGCACGAATACGTAATTTGCCATAATCAATGGCCAAATCATCTACTAAAATAAAAATATTTTCAATTGGAATATTCAAATCTGTCATCCAATGGCGAACTGCCTTGCCACTTAAATTCATATAAGTAGTTGGCATTATTACATGAATTTGCCTTCCTCGTAAGCTTACTTGTGCATACTGAGCGTGCTTTTGCACGGTAAAATTACCTAGGTGTTTTTTTACCAAAGCTTCGGCAATATCAAACCCAATATTATGGCGGGTTTGTGCATATTCTGCTCCTATATTTCCTAATCCTACAATTAAAAATTTCATATATTTTTTATGGTTTACTGTAAACCATTTTTACATGTTCAATATCGGCTTCCCAAAAGTTTGCTCCTTCAGGTTTAAAATTATGTTTGGCATATAAAGGAGCAGCAGTTAATTGTGCGTGCAAATAAATTTTTTTACCAAATGGAATGGTTTCGTTTAATAAAAAAGCTACTAAAGCAGAACCAATTCCATTGCCTCTAAATTTTTCCAATACAGCAAATCGTTCTAATTTAAAACCATTTTCTGTTTCCCTAATTCTTGCTGTTCCGGCAGGTTCGTTATTATAATAAGCCAAAAAATGAATACTTTCTTCTTCAAATTCATATTCAATTTCTTTAGGGCAGTTTTGACCAATCACAAAAACTTCGTGCCTTATATCCCAAGCTATTTGTTGAACAGTTGGGGTGGTTATTTTTTCAATTTTTATCATTAAGCAAAGTATTTTTTTAGTGCTTCGCCAATTAAATAAACATCTTCAAAGGTGTTATACATTGGTACTGGACTCATACGTATAACATCAGGTTCGCGCCAATCGGGCATTATGTTTTCGCTTACCAAATAGTCAAATAGTTTTTTGCCATCTTGCTTTACAATAATTGATAGTTGGCAGCCTCTTTCGTCTTTATTTTTAGGAGTTATTATGGTTAAATGTTCGGTGTATTGGTTCAAAATAAACTCCAAATAACCAGTTAGCAATTCACTTTTTGCTCTTAAATTTTCCATACCTGCTTCTGCAAACATTTCTAACGATGCTTTATGAATGGCCATTGGAAAAATTTGAGCATTACTTAATTGCCAACCTTGTGCACCTGGAATGGCTTTAAAGCCTTTTTTCATTTGGAATCGCTCTCCTTCATCATGTCCCCACCAGCCAGCAAAACGGTTAAATTCTGAGTTTTCATGTCTTTCATGAACAAACACACCACTTGTTCCTCCAGGGCCGCTATTTAAGTATTTATAAGTACACCAAACCGCAAAATCCACATCCCAATTATGTAATTGTAAATGTAAGTTTCCTGCAGCATGAGCTAAATCAAAGCCTGCATAAGCTCCAACAGCATGTGCAGCAGCAGCTATGGCCTTCATATCAAAAACTTGGCCTGTATAATAATTTACACCACCTAACATTACTAGTGCCAAACTATCAGCATTGGCATTAATTGTTGCAATAATATCTTCGGTGCGTAAATTGTGTTCGCCTTCGCGTGGTTTAAGTTCTATTATGGCTTCATTCGGATTTAAATTATGGTGTTTAGCTTGAGTTTCCATGGCATATAAATCGCTTGGAAAAGCAGCAGCTTCCATTATTATTTTATAACGAGTGGCAGTTGGTTTGTAAAAACTTACCATCATGAGGTGTAAGTTTACAGTTAGGTTGTTCATTATAACTACCTCGCTAGGCTTTGCACCTACCACCTTTGCGGCATTTTCGGTTAAAAAATGGTGGTAACCAAACCAAGGATTTTTTGCATCAAAATGTCCTTCTACGCCAAATTTTGCCCAATCGTTTAACTCTTGATCAATAGCGGCACGAACTGATTTTGGCTGCAAGCCTAATGAGTTGCCACATAAATAAACTACATGTTTATTGTTATTAGTTAATAAATGAAATTGATGTTTAAAATGGGCTAGTTTATCGTTTGCATCTAATTGTTGAGCAAAACTTAAGGTATTTTCAAATTGCATGTGCAATAATACTAAATCATTTAATGGCTACATAGCTCCTAAAAATGATTTTTTATTGAGGAAAGCTAGTAACTCTTAAATAATTTCCATTTCTAGTTACAAAATATTGGCGCAATCCTCTATCGGCAGGGCCTTTACTTGGTGTACCCGTGGTTAAAAAAAACTCGCTTGCGCAGCAGCGGTTATTACCACTTCCACATTGAAATTTTGAATTATTATCGGCCATGTAAATGCGGCTGCAAGCACTATCAACTTTATAAGGACATGCTCTGTCAAAAGCCACAAATTCGTCAAAATTGTTATATATTATAATGCCTTTGTAACCTACAGCTTGCCCATCACGATAAATATAACCTCCCATGTTTTGAAGTGGTGCTGCATCTGGCAACAATAAATTGATATTGATATCAAAATTTACTGGAGGAAAAAAATCATTGTTTTGTGAGGCACTTTTGTCCTTTTCGCAAGCCATCACAAAAACAAAAACTATTACAAAGTATAAATATCTTAATTTCATTATTTTATCCAAGCTAAAAGTTTAGGCAAATTGTTTTTTCTGTATTTAAAGTAAGGTTTCTTATAAGCTCCAAACGATTTGTAGAATCGTTCAATTCCATCAATTTCTGAACCTTCAAAGTCTATGAACAAATTTTTACCAGACAATTGCATAATAACGGAATCCATTAAAAAGTGCATAGCACCCATTTTTTTACCTTTTTCGTTTGATGTTCCTAAATGAAAAATGGCCCTATCTCCATTAATAATAAAAGCGGCAGCCCCTAGTAAACCAAACTGATTACTATAAACGCCAACTGCCAGTAGATTATTTTGCTTGTTACAAATTTTATACAATTGTTTCAGCGTTTTATAATCGTTTTCTTTTACTCCTTTAGTTTCTTTACCTTTATGTTTTTGGTAAAAATCAATCACTTGTTTATAAGGTAAAGCTTGTAAAAATAAACCTTCATCTTTGGCTTTTTTTAAATTGCGTTTTGCTTGCCCTTTGTATCCGGTGTAAATATCTTTATAACCTTCATCAATAGGAAGCAAATAGTTTTTACGAGGTTTTAATCCTTCAGTACTATTTTCTTCATTTAAGTTAATATCGATTAATTTAAATTTGGAAGGAATGGCATTTAAAAAATCTTGAACCAATAAAGCTTGTGATTCATTTTTTGAAAATACTCCTAACTGTTGGGTAAAAAAAGGTTGAAACAAGTAGGAAATAAAATACTTTTTTCTGTGTGTCAATGGCATTACAGCCTCGTAATCGTTAAGCACCAATGCATCCCAACTAGGGCTTACTATATCTAAATACCAAGCATAGGCGTAAATGATGGTATTGCTGGCGTGAGAAATGCAATAATCCCATTTTGTTTTATCTATTTCAGTATGTTTAAGGTAGTTTATCAAAGTTTAATGTTTCAACACAAAAATAGAATAAAGCAGCATACTTAAATATTAAAAATAAAATTTATTTAACCAATAAAAACAAAAAAGCCGGGCTCCCCCGGCTTTTTGCCCAATGTTTCCAAAGGTTTCTTCATTAATTATGAAAAAATTTACTCACTCAATTTACAAAAACATCCAATTGAGATGAATAGTTTCTAATAATTTAAAATTATTTGCAATTAATTGTTAGTCAGTTAATTAATTTTATCCTTAAAATTTGAATTGTTTGGAATTAAGTGAGTAAATTAATTTTATGCAAAATTAAAAATATGTATTTTTATACTTTCAAAAAGCATGATACAAATACTGAAAGAGGCCTCAGAACATTCGTTTTGTTGGGTAGATGTAAACCAACCAACTGAGCAAGAGTTAAAAGATTTGGCTTTAAAATATAATTTACCCGAAACTGCCATTAAAGATTGTTTAGATCCAGGACATTTACCAAAATTTGAACAACTCGATAATGAGCATTTTATTATAATAAGAAATTACGACAATAAGTGTGATATTGGAGCAGATGGTTTTCAGAAACTGACTCGAAAAATAGCTATTTTTTGGGGTAAAGATTTTTTACTTACAATTCATAGACACGATTCGTTTGTTATAGATGGAGTTGCTAAAAAGTATGCTAACGCCAATATTTGCAAAAGCCCATTCGACATAATTTGTAAAATTATTAAAGATACTTTACAAAGTTTTGAAAATCCATTGGCGGCCTTAGATGCTGAAATTGATTCATACGAAACGCGTATATTTTTAAAAAGTAAAATACCCGATTTACTTAAAAATTTGTACTTGATTAAAAGAAAAATTTATGTTAAAAAGCGTTTGTTTACATTAACCAAGGCCGTAATCGAACAATTAGGAAATTCGCATAAACGCAATACCATTTACGAGGATTTAAAAGATACTTATGTGCGTGTAGAAACCATTACTGAAGAAATTTACGATAGTATACATAGTTTGTTAAATATTTATATTTCGCTTTCGAGCCAAAAAACCAACGAGGTAATGCGTGTTTTAACGGTTTTCTCAGCATTCTTTTTACCTTTAACATTTATAGTGGGAATTTATGGAATGAATTTTCAGTTTATGCCTGAATTAACTTACCATTATGGCTATCCGGGTGTGTTAATTTTTATGCTTTTGCTTACTATAATTATTTATCAATGGTTTAGCCGCAAAGGCTGGATTTAGATGGATTTATTGATTTGGAGATTGGTTGACTTTTTAATTTTTGTTCAGCGCTCCATTTTGGACTTACAAAAGCCTCACTCGGTCATTCCGCAGGCATCTTCTTGGCTATAAATGATTGCTTTCCATTAGCATTTTTGCAATGACTAAATAAAAGTATAAAAAATCGTTGCTTTAATCGAAGATAAAAACGTAATAGGTTATTACTTTATTGTTTTTCAATAATGCATAAAAAACAAAACATAATGCCTTGCATATAAACTAAATATTTAACTTAATAAACGGTCTTGGTTTTTGTGTAATACAATTCGTTTTAATTATTAATTTTGACCATTATGAAAACCTATACTCTAGTTTCAAATATCAAATCGTTAAAAGGAATTTTAGCCCCTGAAATTCTTTTAAAAAAAGGGTCGGAAATGGCTCATTTAGAAAGTATTGACCATGCTTATTTAATTATAGAAAATGATACCATTTTTAGTTTTGGCAAAATGGAAGATTTGGCCAACGCTACTCAAAATATAACTATTTCAAACCAAATAGATGCCAAAGGCGGAATGGTTTTACCATCGTTTATGGATAGCCATACACACATAGTTTTTGCAAAATGGCGTGAAGAAGAATTTGAAATGCGCATAACAGGCAAAAGCTATGAGGAAATTGCTGCTGCGGGTGGTGGCATTTTAAACTCGGCTAAAAAGTTACAAAACATGAGTGAGGCCGAGCTTTTTGAACAAGCACATGAACGTTTGCAACAAGTAATTGGCCAAGGAACAGGAGCTATTGAAATAAAAAGTGGTTATGGTTTAACGGTGAAAGATGAAATAAAAATGTTGCGAGTAATAGCGCAATTAAAACAAGTTTCTCCAATTCCAATTAAGGCTACCTTTTTGGGTGCACATGCCATTCCAACTGAGTTTAAACAAAATCGTGAAGGGTATATTGATTTAATTTTAAATGAAATGTTGCCCAATATTGCTAACGAAAAACTAGCCGATTATTTTGATGTATTCTGCGACCAAGGTTTTTATACTGTAGAGGAAACAGATTTATTGTTAAATGCAGCAGCTAAGTATAACTTAAAACCAAAAATTCATGCGAATGAGTTAGGTTATACAGGCGGTGTTCAGGTTGGAGTTAAACACAATGCTTTAAGTGTTGATCATTTAGAATACACAGGCAATGAAGAAATAGCATGTTTACTAAACAGCAAAACCATGCCCGTTGGTTTACCTAACTGTTCGTTCTTTCTAGGAATTCCATACATGCCTGCACGTAAAATGATTGATGCAGGTTTGCCTGTTTGTTTAGCAAGTGATTATAATCCTGGAAGCTCGCCTAACGGACGTATGGGTTTTGTGGTAAGTTTGGCTTGTACCCAAATGAAAATTACACCAGAAGAAGCCATTAATGCCACTACCATTAATGGTGCTTATGCCATGGAATTAAGCCATCAATATGGAAGTATTACCAAAGGTAAAATTGCCAATTTAATTATTACCAAACCAATATCATCCTTAGCTTATATACCTTATAATTTTGGAAACGATTGTGTTGATAGGGTAATTATAAATGGAAAATTAAATAGGTAAATTAAAACGTTTAAACACTTTTGTCTATTTAATGAAATTGAGTTTACCAACAAAAAATCCGTAAAATAAAATTTTCGGATTGTTTGATTGTAACAAAAAAGGAGTTGACTTCTACATCAACTCCTTTTCGAATTTAAATATTTGAATTCCGTGCTTTAAATAAAGCCATCAACCGACAACCATCAACTAACTACCTACTTGCGTACATTTTATCGTAGTATTTGGCATAATCGCCACTGGTAACTTCGTCCATCCATTGTTGGTTATCCATGTACCAATTAATGGTTTTTTCTATTCCTTCTTCAAATTGTAAACTTGGTTCCCAACCTAATTCTTTCATTATTTTGTTAGCATCAATGGCGTAACGTAAATCGTGTCCAGCTCTGTCGGTTACGTACGTAATTAACTTTTCGCTTTCACCTTCAGGTCTGCTTAAAATTTTGTCCATGGTTTTGCAAATCACCTTTATCAAATCAATATTGGTCCACTCGTTAAAGCCGCCAATATTGTAGGTTTCGCCAATTTTACCTTTATGGTAAACCACATCAATAGCACGCGCATGATCTACTACATATAACCAATCGCGCACATTTTCGCCTTTGCCATAAACAGGCAATGGTTTGTTGTTTCTGATATTATTAATAAATAATGGAACCAATTTTTCAGGGAACTGATTTGGTCCATAATTATTAGAACAATTAGTTAAAACCACCGGAATTTTATACGTATTGTGGTATGCACGCACAAAATGATCGCTAGCTGCTTTACTTGCCGAATAAGGGCTTTGAGGGTCGTATGAGGTTGTTTCTAAAAAGAAACCACCATCGTGCAAACTGCCATAAACTTCATCTGTCGATACATGGTAAAACAACTTGCCTTCCATATTACCTTTCCAAATTTCTTTGGCAGCATTTAGTAAATTTACAGTTCCTACCACGTTGGTCATCACAAAATCCATAGGATTGGTAATACTTCTATCTACATGGCTTTCGGCTGCTAAGTGAATAACCGAATCAAACTGATGTTCGTTAAATAAATTATTAACTGCGGTTGCATCTACCAAATCAAGTCTTACAAAATGATAGTTAGGTGCATTTTCTATATCAGTCAGGTTTTTTAAATTACCTGCATAAGTTAATTTATCTAAGTTATAAATTTCGTAGTTTGGATAATTATTTACAAATAAACGTACTACATGAGAGCCAATAAAACCAGCTCCTCCAGTTATTAATATTTTTCTTGTTGACATATCTAATCAGTTATATTTTGAGTATTAATTTTTTGACTATGGTCCATAAACTACGGACTATTTTTGTGCTAAATGTTTTTCCCAAGCCCAAGCTGTTTGCATACAATTATCCAAATCGCGTTCCGTTTTCCAACCTAATACATTGGTTGCTTTATCGCAATTGGCATAAATTTGAATTACATCACCGCCTCTGCGAGGGCCAATTTTATAATTAACTTTTACTCCTGTTACTTTTTCAAACGATTGTATAACTTCTAAAACCGAGTTTCCTTGTCCAGTTCCTAAGTTAAACACACTGTAAGCTTCAGTATATTTTTTTTGTTCTAAAAATTCAATGGCTTTTACGTGTGCTTTGGCCAAATCAACTACGTGTATGTAATCGCGAATACAAGTTCCATCAGGAGTTGGGTAATCGTTTCCAAATACCGTTAAAACCTCACGTTTGCCTATAGCAGTTTGGGTAATAAATGGTACCAAATTATTTGGAACTCCAATTGGTAGTTCGCCAATCAAAGCCGAATCGTGTGCGCCAACGGGATTGAAATAACGCAATGAAACTACTTTTAAATTACTTGCTTTGGTATAATCAAAAAGTACTTCTTCGCAAATTTGTTTGGTATTTCCGTAAGGCGATTGTGCTTCTGGTCTAGCTGTATTTTCATCTACAGGAGGGTTAGCTTCGCCATATACCGTGCACGATGATGAAAATGCAATTTGGCTAATGCCCGCAGCTTCCATAGCATACAATAAATTTACTGTTCCTCCTACATTGTTTTCGTAGTATTTTAAAGGATTTTGAACACTTTCACCCACCGCTTTAAATGCAGCAAAATGTATTACTGCATCAATTCCTTTTTGGCTAAGCATAAAATCGGTTAGGGCTTTTTTATCTCTGATATCTACATTTTCAAAAACAACTTTTTTGCCAGTAATTTTTTCAATATTGTCAAGCACATCAGGATACGAATTATCAAAATTATCAATTGCCACCACCTCGTGACCAGCATTGTGCAGTTCTACAACAGTGTGTGAACCAATATAGCCGGTTCCGCCTGTTACCAATATTTTCATAAATATAAATTTATTTTGGTTGCAAAATAACAATAACTATTTAAAATAAAAGTGATATTAAGACCAATTTCAACTTAGAATTGTTTTTTGAGATAAAAAGCCAAATCTTATAAAATTAATGGCAAATTTTATAAAAGGCTTTAAAATAAAATTTACATATTTGTTTAATCAAAATATACCTAAAAAATTATTGATGAAACAAATTTACATACTAATTTTACTTTTACTTATCAGTGTTTTTTCTCATGCACAACAGGCCAAAATAAAAGGTGTTGTAACAGATTTAAATACACAACAAATAGTTGATTTTGCTGTGGTTTCGCTCGATAAAACCAAACAAGTTTATACCGATAGTTTGGGTGCTTTTAGTTTTATAACTACTGCTGGCAAGCATTCTCTAAAAATTTCGCGCGTTGGTTATCGGACTTTATTTTTAAATATTGACTTAGATGAAGGAGCAAATAAGAATATTCAAATTGATTTGGAACCTTTCAATAATCAAATGGATCAAATTGTTATTGCTGGTTCACGCGAGGGGAAAAAAGTAGCTAAAGAAATTGCATCTGTAAGTATAATAAAACCATATTTAATTGATAATACCAATAGCACAGATTTATCGCAAGTAATTAATAGATTGCCTGGAGTACAAGTGGCCGATGGGCAAGCAAGCATTAGGGGAGGAGTAGGCTATAGTTATAATACGGGTAGTAGAATTGCAGTTTTGCTTGACGATATGCCTTTAATGGGCGCAGATTTGGGCGATGTACGTTGGAAATTTTTACCCATTGAAGCAGCTGAACAAGTGGAGGTTATAAAAGGTTCAGCCTCTGTGCTGTATGGTTCTGCTGCTTTAAACGGAACCATTAATGTAAGAACGGGTTGGCCTACTAAAACGCCAAAAACCAAAATTCAAGCTTACCAAGGTATTATGCAAAATTACGAAAGAAGTCTTATTAATTGGTGGGAAGCTTCTACTCAGCCGTTTAATAATGGCATGTTTTTTACACACAAGCAAATGTTTGGTAATTTTGATTTGGTATTAAGTGGCAATATTTCGAGCACACGTAGTCATTTAGAATTTGCCGATGAATTTAGGGCGCGAACTTATGTTAAAACTCGTTACCGACCTGAGTGGAATAAAAGAATTACTTTTGGTGTAAACGGAAGTTTGATGTACGAAAAATCCGGGCGGTTTTTTTTATGGGCAAATGCCGATTCGGGAACTCTAAAACAATTTAATGGATCAAAACCAATTGATGATTTGTTTAGAATTTTTACCATAGACCCTCATTTTGATTATAGCGGTTTAAAAATGCACCATGCAGTTAAATTCAGAATGTATCAAATTACTCGATTGTTAGATAAAACAAGATTTCCAAACCAATCGGATGCAGTAGCTAATTTGTATGCTTTTGATTACAATAATAAATATAAAATTGATAAATTTTTTTCATTGAATAGTGGTGTTTATTTAACATCAATGTTTAGCAATGGCAATGTATATAAAGGCGAATTTGGTGGCGGAACGGGAGCGGTTTATAGTCAATTAGATTTTACCTATAAAAAATTTATTATCACTGGGGGATTGCGTTATGAGCTCATAGCTCAAGATACCAGCAAAATAGAAAAGGCACTTTTAAAACGAATTGGTTTAAATTACCAAGCAGCTAAAAAAACTTATTTGCGCGCTAACTATTCCGAAGGTTATAGAGTGCCAACCATTGGCGAAAAATTTGTAGAAGATAAAGTATCGTTTTTAAATGTATTACCCAATCCTAATTTAATTCCCGAAAAAGGTTGGACAGCCGAAATTGGCATTCAACAAGGATTTAAAATAGCCGGGTTTTTAGCTTCAGCCGATTTTGCAGTTTTTATTCAGAATTACGATAGCATGATTGATTTTAGATTTGGCCAATACAATAAACCAACTATCGAAAATCCTGACCCGAAGATTGGTTTTAAGGCGTTTAATGTAGGCCATGTGCGTGCAGGGGGCTTCGATTTTAGTTTACAAGGTGAGGGTAAAATAAAAGATGTGATGATTAGAATTTTGACAGGTTATACCTATAGTTTGCCTGTAAATATGAGTACAGACGAGAGTTTGAAAGATTATGGAAACTATACCAAATTATTTTTTGAAAGTTTAAGTAATAGCAAAGCAGAGGATGGTAGTTATTTAAAAAAGGTAATTATGCCTTACAGAAATAGAACCACAGCCAAGTTTGATTTAGATTTAGCTTACCGTAAACTTACTTTTGGTTACAGCATTTTTTATTATAGTGTTTACGAAAAAGTAGATGATTTTGTATTGCTTCTTCCAGGTGTAAAAACCTTTTTTAGCAATGCTGGAAATGCAGATGTGGTTCATAATATTCGTGTAGGACTAAAACCTACCAAAAATTATTCGGTTGGTTTATTGGTTAATAATTTAACCAATCGTGAATATGCCACAAGGCCAGGAAAATTAGACCCTGCCCGCACTTTGGTTTTACAATTATTGGTTAATTTCTAGAACAATCTAAATTAAATTTATTTATAGTTTGGTTACTTGTAAAATAAATTTATTTTTGCACCTCATTTTAAAACAAAAAATAGATCATGCATTTGACAACCGAGGCTAAACAAGCCATTTTCGAAAAGTTCGGTACAGCCAAGTCTAAAACAGACACTGGTTCTGCTGAAAGTCAGATTGCTCTTTTCACTGAGAGGATCAATCACATTACTGGACATTTAAAAATTAACAAAAAAGATTTCTCTGCAGAGTTAAGTCTTGTAAAGTTAGTTGGAAAAAGACGTTCATTATTAAATTACTTAATGCGTAAAGACATTTTCCGCTATAGAGCAATTATTAAAGAACTTGAAATCCGTAAATAAGATTTTCACACCAATTGACATATTACCATTAAAAGTAATATCCAATTAAATTTATCAAAAGCAGGAGCCTAAATTTTAGCTCCTGCTTTTTGTGTTTTTGAAGCACATAAAAATACAAAACAAAAAACGCTATTTTACTAATCCCATCTTGGTAAAATATTGAATAATTAAATAGAAACAGATGGGGCTGAAAAACAAAAAAATATATGTCACAAGCAACAATTAAAACATTTGAAATTGGTGGTCAAACCATCAGTCTTGAAACAGGCCGTTTAGCTCGCCAGGCCGATGGAGCAGTAGTACTAAAAACAGGAGATACCATGATTATGGCTACTGTAGTATCTGCCAAAGAAGCTAAAGAAGATGTGGATTTTATGCCACTTACCGTTGATTACCAAGAAAAATTTGCGGCAGTTGGCCGTATTCCAGGTAGTTTTTTTAGAAGAGAAGCCAAACTTTCGGATTATGAAGTATTAATTAGCCGTATAGTTGATAGAGCTTTACGTCCTTTATTCCCTAGCGATTATCACGCTGATACCCAAGTTGCTTTAACTTTAATATCGAGCGATCAAAATATAATGCCAGATGCATTAGTTGGTTTAGCGGCATCGGCTGCTTTATTGGTAAGCGATGTTCCTTTTAACGGACCAATATCGGAAGTACGTGTTGCACGTATTGATGGTAAGTTTGTTGTTAATCCTTTCAAAAGCGACTTAGAGCGTGCTGATATGGATTTGATAGTAGCTGGTACCGAAAAAGATTTAAACATGGTAGAAGGCGAGTGCCAAGAAGTAAGCGAAGTAGATATGCTTGAGGCTTTAAAAATTGCGCATGATGCTATAAAATTACAAATTAAAGCGCAGTGGGAATTATGCGAAATGTTAGGTGGTAAAAAACCTGTTCGCGAATATAACCACGAGCGTAGCAATCCTGAATTAGAAGCTTCCATCCGCGAATTTGCTTATGATAAGATTTTTGCAATTGCAAAAGGTAAATTAGGTAAAAATGAAAGAAGTGCAGGTTTCAAAGCAGTAAGAGAAGAATACAAAGCTTTACAACCAGAAGGAACTGTGTTAGATAAATTTTTAACCAACAAATATTTTCATGATGTAGAGTACGATGCAGTTCGTGCTATGATTATGAACGACAGACAACGTTTAGATGGTAGAAAATTAGATGAAATCAGACCAATTTGGTCGGAAGTAAGTTACTTACCTGCAGCGCATGGTTCAGCTATTTTTACACGTGGTGAAACACAATCGTTAACTACCGTTTCGTTAGGTTCAAAATTAGATGAGCAAATGTTGGATAGCCCAATGTTAACAGGTTACGCTAAATTTATGTTACATTATAATTTCCCTTCGTTCAGTACAGGTGAAGTAAGACCAAGCCGCGGACCAGGAAGACGTGAAATTGGACATGGTAACTTAGCATTACGTGGTTTAAAACGTGTATTACCACCTTTAGAAGAAAGCCCTTACACCATCCGTATTGTTTCTGATATTTTAGAATCAAATGGTTCAAGTAGTATGGCTACCGTTTGTGCTGGTTCGTTGGCATTAATGGATGCTGGTATTCCTATTACTGGTGCGGTTAGTGGAATTGCAATGGGTTTAATTAGCGATGAAACTACTGGTAAATATGCTATTTTATCTGATATTTTAGGAGATGAAGATCATTTAGGTGATATGGATTTTAAAGTAGTAGGTACTGCAAAAGGTATTACTGCTTGCCAAATGGATATTAAAATAAATGGTTTACGTTGGGAAATGGTGGAAGAGGCTTTAAACCAAGCTAAAGCTGGTCGTGAGCATATTAGAAACGAAATGAACAAAACCATTTCGGCTCCAGCTAGCGATTTAAAACCACATGCACCACGTATTGAAACTTTATTGATTGATAAAGAATTTATTGGAGCAGTAATTGGACCAGGTGGTAAAATTATTCAAGGTATTCAAAAAGAAACAGGTGCTACTATTTCAATTACCGAAACTGAAAAGAATGGTGTAGTTGAAATTGCTTCAAGTAATGCAGATAGTTTGCGCAGAGCCATGCAAATGATTAAAGGAATTGTTGCAGTGCCTGTAGTTGGCGATGAATACGAAGGTAAAGTTAAAAACATCATGGACTTTGGTGCATTTGTTGAGTTTTTACCTGGTAAAGATGGTTTATTACATATCAGTGAAATTAGCTGGAACCGCATTGATAAAATGGACGGTGTATTACAACAAGGCGAAATCATTAAAGTAAAACTAATTGAAGTTGACAAAAAAACTGGTAAATACAGATTAAGCCGCAAAGCTTTATTACCTAAACCAGAGCCAACTCCTAAGCCAGAAACTCCACAAGAGCCAACTGCTTAATATTGTAAATAACAAAGCATAAAAAAAGAGGTATTCTATTCTGAATACCTCTTTTTTATTTTTCCTATATAACTCCTATTGCTATTTTCCTTGCTTTTAACCAAGGATAAATGGAGGTAATTATTCCTAGCATTAGAATGGTTACAAACACAATAACGGCATCAACTAATGCAAACTGAATTGGATAGGCAAGTGACGAACCTGAATTAACTTTAATCAATCCAAATTGCTGTTGAATAAGGCAAATAATAAAACCAACTATTATTCCAATAACACCACCAACAGCAGCAATAAATATACTTTGCCAAGCAAAAATATTGGCAATTTTAGGAGCAGTTAACCCAATGCTATGCAATATTTTTATTTCTTTAACTTTCTCCATTACCAATAAATAGAGGGTTCCTATGGTGTTAAAAATTGCTATTATTAGAATAAACAAAATTATTATATAGCTAATTAGCTTTTCTGTTTTTACCAATTTATAAAATGCTTCACGCTGTTCATACCTCGTTTTAATAATATATTTATCCCCTAAAATAGCTTGGATTTGAAGTTTCACTTGGTAAATACTTTGATTGTTTTTCAGCTTAATTTCTATAGCGCTTAACTCATTTTCTTTTTCCAATAACCGAGTTAAAAATCTCAAAGGAACCAAAATATATTTTTCATCAATATCAGGCTGAATAGCGAATATGCCACTTGGAATTAATAACTCTCTATTAAACGCATTTTCAGGATTGATAAAGTTTATCTCGCCCTTTTTGGGTGCATAAATACTCAAAAAATTAAATTGATCTGATGGGTCAATTCCTAATTGATACGATAAACCCTCCCCGCATAACGCAAAGTTAGTGTCACCCCTTTGTATGAGGGCCTCCCCTGCTTTTATACAGGTATCTAAATAGGCAATTTTTAAATAGTTTTCATCAACTGCTTTTGCAGTGGCAATAGTTTCTTTATTATTATACCTAAGCAGTACATTTTCCTCTAAAACTTTACTTGTACTTTCTATTTCAGTTATTGCGTTTATTTTATTAAAATTAATATCGCTTTGCTTAAATGTTTTGGAATGAGCTGCAGTAATTTGAAGTTCTGCATCAAAATTACTATACATTTGAGCAAACAAGTTTTCAAAACCATTAAATACCGAAAGTATTATAACCAAAGCGCAAGTACCTACAATATAACCAAGTAAACTAATACTTGAAATTACGGTTACGGCATTATAAGTCCCACTCTTTTTTTTAGAGAAAAAATACTTCTTAGCTATTTTAAACGATAGTGACAATTGAAAAATTTATGAGGGCAATAATACAACAGAATTAAATAAAAAATTATAGCAATTTCACCTTATACTTCTCTGCCATTTTTTGTAATTGTTCCGCAGTAACATCGTGTATATTCGAACCATTATGGTATTTTTCAACTGTTAAAACAAACAATTTATAATTGTAAATTTGGGCTAATTTAAAATAAGGCTCCATTTCCCAATTAAAGGTAAAAGTGTTATCAACAAATACTTTGAATGCCCCATTTTTCATGGAGTTTTCGGTAAAGTTCTCACATTGTTTATAGGCTAAGTAATTTTCACTAAAGTTAAATTGATACTCACCAGTTTCAGTATTGGTAAAATAATCATCAATAGCAAAAACAGGGTATTTTTGGTCTTCACTCAATAATTTGGCTAAGCTACTTTTTCCTGCACCTGGTAGTCCTCGAATTAAAATTAAAGTATTAGCTAACATGAACCTTTATTTTGCCTCTACTGGAATTACTATTTTCTCAAACTCCTGTTTAGCCCAACTTACCAATGCCACATTTTGTTCAGGAGTTAAAATAGCATTTTTATGGATTAAGGTATACGAACTCAAAGGCATTTCGTGCTCATTTACTTGCTCCGCTATTTCTTCTAACTTATGTTTTTGGCGTTTTAGTTTGTAGGTTTTAAACTCCGAAAAGTTTAACTCTTCTTTGCCTTCGTTTATATGATTTTGAAGCCACCATCCTATGGGTTGAATATTGGTGTACCAAGGGTAAGTGGTATGGTTGCTATGGCAATCGTAGCAGCTCGTCTGAAGTATTTGATAAACATCGGAAGGAACATTTATAGCCATTGATATGTCATTATCTGATTTCTCCCAACTTCCATTTCTTTCCGGCCTAATAAATTGTATTAAAACTAAAATGGCAAATAATGCTATTCCTATTTTTTTAATGTTTATATTTTTCATGTTCAATTAAATAATGCAAGCAAATCTATACTTTTTCAGCCTTATCATTACATTTAAGTTCCTAATATTTAACATTACATTGGGGAAATCAATTCATATTTTCCTTTTAAAAAACCTTCTTGGGTTTAAGTTAAATTGTGCTTACTTGTGCCTACCCTAAAAGCATGAAAAAAACATTACTTACTTATTTATTATTTTTAGTTTTATATAACTCAATAGCCCAAGTTACCATTCATGTAACAGGTATTCCTGCTAATACGCCAGCTACCGATAACTTGTTTATAGCCGGTAGCTTTAATAATTGGAATCCTAACGATACAAATTTTAAACTTACTAAAGTTGATAATAAATATAAGATAATTATACATGACTATAAAGGAAACGAGGAGTATAAATTTACTCGTGGAAGTTGGACAACAGCTGAAGGCGATTCAAACGGAAATGTAATTAAAAACCGAACTTTGGGTGATGTGGTGAATGGTGTTATAAATGTATCAATTGCTGGGTGGGAGGATAAAAAAATTAAAGAAATAGTTACTTCAACTGCGCTTCCAAATGTAAAAATTGTAAGCAATCGTTTTTTTATTCCACAGTTAAATAAATTTCGCAAGGTTTGGATTTATTTGCCAAATGATTATGAAACCAATTTAACCAAACGCTACCCTGTTTTGTACATGCACGATGGGCAAAATTGTTTTGATAAAACCACTGCTTTTTCCAATGAATGGGGAATAGATGAAACTTTAAGCAGTAAGCAAAATAATGGTGATAAAGGTTGCATAGTGGTAGCTATTGATAATGGTGGAGCTAGCCGCTTAGATGAATATTCGCCCTATAATAATCCAAAATATGGTGGTGGACAAGGTGATGCTTATGTTGATTTTTTAGCTCTAACTTTAAAACCCTTTATCGATTCGGCTTACCGTACTTTTTCTGATAAAATGAATACTGCCATGGCAGGAAGCAGTATGGGCGGATTTATTACTACTTATGCCATGTTTAAATACCCTGATTTGTATGGCAAGGCTGGTATTTTTTCACCTGCCTATTGGTTCAGCAATCAGCTTTATACCTATGTGCTCCATAAAAGTAAAAGCAATAAACAAAAGTTTTACTTTATATGTGGTCAAACCGAAGGTAGCAAAATGGCTATTTGGCAAGATAGCATGAGTAATATTTTACAACAAAAAGGATATATTAAAAATATAGATTTTATAAACATAATAAAACCTAATGGAACGCATTCAGAAGTGTTTTGGAGTGCTGAATTTGGTGCTTGCTATGACTGGCTTTTCTCTGGTTCAAGATTAAAGAAAAAAGTGAATAGCAGTTATAGGAAAAGAAAAGTTAAACTAATCCATAATTGATTTGAATTCAACATATCATCAATAACCTAGTTTCTCCAGTTTTTTCCTTTGGTGCGCAATGAACACAAGGCAGAACTTTACTTTCAGGATGCTGAGTAGCTAGCCGCCACATATTACCAATTCCCAAACTAATGGGCTGGGCTTGAGGCATAGCTTGATAATGCAAATCAAAGAAATGTTCACTTAAAAACGATTCAAAACCGTCCTCTGCCCCACTGTATAATTTTTTGAGTTCACTGCGTATTTCAGGAATAAGCACTTTTTGTTGAACTTGCGAATTTGGTATAATTTGGCTCGACTCCCCATAATAAGTGCATAAAAAAGTATCGGTTGGAATTGGTGAACTATCTACATGAAAAGAATATACATCGGTTGAAAAAATGGAGTCAGCATCATCTCTTTCATAATACTTTATTAAATTAAGTGTTGGAGAAGCCCCATGTGCTTTGAGCAAATCCAAATCGTGTAAAAGTATATTACGTGCAAGCTGCCCTTGTTCGGTTAAATTAAGCTCACAAAGTTCTTCTTCATTCAGCACCATTAAATTTTCGGTTAATGCTATTTTATTAACTATCTCCGAAAAATCGCCAACAAGATTACGAGTCCAACCAATAGCGTTTATTTCATCCTGAAAAGGGGCAGCAACAAGGTCATTAAAATTAGTAACACATTTAATTTGATTATAATCTTTGTATAAATCTATCATTATAATTTATGGCAAAATAATTAAGCAAAAGTAGCCTTATTCGTAACTAGCGCAAGCAAAAACCTTTAATGCTTTTTCCAAGGTCGGTGTTCTCAACGCACCTTATTCGATTGATGAAGATAGCAACTAAGGACAAAAAAATTCTACCCTCCTCCAGCCCATCCAAGAAGGGGAATCTAGGAATCCCCATATTTTTTTTACTCATCAAAAACGCAAATGCACCTTTAATAAATACAAGTTTTGGCTAAAGCCAGTTGGTGTTGCATTTGATCCACGCCCTAAAGGGCGTGGCAATAGACACTTTCAAATAATCATTTTCAACGCTTTATAGCTTCTTACTTATTAGTTTTTGTAAAATGTATAACAAATTATCGTTTCCAATTGACCTGCCT
This sequence comes from Bacteroidia bacterium, assembly GCA_044239605.1. GTDB lineage: Bacteria > Bacteroidota > Bacteroidia > UKL13-3 > UKL13-3 > JAAFJM01. Next base: position 2,917 of record JBIIBC010000029.1, on the reverse strand, counting down.
ATATGAAAGGATTAATTGCCACGCCCTTTAGGGCGTGGAGAAGAAAATAAGAAACAAACGGCTTTAGCCAAATTCCTCTTTATTAAAACAAATTCAGTTGGGCTTTATTATTACTTAAAAAAGCATTCGAAATTACTTTATATTAAAATCAAAATTAGTCATTTTGGTAGTTACCGTAACTTTATGCGATGCACCAAACCAACCTAATACTTTAATATTAGATTTTCCATAAGCAAAAATATTAGAAGGAACATTGGTTACAGGAGTAGCAAATAATCCTGAAAATCCTCCACCAGTACCATTAGTAAGTTCTGTTTTTAACCTTCCATAAAAGAAAAGGTTTTGTCGAGTGATGCTATATACCTCAGCTTTAATGGAATCGCCAGGATAATATGCTGGACGCTTTTGTATATCTTCTTCAACTACATTGATAGAACGTGCCACAGGAAAGTTAAACAACGCTTCTTTTTCCAATTGAGAATTGGGTGATTGGTCGCCACTGTTTGATTCGCTTACTATTATTAAATTTTTCACATTGTTGTAGTAAGTCCATTCTGCAGCACTTTTACTTTCAGTATAATATGGGTTGGTAGCTACTGGATTACGTTTTACATAATACTTTAACCTGTAACTATCACCATAGGCTAAATTATTTGCACTAAGACTTTCACCTAATCCGGCAGGATCGGCTATTTTCATATCAACATAACCCCAACCCGATTTTAAGGGTCCGCCTGGTCCTGTTCTGCCAATACTTTCATCGTTTAAAACTGAAGTTGTTAAACTACTATCGCCATAAGTAATACATGGTCGGTTAATTCTGCTAAATGAAATAACAGTATCACCAGTTGAAAAACGAACAAACATAATATAACTATGCAAAGGTTGTGGTTTAGAAGTCATTGAAATGTAATTTCCATTTCCTACATTTTTAAAGGTATCAACCACAAAACTTCCACCAGTAGAATCAATAATTACGACAGTTGCATCGTTCACTTTTGGAGCTTCACCATTATCCAAATATCCAATTGATTTGGTAATTCTGATGGTGTCTTTTATCAATTTATTGGGGTCAAGTGGATCGTAAACTATAGATGCATCAATCACATATTGAGGTTCACCATTGCCAGCATTTATATCTATTTTATCAATACATGAACTTATCATTGCTACTGCAACAAAAAGAAAAATATATAATTTATTAATTGTTTTCATTTTTAATGTATAATAATAATTGTGGTTAAAATTTGAAATTATAAGTAAATGCCGGTATTGGAACTGCAAAAAGCGAGAATTGAACCATTTCTGTAATGGCGGGCGATTTATCGTTAACCCTTGGATATACAGCAAAAGCATTGCGTTTACCTAATAAATTATAAACGCCAAATACTATTTCCCACTCATAAGTATATTTCATACGTTTAAAGAAACTAGTTGGCATAATTTCTGGCTGTTTGCGGTCTTTACTTTTTACAGTAGCTGTTAAATCAATCCTGAAAAAATCAGGAATGCGAACATTATTTCTTGGGGCACTTGGGTTTTGAGGAACTTGATATCCTTCAAAAGCAAATTTATTAGTAGGTAAATTTACTGGTGTTCCACTTCCATAAACCAAATTGGTATTGATTGTCCAACGTTTGGTTAAATCGTAACTTACCACCAAATTTAAATTATGCAACTTATCAAAACGGGTAGGATACCAATCATTATTATTAATTTTTTCTACTTGGCGTTCAGTTCTGGCCAATGTATAGCTTATAAAACCAGTAAGTTTACCTGTATTTTTCTTTACAAAAAACTCTAAACCATAAGCCCTTCCTTTTCCACTTAAAATTTGACCTTCAATGAATGGATTTAACAATAAATCTGCCCCATCAATATAATCAATTTGGTTTTGCATATCCTTATAATAACCTTCAATAGATGTTTCGTAATCATTTTTAGTGCTACCAAAGTTTTTAAAATATCCTATTGCCACTTGATCAGCTATTTGGGGTTTAATATTATTGGTACTTGGTGTCCACACATCTAATGGAATAGAAGCTGCTGTATTTGAAATTAAATGAACATATTGGCTAGTGCGCATATAACTGGCTTTTAAACTACTGCTTGAGTTTAATTCATATTTTACCGCAGCTCTTGGCTCCAAGTTAAAGTAGTTTTGCATAGACTTAAAGTCTTTGTATTTTTCTATTCCTGTTAATATTTTACCAAAAGAGTTATATTCATTACTGTAAATTTGTTTTTCGCCATTACCTAAATAATGAAAAGTTGAAAAGCGTATCCCATAACTTACCGATAGCCTAGCATTGATGGTTTGGTCGTTAGAAGCATAAAGTGCATTTTCTAATGAATATTTGTAAGGTAAATTAATATCTTGACGAACTCCTCCGCTTACAAAACTTGCATTAGCAGGATTAAATTGGTAAAAAATACTTTGACCACCTAAATTAATGGTGTTTTTACTGTTTAGGTACCAAGTAAAATCTTGTTTTAAACTGTAATTAATAATGCGTGAAGTCCATTTAAAAGCATCTCTAGCTCCAATATTATCCGTACCAATTCCATAATCATAATTACTGTAAAATGCAGTAGTGTTACTAAATAATTTACTTTTTATTTCGTGGTTCCAACGAGCAGTTAGGGTTTGATTTCCCCAATTAAAACCAAACGAAGAAACGCCAAAAACATCTCGACCCATATAGCCTGATAAATAAACTTTATCTTTTTTACCAAGGCTGTAATTTGCTTTCAGAGTTAAATCGTAAAAATACAGTTGAAAGCCATCAAAATCTTTATTTCCTGCTAAAAAAGGAGTTGCCAATACATCGCCATAACTTCTTCTTCCAGCAATGATATAGGAACCTTTACCTTTGTTAATTGGTCCTTCTAAAGTTAAGCGAGAAAATATCAAACC
>JBIIBC010000053.1:0-11355 GCA_044239605.1 Bacteroidia bacterium | reverse complement strand
CAAGATGTGTTAAGCAATAGAACCCGCTTAATGAATGCTTTAACCAACCTACAAAAACCTATAAAAGAAATGGAATCAATAGGATTAAATACTGCTGCAAATTTATTGGCAAAGCATTGCAAAGCCGCAATTGATGGACTTAGAAAAAGTTTAAAACTAATAGAAAAAGACATTGCCGAAATAGTTAAAAAAGATGAAGAGGCGATACAAAAAATCAATTTACTTCAAACAGTTCCTGGTGTAGGTTTAGTAACTGCATTAAATTTCTATTGTACTACCAACGGATTTACAAAGTTTATAAATAAAAAACAATTAGCCTGTTACTGTGGTATAGCACCATTCCCATATCAATCTGGAACAAGTATCAGGGGGAGAAATCAAGTCCATTTTATGGGTAATAAAACATTAAAAAGCACATTATTTCTTTGTTCAATGAGGGTAATCCAGTTAAAAGGGGAAATGCAGGATTATTACAAACGAAAGGTAGAGGAAGGTAAATCTAAAATGAGTGTTCTAAATGCAATATCAAATAAAATTATAGCTAGAATGTGCGCTGTTATTGAAAATAATAAACCATATGAAAATTATTTGCTTTTGTCATAGAATTCAATTGTGGCATTTTTTGCAAGTGATATTATTTTTTGATAATTAGGTTTCAAAATATTTAATTTTATTGGTTGATTGGCTTCAACTGATTGTTTGGTTAAATACATGTTAATTAGACTTTTTATTGATGCGTTTTAAAGCAAATGGTTTAAAGAACATGCAATAAAAACTTTACTTATTTTTATAAAATTACCATAATAATAAGAATTTGTTAAGTAGTGAAATTTATTCCGCACTCGCTAGCATCTTGCTAGTGAAAGTATTGAAAAGCCTCTGGCTGATTCTTCCAAATTAAGTATTCGCCCTCGGTTGGTGTCCTCACCAATCGAATAAGGTGCGGTGAGGACACCGACCTTGGACAAATTTGTATCATTCAATCATTTTATTCCTATAATTTTACTTTATTTGAAATAAGAAAGAGTGGGGTGGTGGCAGCGACCCCTTACAAATTACTTTGCTACTGCACTTTATCATTTTCAACTGATTGGTTAGCCCTCATTACCGGAACATAAAACATAATATTTATGCCAACCAAAATAAACAAAACACCATAAAGTCTGAGTGTAAAATCGGGATAATTCATGGCTACTACCGTTCCAATACCAATTACCAACCCTAGAAGTGCGCGAATAGCTATAATTTTAATGACTACCTTTTGTGCTAAGTTGAAAAGCCAATTGCAAAAAATGATTTCTGAAAAAGCATAAAAAATAAATAGAAAGGCTGTAAACTCTATTAATTGTTCTGACGAATTACAAAACAATAGGAGTATAATTCCATATACCAACAAAGCCAACGCATGCATTTGGTGGTAAGCAAATTGAACTTGGTGTCTTTGCCTTGCTAATGCCGCAGCAAAGGCAAAAATTGCACCAGCAGTTAAGCTGATGCCTAATGTTAATTTGATGTTTTGAAACGAGCTGTTTTCTGAAAACAATAGAAAGGCACCCACAAGAATGATGATTAAACCATATAGGTATATTGGAAGATGTTTTTTCATGTTTACTTTATGTATTATGAACTAAGTTTCATAACCATGTAAAATTAAGAATATATATTTCCAAGAACTTACACACTTAACAGTAATAGTTGCATAATTCATACTTAATGGACTGTATGTTTAGTTAAGTTTCCAATATAAATAAGTATCGCCCCTATGGGGCTTTAGTTTGGTGTTGCGTTTGTTCATTACCATACTATCGCTGCTATGGAGCTTTTAGTGCAATCATGTTAATCATTCCAATTGATTGGAGTCGAGGACGCCTTCAAATGTTTCACTATTTTTAGGAAATTATATTGGAATGATTTCCTACAGTATGATTATAATTTATTGGCGAATTTTTCATTGATTAATAAAATAAAATTAAGCTGAATGGTCTTGTTTATCTGCTTCAATACACCAAAGTAATTCTTTAATAAAAACGGCAGCTAGTTTGTCTGAATTTGCCTTATCAGTTGGCCTTCCATTTTCGTCATAAGCTTTATCAACTTTTGGTACAGAAAACATAGCAGGAATAGTCCAAGCCATCATTTTCCAAAGAGTAAACTGAAGCGATACCAAAGCTTGATTACCGCCAAACGGTCCTCCTGAAACCGTGGCTATGGCAATGGGTTTGTGTTTCCATTCTTCATAAAGCAGGTCTATGGCATTTTTTAAACTTGCAGGATAACCACCATTGTATTCGGGAGTAACTATAATAATACCATCTGATGATTTAATCTTTTCCGCAAATTCAAGCACATTTTCAGCAGGATTAACCAATGTTTTTAAAGTGCCTTCAAAAATGGGAAAGTTATATGCTTTCAAATCAATTATCTCGGTTGTTGCCAGTTTGTTTTCAGTAAGGTATTTTTTAAAATAAAGCGAAACGTTGTGGCTTTTTCGCCCTTCTCTAACGCTAGAGGAAATAATGGAAATATGTCTCATGATGGTTATTTTTTAATTTTTTTATTCCTTTTTAGGTAATATTATTTGGAGTTGCAAGTGTAAATTTTACTATATTTACTTTATTGATGCGTAAGGCTTATTTATCAGGAACACAGTTTGGCACCTTTTTTCCTTTTTTGATTTTCATTCCTACTTGTTTGTAACCTTCCCAACAAGGATCGGCTGGCTTCTTATCAGTAGGTTTTGAAATGTCTTTTTTCTTGTTAGCCATTATAATTTACTATTTCTCGAAATATTATATGGTGCTGGCATCAATTACATAACGGTAGCGGGCTTCTTTATTTATTACTTTTTCCCATGTATCATTTATTTCTTCAGCCTTAATGATTTGTATTTGCGGATAAATTTTATTGTCTGCACAATAATTCATTACCTCTTGTGTTTCAGCTATACCACCAATCAATGAACCATTGAAATTTACTTGGTTAAACATCATGTTAGTGTTATTAATAGTTAGTTCGCCATTAATAGGTATTCCTACTTGCGTGAAATAGCCATGAGGTTTTACACAAGAAATATAGTTTGACATCTCATAAGCATAAGGAACTGTTGAGATCATAAAATCCATTTTCCCAAACCAAGGTTTTAAATCTTCACTTGAATTCACAACAATAACTTCTTTGGCACCAAAACCTTTGATGTCTTTTACTTTTGAAGGCGAAGTGGTGAAGGCATAAACTTCCGCACCTTTTGAAACAGCTAGTTTAATGGCCATGTGTCCTAAACCTCCAATGCCTACCACACCTATTTTATCTCCTTTTTTGAGTTTTACTTTCATCATGGGCGAATAGGTGGTAATGCCTGCGCAAAGCAATGAAGCTGCATATTTTAGTTCTATATTGTTTGGAATTTTTACAGCAAAATGTTCTGTTACAACAATATTGGTAGCGTATCCGCCTTGTGTTATTCCTGTTGGAGACGATTTTTCGGGTGCGCCATAAGTGCCAACCATACCTGTGGTTTCGCAATGTTGTTCCTCACCATTTTTACAAGTATCGCATTGCATACAACTGTTTACCATACAACCCACACCTGCTTGGTCTCCAATTTTAAATTGGGTTACATTTTTACCAACTGCAGATACAATTCCTGCAATTTCGTGTCCGGGTACTTGCGGATATTGCTGTTTTCCCCAATGTCCTTTTATGGTATGAATGTCGGAGTGACATATTCCACTAAACTTGATGTCAATTAAAATATCGTTATCGCCAATAGGTCTGCGCTCAAAATTCCAAGAAACTAAATTTCCTTTTTCGTCTTTTCCGGCATAACCTTTTGAATTTATATTCTTGTTCATATTGTTTGATTGATTTGTTAGTGAAAAAAGTGGTAATGTGTTTGCAAGCAAAACACCCGTAGCAACCATGGATGACTGCTGAATAAATTTTCGCCTTGTTTGATTACCTATATTTTGCATGTTCATCTATTTTGTTTGGTAAGTTTGGTTTTAGGTTGATGAAATCAATCTACTTTAAACCCTAATTAGTGCTGATAGAATAATGGCTCATCATTATTTTTCAAGAAAAATTTTATCTATTTCCTTTGAAAGTTTTATATCTTTTTCTGTAATGCTATCTTTGGCTTCATGAGTAAATAGCTTTATATCTACCTTGTTATACACATTGCTCCAATTTGGATGATGACCCATTTTTTCGGCTGCAAAAGCAACCTTGGTCATAAACGCAAACGCTGCTACAAAATCTTTAAATTCAAAGCTGCGTTGCAGTTGACTGTTTTCTTCTTTCCACATCATGTTATTTTTTAACTTCACTAGCTTCGCTCAACGCAATGGCAATAGCTTGTTTGGGGTTGGTAACTATCTTATCTGATTTTCCAATATGAAGTTCACCTTCCTTAAATTCATGCATTACCTTTGCTATTTTTTTTTTGAGTAGCACTTGTTTTTTTCTTTTTCATTTTAATAATAAAGCATAGGCATAAAAGTTAATTTTTCCCTATGCCTTTATAATGGTTTTTATTATTCAGCTGCTAAATCTCTCAAGGTTTTCACCTTATTGTGGTCTGCAACTAGTAAAGTATGTTGCGCTTTAATCATGGTTAATTGATCCGTATTTAAATATTCTAATTCATCTCTCAATACTTCTTCATAAGTTTCTTTTGCTGCGTCTTCACCATATTCGCAAGAGTTAAGAATGGCTTTACGGTCATTGCCTGTAAGTGCTGCTTTTACATCCATCCATACTCTGAAGAATTTGCCAGTAGTTTTTGTTCCCTCTGTGGCAGTTCCACCTAACCTTGTCATTTCTGCCGAAAGCTCTTTATTGCAGTAAATACTTGTTTGTTTTAATTCGTTAAAAAATGCCTTTAAATCTTGTTCTTTCGTTTCATTGGCTGCTGTTTCGTAACCTTCAATTCTATCGTTGTTAATAGTAATAAGTGTGTTTAACACATCAATTGTTTCTTCGTTTTCCATATTGTTTTATATAATTTTTAAATAAAATTTATTTGTGAATTTGTACTTTACTAAACAGTTATTGCACCTTCTTTACCGGTGATTAAATTTGTTCCTGTAACAACAGAAGCCGCCATTTTTAAGAGGTTAATCATTCTGTTTCCGTCAGTATCCCAATAATAAGCAGAGGTTGGTTTTACTTTAATGATAGAAATATTTGGATCGTCTTTACCTTCTTTAAACCAAATTTTGGCTTCAGGTGTCCAAAGTTCTTCAATGGTAGTTTTGTCTAAAATTATTGTTGCTTCTCCATTTACTACCAAATAACTGTTTTTGCCAGGATGAGAAAAAAAGAGTTGCACTTCTTTATCCGCTGTAATGGCTTTGTTTTTATCACTTAACTTCTCGCTAAAAAACCAAATATTACCTTGGTCGCAAACTTTTATGGCATTCATAGGTCTGCATGTGGCTCCATCATCTGTTTTTAAGTCGGTACAGAAAAGGCAAACCATTATTTCATTTACCAAACTTTTCAGTTTGTCAATGGCTTCTTTGTTATTCAAATTTTCAATATTATTCATGTTGCTTTTTATTTAATGGTGATTACATTTTTTTACATTGTTTTTCACATACCATTGCTTGGTCAAGATGTGTTCTTAATAAAGGAAGAGTGGCAGTAGCCCATGCTTTAATGTCAAGATCGGTACAGTCGTTTGATGCTTTTTCAAAAAGTTCAATGGCTTTTTCATGACCTTTCACCATCATGCTGCTGTATTCTTTTCCAAAATCGTTACCTGATTTTTCATTTAAATCTTTGTAAGCTTCTTTAACGTTATCGGTTTGTGAAGTAGGAAGTGATATACTTTTTGTTTGTGCCAATGCTGTTAATTCCGTTAATGATTTAGTGTGTGATTCTTCCATCATTTTGCCTAATTCTTTTACATGATTAGAACTGCCTTTTTGTTGGGCCAATTGCCCTAAGCTTATTTCTTCCATGTTTATTTCGGCAGCATTTACTAGAAATTGAGCATCTTTTTCGTTGTCATTTTTATCAAACTTTGCATCGTTATGGTCTTCAGCTACATCTTTCGTGTCTTTGGAGTAGTTGTTCTTACACGATGTTATGCCGATAAGAACTGCAATAATTAAAGTTGCTTGAATGAATACTGTCTTGAAATTTTTCATGTTTTTTAGTTTTAGTGAGTTTTTGTGATGCAAATGTGGCTCACTTTAATGATGTGTTTATTACATACTTACTCAAACAATTTGTATGATTATCACATTTTCAAAGAATGAAAAAAATAGAAGCTAACAAAATTTTCCCGATTATAGCTCAAATTGCGCAGCGTTTCCCGCACAGTGTTTGAACTATGTTTTTTATATCAACATGATTAACTAAAATAGAAAAATTAAGTACTAAAAACTGAATAATGCATGGAGTAAATATACCAAAAGCTCCACTTAAGCAAAAGTATTGTAACAAAAAATAAGTACTAGGTACCAATTACGCAAAGCCCCTTAGGTGATAGATTTATTATTGGTTCGTAACGCTGTAATAAACATAAAATAGGGCCAAATAATAAGTTTTCAACTAACAAAAAAAAGCTCCTTACTTTAAAAAGAAAGGAGCTTTTTATATTTTACTTTTAGGCAATTATATACCTAATAACCAAAAAGATTACTGCCAATAAAAACATAAAAATAGATATTTTATTAATGCCATGCATTACCTTTAAATTAAAGTTAGCACTGTTTGCAGCTTCATCTTTTTTCCAAAATGTAATATAACTTAAAAATTTTTGTATCATAATCTAATAAACTATCAGACATCAAAAATAGTTTTATAAATTAATTAAGAAAATAAAACTTGTTAGAGCCATCTAACTTTTTAATTTTGTAGTGCTAAAATTTATGAAAAATAATTCTGATAAATCATTAAGTGAAATACACGAAAGTGTAAATATTCCAGTTAAAAACAATTGGTGGCGCACTTTATTGGCTTTTATTGGACCAGCCTATTTAGTAAGTGTTGGGTATATGGACCCAGGAAATTGGGCTACCGACATAGCTGGAGGAAGTGCCTTTGGTTACAAATTGCTTTGGGTGCTGTTAATGAGTAATTTGATGGCCTTATTGCTCCAGAGTTTAGCAGCGAGACTTGGAATAGTAAAAGGTTGGGATTTAGCACAAGCCAGCCGACAACAATATCCGCAATGGGCCAATGTTTCGTTATATATTTTTGCAGAAATAGCCATTGCTGCCTGCGATTTAGCCGAAATTATTGGTATGGCCATTGGTTTAAATTTACTTTTTGGTTTACCTTTAATTTATGGTGTAATCATAACTGTTTTAGATTCCTTTTTATTGCTTTTATTAATCAATAAAGGTGTGCGTAAACTCGAAATGTTTATCCTTTCGTTGGTGAGTATTATTGGCATTTCGTTTATTGCGCAGCTAATTATTGTAAAACCCAATTTAATAGAAGTAAGCCATGGTTTTATACCTTCAGAGTTAAAAGGAAGTGCGCTTTATATTGCTATTGGCATTATTGGCGCAACTGTCATGCCTCATAACTTATATTTACATTCTGCTTTAGTTCAATCGCGCAAAATTGAAAAAAACCACGAAGGCATTTTGAGTGCATTGAAATACAATTTTATAGATTCGTTTGTGGCTTTAAATATGGCATTTTTTGTAAACGCAGCTATTTTAATTTTAGCCGCAACTGCCTTTTACAAAGCTGGCTTTAACAATGTATCAAGCATTCAAGACGCGCATTTATTGCTTCAAAATTTATTTGGCAACCTAGCCCCTTCCCTATTTGCCATCGCATTAATTTGTGCAGGACAAAGCTCCACCATTACGGGTACTTTAGCCGGACAAATTATAATGGAAGGTTATTTAAACTTGCGTATTAGTCCATTGGTTAGGCGCATAGTAACTAGGTTAATAGCCATAGTGCCAGCAGTAATTACCATTTTGTTTTTTGGAAACGAAAAACTGGGTGATTTATTGGTTTTAAGTCAAGTAATATTGAGCTTACAGCTTGGTTTTGCAGTAATTCCGTTAATTCATTTTACCAGCAGCAAGCAACTTATGGGAGATTTTGCCATCAAAAATTGGGTAAAAATATTGGCTTGGGCTTGCGCTATTTTAATAGTTGGCTTAAACATAAAATTGGTTATTGAAGAGTTAAATAAAATGTTTGGATTAATTGGTTCAGAATATTTTATGGTAAAAATTATCATTGAATTGGTGTGTGTGTTTGCTTTGGTACTGCTTATTTACATTACATTTAATCCATTATTTATTAAATTAACCAAACAAAAACAAATTGTACCACATGGAAATGCATTGCAAATTAGCCAAATAGAATTTGCCAAGTATAAACGCATTGCCATAACAGTTGATTTTAGTAAACACGATGAAGCCACCATACAACATGCATTAACATTGGGCGGAAAAGACATTGATTACTTGTTGATTCATATTGTAGAATCGGCTATAGCCAAACGATTGGGTAAAGATGCACACGATTTAGAAACACAAACCGATTTGCAAAACTTACAATCGTATAGCAACGATTTACAAAAACTTGGTTTTAAAACAAAAATAGAATTGGGTTATGGAAATAGAGCGAATGAAATCTCAAAAATTATAGCTGATAATCAAATAGATGTTTTGGTAATGGGAGCTCATGGGCATGCAGGCCTAAGCGATTTGGTTTTTGGCTCAACTGTTGATGCTGTTAGGCATTTAGTAAAAATTCCTGTTTTAGTAGTAAAAGCTTAATTGTATGAAATTTATTTATTTTATTTTATGCTTGTTGATACCAGCTTCAAGCATGGCTCAAGGGCAAAAAAACATTCCTTTAAAAGTTGGTGATAAACTATTTATTAATGAATGCCCAGGCAATAAACCCGAGTTTATTGGTATAGAAGTTTACAGCCGAACCGATATGTACGATAAAACCAATGTGGATTCGCTAAACGGGCAAGGATTGAGTAAAGCATTTTTCGATACCAAAAGTTTAGATGGAAAACGCCTTCCTTGCTCTATGGGAGGCAGGGCTTATACCATAGCCGCCATTGATAAATATACAGAAAAAGGAGTAACACACACCATAGTTTTGCTTTACGATTATTACCCATTAAACCTATTATTGTTAGATTATGAAAACGCTATTTTTAACAAGGAAATTAGCGTGGTAAATGGGAAGAAGTAAGGGTTGAGGTTAGTAATACTTCTAAATGTAATTTATATACTCACCAGCAAAATGCCAGTGAAGCGCAGAACAGACAATTTTTTTTGCATATATTTTTGTATTGGCTTTATTTAGTGAATACTTATTTTTTTATCTGCAAGGAAAACTAACTAGTTTATTGTTTTTTTCTAAAGCTTAAATAAAAACAACAAACTATTGTAACAAAAAAAATACCTAAGCGAATATTACTAATATTTCTAATTTTAAAGGATGTATTTATCAAACGATTTATTGAAGTTTGACCAGTTTCAAAATTAAATTTCAATTCTAATTCGAGACCTAAATAAAGAAAAACATAAATAAGTAATAAAACTATGAGCACTACCCTAAAAATTAAATTTTTCATATTATTTAATATTTTTTAGTTGTTGAAACTTTAATACTATTAGCAACAGCAAAACTGCTACTAGCAAAGCTAGTGCTAATAGAAAAAAACTAAGACAATTTTGGCGTTTGCTATTTTTCTTATTAAACTTTAGATTAATTGAACTTATTATATTAAATTTTCTACATTATGGTTGTTTAGCAAAACGTTATAATATCAAATTCGTACTTTAATAAAGCAATTTCATATTGTATTTTGCTTATTGCCCATAAATCGCAATACTTTTTCTACATCTTCTGGGGTGTCTATACAGTGGCTATCGTGCTCGGTAATGGCGCATTTTATTTTAAAACCATTTTCTAACCAACGCAATTGTTCTAACGATTCAGCTTTTTCTAAGCTAGATGGTTGTAATTTGCATACTGCTTCTAAAATATCGTTTCGGTAAGCATACATGCCCACATGTCGATAATAACTATGGTGCAAATGCCATTCAGATTGAGGTACACCTTTAATATAAGGAATTACCATTCTGCTAAAATACAATGCTTCGTTTTGCGTGTTTAAAGTAATTTTTACTTCACCCATATCAAATAAAACTTCATGGTTATCTACTTTTATCATTAACGTAGCCAATTCAGTTTTCCCATCGCAAAGGGCAGCTAATAGTTCTATTTGGCTTGGGTCTATAAAAGGTTCATCGCCTTGAATATTGATTACATATTGTGCATCAAAACCAGCATTTTTTAAGGCTTCAAAACTTCTATCAGTTCCACTTGGATGGTCTTTTTTGGTATAAACAGCTTTGCCTCCAAAACTTTCTACATGGTTATAAATGCGCTCATCATCGGTAGCCACCACTACATGAGCCAACGATTTAGCCTTACTAGCTTGTTCGTAAACTCTCTGAATCATGGTTTTACCTTGAATATCAATTAATGGTTTTCCTGGAAAACGTGAACTGTCGTATCGTGCGGGTATTATTCCTACTATCATTGTTAAATTTTTTTTCAATAATACACTAATGCTTGCAAGTATTCAACTCTTTTAGAGTTGTTTTGAGATGGTATTTTCTTTACACAGAGTTATACTCGGTGCTAATCATATTTAACTCCTTCGGAGTTACTAAATATAAATATGAGCTGTTTATCAAATAATATGAATTCCAAAAGTTCAATTCTAATTAACTAGTACAATTCTAGAAATCTAAATACACAGCGAACTCCTAAAGAGTTTAATGTTAATAGCCCTGCATGAAATGCAGGGTTAACAGCATTAACGCAAAACAACTTCGAAGGAGTTGAATAACAGATTTTATGAAAAACATCCATAAAAAAATCCCAACTGAGTACTCAATTGGGATTTGATTTTATTTATTTAGAATTTCGCATTCCAAAATTCGAATTCCGCACTTATTACAAATGAATACACTCACCATAAGCTTGGGCTGTTGCTTCCATTATTGCTTCGCTCATAGTTGGATGAGGATGAACAGATTTAATAATTTCCATTCCCGTAGTTTCTAACTTACGCGCTACCACTACTTCTGCAATCATTTCAGTAACATTAGCACCTACCATGTGTGCTCCTAAAAACTCACCATATTTTGCATCAAAAATTACTTTTACAAAACCTTCTTTTACGCCACCAGCACTTGCTTTACCACTTGCGCTAAAAGGAAACTTACCTACTTTAATTTCGTAACCAGCCTCTTTAGCAGCTTTTTCGGTATAACCAACCGATGCTACTTCAGGCGAGCTATAAGTACAACCAGGAATATTATTGTAATTTAAAGGTTC
>JBIIBC010000081.1:0-2915 GCA_044239605.1 Bacteroidia bacterium | reverse complement strand
TATTGGGTAGGGGTGAAATGTTAGTAGTTAAACCTTTAAACGGACATTTGAATTTAAATTTGTCATTGGAGGATGAAATAGCAACTGAAGATATTATAGTGAGGAATGGCAGAACCTATTTAGATATTACTAAAGCATTTAATATGTATTTTAGTGAAATAGAGTTAATAAGTCAATTATTAAATTTAAAGCAAAAAAATTGGAAGTCAACTATGGATGCTTTAAATGAAAAAATTAAATCTAAAGAATTATAAAAAATTTGATTTAATCCTTAATAAACTAACTATTGCTCACTTGCCAATAAATACATTACAGCCATTCTAACTGCCACTCCATTTTCAACTTGATCTAAAATAATGGCATGTTTGCTATCGGCTACATCGCTTGTTATTTCTACACCACGGTTTATTGGTCCGGGGTGCATAATTACAATTTCTTTGTTCAACGAATCGAGGCGTTGTTTATCCAAACCATACAGCATGCTGTACTCGCGCAATGATGGGAAATATTTTATGTCTTGACGTTCTAACTGAATGCGTAGCATATTGGCAACATCGCACCAATTTAAGGCTTTCATCAAATTGGTTTCTACTTTTACGCCAAGGCTTTCTATGTGTTTTGGAATTAAGGTGCTTGGTCCGCAAACCATTACTTCAGCTCCTAGTTTTTTTAAGCAAAATATATTTGAAATAGCTACACGTGAATGTAAAATATCGCCTACTATTACTACCTTTTTACCAGCTACGCTTCCTAGTTTTTCTCTTATTGAAAAGGCATCTAACAGGGCTTGAGTTGGGTGTTCGTGGGTTCCATCACCAGCATTGATAATATTGGCATTGATGTGTTTTGATAAAAACATGGCCGCTCCTGGCGCAGGATGACGCATTACCACCATATCTACCTTCATGGCCAAAATATTGTTCACAGTATCAATTAAAGTTTCGCCTTTTGAAACCGAAGATGAAGAAGCTGAGAAGTTAACTGTATCTGCACTCAAACGTTTTTGTGCTAGTTCGAACGAAATGCGTGTGCGGGTGGAATTTTCAAAGAAAATATTGGCAATGGTAACATCGCGCAAAGAAGGAACTTTTTTAATGGGCCTATTGATAACGGTTTTAAAACCATCGGCTGTTTCAAAAATAAGTTCTATATCTTCTTGGGTAATATCTTTTATACCTAGTAAGTGTTTTTGTGTAAATTTTTTCATTTAATTAATTGCTAAAATTGGATTGAAATGCAGCGTTTAAAAACTGTTTTTTAACTACTTACTATCAATGCTATATCGGCTTTACTATTTTCTTTCCATTCCACTTTTACTTTATCGTTGGCTCGTGTATCTACTGTTATACCAGTGTAATCAGGCTGAATAGGTAAGTGGCGACTAAAACGCCTGTCAATTAATACCATTAGTTCCACTTTTTCTGGTCGGCCAAAGTCAACCAAGGCATCTAAAGCCGAACGAATACTTCGCCCTGTGTAAAGCACATCGTCAATTAAAACCACCTTTTTGTTTTCAACGGTAAAGTTTATTTTCATGGCATTGGGAACTATTTGTTCCTTTCCACGCCTAAAATCATCTCTGTAAAATGAAATATCTAACTCGCCATAAAGCAAATTTTGATTTTGTGTAATGTCAATCAATCGCTTTAAAATTCTGCGTGCCAAATAAGTTCCTCTTGGCTGAAGACCAATAATAGCCGTATTTTCAAACGAGCCATGTTTTTCAATAAGCTCATAACAAAGCCTATCAATTACAATACTAAATTGTTTTTTTTCGAGTATGGTTTTACTATTCATTGGCTTTAAACCATTTTTAGTGGCTTTTATTTTTGGTAATGTTGTTTACCGATTAAACTGTACAAATTTATTTATATTACGCTTTATTCAAAATTGCCAAAGCATTTTGTTTGTCTAAATGCAATTGCGCTTTTAAAGCATCTAATCCATTAAACTTTTCTTCATTGCGTAGCTTGCTTACAAATTCAATTTTTAGCATTTCGGTATAAATCTCTTTTTCAAAATCAAAAATATTAACTTCAATACTGCGGCCTTTGCCTGCTACGGTTGGGTTATTGCCAATATTTAACATGCCACCAAACCTTGCTTTATTATACCAAACCCACACAGCATAAACTCCATCTTGAGGTATGAGTTTAAAACTATTTTCAACTTCAATATTGGCAGTTGGGTAACCAATGGTGCGTCCTAACTGTTTGCCTTTTACTACTTTTCCTTCCAAGCTATAACTGTTTCCTAAATATTTTTGTGCAGTTTGAATATCGTTATTCAATAAGGCATTGCGTATTTTGGTTGAGCTTACTGCAATTTCATCAATATCTTGTTCTGGAATTTCTTCCACCTCAAAACCATATAGCGATGACGATTCTTTTAAATGTTCAAACGAACCTTCACGGTTTTTGCCAAAACGATGGTCGTAACCAATTACCAAGGTGTTGGTTTTTATTTTATTCACCAAAATGGTTCTAATAAACTGTTCAGAAGTTTGGCGCGAAAATTCTTTGGTAAATGGCAAAATAATCAAATGGTCAATTCCGGCTTTTTCCAATAAATGAATTTTTTCGTTTAAGGTACTCAATAACTGCAAACCATGGTCATCAGGAAAAAGCACCATGCGCGGATGAGGCTCAAAGGTAATCAATACCGTTTCGCCATCTTTAATAGAAGCAATTTGCTGTAAACGTTCAATTATTTTTTTGTGAGCCAAATGCACACCATCAAAAGTACCTTGGCTAACAATGGCATTTTTAATGGCTGGAAGTGAATTTATATCAAAATGTACTTGCATATTTTGATTAATAAAAACGTTTAAAACCAATCATTTTTCTAGCTTCGCTAACAGTTGCTGAAGCACTTTCTCTGGCTTTTTCGGCACCAAGTTTTGCTATTTTTCCAAG
>JBIIBC010000052.1:0-12343 GCA_044239605.1 Bacteroidia bacterium | reverse complement strand
GGTAGAAAATTGTTCAGTTCCTTTGGCATAAGCAGCAAAAGTTCCAAATGTTTGAACAGCCATATTCGAATCGTTGGCAGCTGTTAATACTGCATTAGTTTTGGCCGAATCAATAACTGTTTTAGCTAAACTGTCTTGTTGAACTTCAACTATTTTTAAACTATCCTGTTGACGTTTGTAAGCCTCTATTTCTGCATCGCTAGGTTTTAAAAAGTAAGCCCAACCTACTAATAAGGCCAAAATTAGCGAAAAGCCAATAATCGTATTTCTATCTAACATATTTTTTTAAAAGGATTCAAATGTAATAAGTTACCTTATTTAAAACTTAATTTACATTGCAAAGCAAAATTATTAATTATTTGATTTTAAATTATTTACCAATAAATTCAACATTTAAAGCATCGCCCCAAAGTTCCTCTACTGCATAAAACTCACGTTTTTCAGTTTGGAAAATGTGTGCTACCACGTTAAAATAATCTAACAAAACCCATTCGTTGTTTTCTAAACCTTCGCGGTGCCAAGGAGTTTCGCCCGTTAGTTTTTTCACTTCTTCATCCACACTATGAGCAATAGCTTCTACCTGCTTATCGCTATCAGCATTACATATTACAAAAAAATCGGAACTAGCGCCACGTACATTGCGCATATCTAATATCTTAATATCTTGTGCTTTGCGCTCAAACATTCCTTGCGCTACTGCCCAAGCTAAAAACTCGGTAGGATCGGTTATTTTAGGTGTTTTTGTGGTTACTTTTTTAGCAGTTACTGCTTTCGAACTCACTTTTTTTGCAGCTACTTTTTTGGCTACTTTCTTTGCAGCTACTTTTTTGGCTGGTTTTTTATCAATGCTCATCTTCTATTTATCTTATCTATATTGCGCGCCAAAAATAGCTTTTAAAAACGGTTTTAAAAATTTGTTCCCAATTCATTTTAAATATCATTTCATAAATCAGGTAAATTCTACCAATAATTACATCAAAAACCTAGATACAGAAAATGGTTTGGTGGTATACACTGCCCACCAAACAGCAGGAAGAGGAATGGCTAGCAATACTTGGGAAAGTGAACCCAATAAAAATTTGTTATGCAGTATTTTACTTGAGTTTCATTTTGTAAAAATTGAGCACCAAGCTTATATAAACATGGCTATTAGCATTGCTTTACAAACAGTTATAAAAAATATTACACAAAAAAACTGTTTTATAAAATGGCCAAACGATATTTATATAGAGAACAAAAAAATAGCCGGCATTTTAATTGAAAATGCCATTCAAGGAACTGTTTTAAAACAAACCATTATTGGAATTGGGCTCAATATAAACCAAATGGTTTTTGAAAATAAAAATGCCATTTCGTTAAAAAATATTTTAAATCATGATTTGGAAATAGAAGCCATTTTACACCAACTTACCAATGAAATAAATATTGTATATCAAACACTTAAGCAAAGTAATTACAACGAAATTGCAGAATATTACAACCAACTTTTGTACCGAAAAAATGAAAATTGCCAATTCATAGTCAACAACAAAATATGCCAAGGCACCATTGTAAATGTAAATAATTATGGTTTATTGCAGGTAATAATTGATAATAAATTAATGGAGTTCGCGCACAAGGAAATTGGTATGATAAATTTTGAATTTTGAATGTTGGATGTTGAATGAGTGATGGGAGTTGAGAATTGAAAGAGGAGAGTTGGGAGATAAGTGATTGGAGGTGAGAATTGGGAGAAGAGAGATGAGAATTGATTATTGAAACACAAAACGGTCAACCTTATTTAGACATTAACAACTATGAAATATGAACTATGAACTAAGAACTAAGAACTATGAACTAAATAAACGTGAAAAACATTTGTATTGATATAGGAAACACACAATCTAAGTTGGGCATTTTTGATAATTCAGAATTGCTCGATACTATTTTGTTGCCTGAACTTACCGCTGATTTATTAGCACCTATTTTAACTAAATACAAAATCACCCACAGCATAGTAAGTAATGTAAACAATAATTTGGAATCTGTAACTCAGCTACTACAACATAAAACCAATTATTTACCTTTTAATCATTTTACAAAATTACCTTTTATTAACCAATACCAAACACCACAAACACTTGGTTTAGATAGAATTGCACTCGTTGCTGCAGCAACTAATTTTGCCTCTGAGCAAAACATTTTAGTAATAAGTTTAGGCACTTGTGTAACCTTTGAGTTTTTGAACCGTAACTTAACCTACTTGGGAGGAGCTATTTCTCCAGGATTAAATATGCGATTACAAGCCATGAACCATTTTACAGCCAAATTACCTTTAATAAACTTTAGTGAGCCAACTCATTTTAATGGAAATAATACTGAAAGCTGCATGCAAAGCGGTTCTTTTTATGGCATTTTAGCCGAAATAAATGGCAGAATAGAATGGTACAAAAATGAATTTGGACCAACAGAAATACTATTAAGCGGTGGCGATTGTTTTTTGTTTGAAAAACACCTAAAAAATGCCTTATTTGCACATCCATATTTAACTTTATTCGGACTCAATAAAATATTAATCTACAATGTATAAAGCCCCTGCTAGGCAATCAAATATATTAAACAATAAAATAGGCCTTGGTTTATTGTTCTGTTTTTTATTCCAAAATTTTTACTCTAATGCTCAAAACCTTTCACAAAGTCCATATTCGTACTTTGGAATTGGCGATATTCAATACTATGGTTCGGCCACTTTAGGTAACATGGGACAAGTAAGCCAAGGTATAAGACGTGGTTATGATTTAAACAATTTAAACCCTGCATCATACAGTGCTTTAAAACAAACTAATCTAGAAGCAGGTGCAATGTTAAGTAATGGAACTCTGAAAAGTACGGGTACTCAAATTAATAGCTCATTATCTGGGTTAACATATTTTAATTTTGGAACTTCCATTTCAAAACGTGGAATTGGAGTAGCTTTTGGTGCAGCACCATATTCAGCATTAGGTTATGATATTAAACGCAGTACTCCTATTCAAACCGACACTGCTGGAATTATTAATGGAACCACAACTCAAACAGGGGATGGAGGATTAAATAGAGCCTATATTGGTATTGGTGCAAAAATCAACAAAAATTTTTCTGCTGGTGTAAATTTAGGATATGTATTTGGACAGAATAATTCTAAAATAATTCAAACTATTCCAACTGATTATTTTATGTTTAACTGGACTCAAGAGAGTAAAAATTATATTAATGGTTTTGTAATTGAATATGGTTTACAAGCTCATTTTGACAGTGTAAATATCAGTATCCCATTTTATAAGAATATCATTGATTCAAATGGTTTTGAAAGAAATAAATTCACAACTTCTAAAAAATATCCAATAACCATAAATGCTGGATTTACTATTAATACCGAAACAAGTATTGATATTACTCAAAGATATTCATTTAGAACTCTTTCGAGAGGCGGTATTGACAATTCTAGAGATTCTATAAAAACGGATGACAATAAAACAGGTAATATTACAATTCCAATGAGTTTACAATACGGAATAGCATTTACTAATAATTACAATTGGACTATTGCTGCCGATTTTGGTACCACTGCATGGAGCAATTTTAGTAGTTTCGGAATAAATAGAGGATTACAAAATTCATGGTTTTTTAAAACAGGTGCATGTTGGTTACCTGATGTGAAAGAGGATGCTAGAAATTATTTTAAACGTTTAGAGTATAGAATTGGCTATAGGGTTGAGCAGTCAAACATTATATTAGACAATCAATCAGTTAATATTAATTCTTACAGTTGCGGAATTGGCATACCAATTGCTGAAAGAGATAGAAACAGAAAATTTTCTAGGGTAAATGTTGGTTTTGAATATTTAACTAGGGGCGCAAATACTAATTTAATAAACGAAGAATACTATAAGTTTACTGTTGGAATTGTATTTTCTGATAAATGGTTTATTAAATATAAATATGATTAATTTTTCCTTCAAATTCAGAACTATTTTAGCCTTAATTATTATTACTAGCATACTAGCTTGCAAAAACGATAATATAGAAAAAATACAAGTGCTAACTGCCTCCGACAATTTACCAATAGAAGTTGGAACAAATATTTTATTAAATTATACCGATTCGGGCTTTGTAAAAGCCAAAGTATTTGCACCAACCCTCGAACGTTTTGATAATGATAAAAGTAATCAATCCATCATGAAAAAAGGTATAACTGCTTACTTTTACAACAATCAAAAAAAAATAACTAGTTATATCAAATCAAAATATGCTATACGAGATGACAGAGCTAGAACAATGACTGTAAAAAATGATGTTATTGTGGTAAATATTAAAGGTGATACCTTAAGAACAGAATTGCTTATTTGGGATGAAAAAACCAATAAAATTAATACCAATGAAGCTGTTAAAATTACTACTCCCGATGAAATTATTTATGGTGATGGTTTAGAAAGCAATACAGAATTCTCACAATACAAAATATTTAAAATAAAAGGAATTATTAGTTTAAAGAAATGATGGATAAGTGGATTTTAAGAAATTGGCTTGTGCTTGCTATAATATGCCTTTTAGTAGGTTTTTATATTTCCATTTTCGAAAACTTTGTAGAAGGAAAAGCATACTTATACTTTATTCTTACTATTGTTTTTACTTATATTTGGTTAAAGAAAAGGGGTAGTTTATAGTTTTATAAATTCCTTGAATAACTAAAAATAAAACACAAGCCAAACCACAATTAAAACAGGTAACAAATAAGGAATACTATATTTATAAATATATTCACCAAAACTTGGCATTTTTACACCCGCCTTATCTGCAATTGATTTAACCATAAAATTAGGTCCATTTCCAATATAAGTCATTGCTCCAAAAAACACTGCTCCTGTTGATAATGCAGAAAGAAATTCAATATTATTTGACTTTAAAAATAACTTCACATCATTAATATTATCAATACTAAAACCAAATTTAGATAATACTACTGCAAAAACATTTAAGTAAGTTGGTGCATTATCCAAAACTGATGAAAAAATACCGCTAAACCAATAAGCTACACCCACAGATATTTTATTACTTATTAATGGATTTTGTGCACTGTGTTCTAACCATTGTAAGGCAGGAATCATCGTTAAAAAAATACCAATAAAAAGCCATGCAACTTCTTTTATTGGTTCAAATGAAAATTCGTTACTTTCCATGGCATTTTTGTTGCTAAATTTAAAACAAAAAAATGCTGAACTTAATTGGATTATTTCTCTTAAATACGATATTTTCTTACCATCTATATCAATATGAGGTAAACTCTCCATAAGATTTGGATCAATAAATATACTAACAATTCCGATTGCTAGCCAAACAAAATTACGTTTTCCATTGATTAAAATTTTATTTGTGTAATGAGAGCTAGTATCTACATCATCTAACTTGGTATTTTTTCTATCCACCAAAAAGAAAACAAATAATATAAGAGAAATAGCAAGAAGCCATTTAGGTAACAAATGTATGAATGTCCATTCAAATGGCACACCTTTCAAATAGCCCATGAATAAAGGCGGATCGCCAATAGGAGTTAATAATCCACCTAAATTAGATACAATAAAAATAAAAAATACAATATGATAGGGTTGAAGCCTGTATCTATTAATGCGCATAAAAGGTTTTATTAATAATACAGAAGCACCTGTAGTTCCTAATAAATTGGTTAAAATAGCAGCCAAAAATAAAAATAAAATATTGGTTAAAGGCTTACTTTCTACATCAATAAATGCATAAATACCGCCACTTGCCACAAATAATATGGTTAATAAACTAATGAACGATACATATTCTGCGATGGTTTCAAGCGGATGTGAAAAATTATCCATAGCAAACCCATAATACAAAAATACAACTGCTCCCAAACCTACACTAACTTTCTGAAAATGATGGTGCCAAAATTTACTTAAAAATATGGGGCCAATTGCAATTAAAAGTAAAAGTATAATAAATGGAAAAACCAATAAAAATGGAGGAAGTTGATGCATTATAAAAATTGAATGTTTGATTTAAAAATATTTTATTTAATTGCAAATAAATTAACACAGCAAATATGAAAAAACTATTCGTAATATTAACTTTTTTATTTTTAAATACTGTAAACTTTCAACAAATTTATGCTAAACCAAATTTGTGCTTTCAAAATAATATTGAAGAAGAAAAAATAAATAAACTTATTTTATATATTGAAAAAAGCAATGCAGTTTTTATTAGAAATGGAAATGAATATGAAGCCAAAGAAGCTGCAGAACATTTAAGAATGAAAAGAAAAAAGGCTGGTAATAAAGTAAAAACAGCAAAAAATTTTATTGATTTAATAGCAAGTAAATCATACATGAGTGGTGAAGCTTATAAAATGAAATTTAGCACTGGTTCTATTATTAATACGCGAGATATGTTATATAATGAGTTAAGAAAACTTGAACTTAATATAAAATAAAAAAGCCGACCTTAATTATTAGGGTCGGCTTTTTGTTACTTTTTAGTTATTTCTTTTTCAAATTTTTCTGCATTTTCAACAAACTCTTTAATTTGGTTTGCTGCTATTCGTTTTGCAATAACCTTTTTATTATTATCTAATATGTAAAGCACTGGTGTGCTGTAAACATCATAATATTGTCTAAAATTAGTTTCATTCAATGGGTCATAAACATTTAATTTCCAAGGTAATTTTTGTTCAATTAAATACTTTTTCCAATCATCAACGTTTTCGGTTAAACTTACTGAAAATACATCAAACTTTAATGGTAATAAATTGGGTCCAATTTTATCTTTGGTTTTAATTTTTGATAGTGCTTTATTTTTTTCAATTACATCTTTATTTAATTCATTATACGCTTCTACCACTTTAGGCATTTCCTCTTTACAATGTCCGCATGTTGCATTCCAAAACATTACAAGTGTATATTTAGCATCCATATTATAAAGTGCATGGTAACGATTATTAGTGTCAAGCATATTTAAGTTTTTAGCTTTTACACCAATTAAGTTATAACGTAATTTATCGCACTTATCTTTCATTTTCCAAATCAATAAACTATCAACCCAATAAGCTTTTCCTTTTGCATAGTAATTGTCAATTAAGTGTACAAATACGGCATCCATTCCCATGTATTGCGATGATTCATAGTGATTTGTGGTCCAAAACAAGCAAAACTTAAAATTTTCTTTTCCTTTACTCGCTTGCTTTAGCATTAAATCTGAACCAACAATAATACTATCAGGAATTTGTGGTACTACTTTTAACATATAGGTTTCGAATTTTGGAAAAAAAGTAGGTGTTCTTGTAATTCTTTCGTCTGAAAAATCAAAATTATCGAAATAATGAGTTTTATAATACTGATATTGGAAATTAGAATCAATTAAATCACCTTTTGCATTCTTAGGTGCTTCAGGTACATCAATTTCCTGCATCATTTTAAAAATTTTACTAATTAAAAAGGTCGGATTTGTCTCTAATATTCTTTTTCGTTCTGCATTTAAATTAGACATCAATAATTTGTACTCAGTCATTAATTTATCTTCATCTTCTTTATTTTTATTTTCTTTTGCTTCTTTAATTTTAGGTTCCAAAATACTAGCTTTTTTACCTACTATACTTGTAAATTTAGTATATTCAAAAAATGCCACATTTTCAGGTGAGTTTGTTACTTTCATGTTTTCAATGATGCCATTCGTATCTGTCTCTAGTGAAAAATGTTGTTCGGTAACTATAAAATCAAATAGTAATGATTTGTCAGCAGTTGCAATTAAATACACTCCACCTTCTAGTGTTTTATCGTCTGTAAAAATCATTTTTCCTTTAGCATCGGTAACTGCACTATCCCTCAAATACTGTTTATCACCAAAATAATATCCTAAATAAAACATCTTATTTGGAATTCCTTTCAAGGTTATTGTTATGGAATGTCCTTGAGGTTGGCTTGGTTGTCCTTTTTTAGCATCTTGTTTTTGTGCAAATACTGCACTGTTAAATACCGAGAATAAAATTAGTAATGATATTTTTAAAATACGCATATATATATTGTTATTTTTTTGGGGGTAAAATTAATAAAAATATAAGCCTATGCACACAAGTTAATAAGTTTAATAAATTTTTAAGTTTAGCGTTTATCCTTTTCGAATTATAAAAATAGTAAACATCATAAATTTTACATTTGTTAAAGCGCAAGTGTTTAATAGATTTGCCTTTCAAAAAAACTAAACATAGAAAAGAATAATGAAAAATATTACAGTAATTGGTTCTGGAACAATGGGAAATGGAATAGCACATACATTCGCTCAATTTGGCTACCAAGTAAATTTAATTGATGTGAATGAAACTGCTTTGCAAAAGGCATTGGCAACTATTGCTAAAAATCTTGATCGTCAAGTTGCAAAAGGCTCCATAACAGAGACTGACAAAGCAGCTACTTTAGGCAATATTACTACATACACTAATTTAAAAGATGCTGCAAGCAATGCTGATTTAGTAGTTGAAGCGGCAAGCGAAAATATGGCTATTAAATTAGATATATTCAAACAATTGGATGAAATTTGTCCAACTCACACTATTTTAGCATCTAACACTTCGTCTATATCAATAACTAAAATAGCAAGTGTTACTAAACGCGCTGATAAAGTAATAGGTATGCACTTTATGAATCCTGTTCCAGTAATGAAATTGGTAGAAGTGATTAATGGTTTTAAAACAAGTGAAGAGGTTACTAATACAATTTTAGAATTATCGAAAGCTGTTGGTAAAATTCCTGCTTTGGCAAATGATTATGCAGGTTTTATTGCAAATCGTATTTTGATGCCAATGATTAACGAAGCTATTTTCTGTTTACAACAGGGGGTTGGTTCAGTTGAATCAATTGATACTGTTATGAAACTTGGTATGGCTCATCCAATGGGTCCATTACAATTAGCTGATTTTATTGGCTTAGATGTATGTTTAGCTATTATGAATGTACTACACGAAGGTTTAGGCGATCATAGATATGCACCATCTCCTTTATTGGTAAATATGGTTACTGCTGGTAATTTAGGTGTTAAATCTGGAGAAGGTTTTTACGTTCATACAGCTGGAAGTAAAGATTTAGTGGTTAGTGAGAGATTTAAAAATCACAGATAATATTAAAAAAACACCTTACATTTTTTAGATGCAAGGTGTTTTTTTTAAAACTGGTTAGTTCGTAACATCACCAAAGTACAAGCCTCAATGGGTTCAATATTATTTTGAGTCAATAAATTTTGAAATTCTTTGTTCTCAGTTCCGGGATTAAAAATTACTCTTTTTGGTTTTAAACTCACTATCTTATTAAAATAATCGGCTTGATTTTGAGGCCCAACATACAAAGTTACAGTATCAAATTCTTCATTAATAGGCCATTCAGTTTGTATTTCGGTTTCATTAATCATTCCTTTTTTTAAGCCAAATGCAAAAACAGGATGTTTGTATTCCTTGAGCATTTCGGTTGCCAAATAGGCATACCTATCAGGATTAGGGCTTGCACCTATTACTAAAGTTTTTTTCATATTCAAAAATAGTAATCCTATCCTACATTTTGTTATTTTCGCACACAAATTTTTATAAAACAATTTTAATTATTCATTAATGAAAATAAGTTATAACTGGTTAAAAGATATTATTGATATAAATTCAACTCCAAGCGAAGTAAGCCAAATGCTTACTGGATGCGGACTAGAAGTAGAACATGTTGAAAATTACCAAAGTATTAAAGGTGGTTTAGAAGGTATTGTAATTGGCTTTGTAAAAGAAAGAGAAAAACATCCAAATGCCGACAAATTAAGTGTTTGTAAAGTTGATATTGGGACAGGCGAAGATAAACAAATTGTTTGTGGAGCACCCAATGTGGCTGCTGGTCAAAAAGTATTGGTGGCAACAGTTGGAGCAACTTTATACCCAAGCAAAGGCGAACCATTCAAAATCAGTAAATCAAAAATTAGAGGCGAAGTGAGCGAGGGAATGGTTTGTGCTGAAGATGAAATTGGTTTAGGCGAAAGTCATGATGGTATTTTAATTTTACCCGAAAACTACGAAGTAGGAAAACCTGCATCTGAATATTTTAAAGTTTATAACGATTTTGTTTTTGAAATAGGCTTAACAGCTAATAGAGGCGATGCTGCCAGTCATTTAGGTACTGCGAGAGATTTAAGAGCAATAACGAAATGCGAAATTCGAAATACAAAATTCGAAATACAAAATTCTGACTCAAATCCAATAGCTGTAACCCTAGAAGATACCGAAGGTTGTAAACGTTATACTGGATTGAGCATTTCAAATATTGAAGTAAAACCTTCGCCTGAATGGATGCAAAATAGATTACGCGCCATTGGCATTAGCCCTATTAACAATATTGTGGATGCTACCAATTATGTTTTACATGAATTAGGACAACCTTTACATGCTTTTGATGCTGATAAAATTAAAGGCAATCAAATAATAGTGAAAAAAGCCGTAGCTGGCAGTAAATTTACTACTTTAGATAAAACAGAACGCACTTTAAAAGGACACGAGTGTATGATTTGTGATGCAGAAAAACCTTTGGCATTAGCAGGTGTTTTTGGTGGATTAGATTCTGGTATTTCAGATACAACCAAAAATATATTTTTAGAAAGTGCCTATTTTGATGCTGCCACCATTAGAAAAGCAGCTAAAGCGCATGGTTTAAGCACTGATGCAAGTTTTAGATATGAAAGAGGAACTGACCCTAATATTTCTGAAATAGCCTTAAAACGCGTTGCTAATTTAATTATTGAAATAGCTGGTGGTAATATTAGTTCAGCAATTATTGATGTTTATCCAACCAAAATTGAAAATACAGTTATTGAATTTTCTTTGACCAAATCAAATCAATTAATTGGAAAAGAAATTGAAAAAGAGAGAGTAACGCATATTTTAACTGCTTTAGATATTGAAATAGTAGCTGATAAAGGTGAAATTTTAACCATTTCAATTCCACCCTATCGTTCTGATGTTACTAGACCTGCCGATGTTACTGAAGAAATTTTACGTATTTATGGTTTAAACAATATTGAAATTGGCAACGATATTAAATCAACCATTTCGTACAACGAAACTGAACAAAAAGTAAAACTAAAAAACAACTTAGCTGATTATTTAAGTGCAAATGGTTTTAACGAAATTGCTACAAATACCTTAACTAAATCGGCATATTACAACGAAGATGAATTGCAAAATGCAGTTAAAATGCTTAATCCATTAAGCAGCGATTTAGACATCATGCGTTTAAATATGTTGCCAAGTGTGTTGGAAGCTTTGCAATACAACAATAACCGTAAATTAAGTAATTTAAAGTTTTATGAGTTTGGTAAAACTTACTTTAAGGGCAATAAAACCGAAGCTGGTGGAATTAATTTATTAGAAAATTATGTGGAGCAATCGCACTTGGTTATAGCTATGACAGGTTCTACTGAAAACGAAAATTGGAATCAAAACAACAAGCAGGCTAACTATTATATTATTAAAGGATTTGTTCAAAATATTTTAGCTAAAAGTAAATTAACAAAATTGGAATTGGTATTAACCGAAAACGCCAATTTTGATTATGCTGTAGCAGTAAATTACAAGCAAAAACAAGTAGCCATAATGGGAACTGTAAGTCAAAATTTAGCAGATAAATTTGATTTAAATGCGCCTGTTTTTTATGCTGATATCAATGTAGATTTATTAGTAGAATTAAACAAAAACGAAAAATCTACCATTAAGTTAGTTCCAGCTTTTCCAGCCGTTAGGCGCGATTTAGCCTTATTAATTGATGATGCCATTAATTATGCTCAATTAGAAAAAATTGCAGTAAAAACAGAAAGTAATTTAATCAAGCAAGTAAATGTTTTTGATGTGTACAAAGGCGATAAAATAGAAAGTGGTAAAAAAAGTTATGCTTTAAGTTTTATGCTGCAAGATGAAAACAAAACCTTAACCGAGGAGGAAATTGATTCGGTTATGAAAAAATTAATTAAGAACTTTGAAAAAGAAGTTGGGGCTAGTTTAAGAGCATAAAAATTTATTGAAAACTGAAAAATGAATCAAAATTCATTGTTAACAACTGAAATAAAACTGGAAGTTTTAAAGCTGCTAGCGCAAAATAAAAAATTGAGCATAAGCAATATGGAGTTAAAAAATGAAAACGATGAATTAAAAAATTTTATACAAAATCAAAAAAATAGTATAGAAGAGTTAGAAGATAACAATAAAATTATTAAACTTGCGAGTGAAATGCATTTATCGGATTTAGAAAAAAAACAGTTGAAAACAGAATTGACTGAAAAAATAAAACTA